>DJMK01000140.1 GCA_002436485.1 Proteobacteria bacterium UBA6492
ACCTCTTCGGCAGAAGGCACTTCCTCTGTACGCTTGACGCGCGGCGTAAAGGGAAAATGCCCCAGGAACAGCTTGGTCGACGGAATAATTTCATGTGCCGAGCGATCTTCGTAGTTGTGAATCGCAAACTTCTTGCTGTTTGTACCCCACATGTCATCGCTGTCTTGTGGTGCGAATTCTTCAGGCTCAAGACCCGCTTCACGTAACTTGTTCAACAGGTCGAAGTGGTGCTTGTCTACCTTGGGACGCTTGACCAGATTTTCATGCTTCAGGTAATGGTCAATACTTTCTACCGCAACCGAGGCCTGACCAATCGCAGTCGTTAACAGGTGAGGGCGCACGATGTCACCTGCCACGAAGTGGCCAGGCTTTCCAGGTACCTGGTAGTGCTGGTCGGCATCGATGAAGCCACGATCGTTACCGACGCCGTCGAATCCAGTCAGGTCACCGCCCTGGCCAATGGCTGACACGATCAGGTCCGCTTCGATTTCAAACTCGCTGCCTTCTTTGGGGGTCTTGCCGTCATCTTCAAGCTCAACCACTTTCAGCGCAGTAGCACGGCCATCCTGACCCAGAACAACTTCGACGGGGTTCAATTGGCCGCGGATTTTAACACCCTCACGCAGTGCATCATGTATCTCATGTTCGGCTGCATTCATTTTTTCGATCGCAGAACGGGTAATCAGGGTTACGTCTGCACCCTGGCGTGTTGCAGAAGACGCGACATCATGCGCGGTATGACCCAATACAATATTTTCTGGACGATCTTTTTCATTGATGTTGGTGATGTGACCAAGACGACGTGCAACCGACACAACGTCAATGGAGGTATCACCACCACCGATTACGACAACTTTTTCTGATACCAGCTTCAGGCGACCGTCGTTAAAGGCTTCAAGGAAATCAACACCGGTCAGACAGTTTGATGCTTTATCTGCATTCGGGACAGGCAATTGACGACCTTTCTTGGCACCCAGCGCCCACAGAATCGAATCGTACTCTTTTTCCAGGTCTTCCAGTGACACATCTTTACCAACGCGGGTGTTGGTTTTAACTTCCACACCCATTTCGATGATACGTTGGATTTCACCGTCCAGTACATCACGCGGAGTACGATAACCCGGAATACCATAGCGCATCATGCCACCCAGTTCGGCGTGGTCATCAAATACGGTACAACCATGACCGCGACGACGCAGCTGGTAGGCAGCCGCCAGGCCAGCAGGACCACCACCGATAACAGCGATCTTCTTGCCAGTGTCTTTGCCAGCAGCAAATTTGAAACCTTGATCCAGCGCGGTGTCACCAATGTATTGCTCGACCGCGTTGATACCGACATGGTCTTCAACCTGGTTGCGGTTACAACCGTCTTCACACGGGGCAGGGCAAACACGACCCATGATGGAGGGGAACGGGTTGGCGTCCGTGGAGCGACGGAATGCATATTCCTGCATGGTCATGTCGCCAGAGGGCTTTTCAATACCACGCACGATATCAAGCCAGCCGCGAATGTCCTCTCCTGACGGGCAGCTACCCTGGCAAGGTGGGGTGCGGTGCACATAGGTCGGGCATTTATGTGTATGATCGCCCTTGAAAATGCGATCAACATTCGATTCCCATTCAGCGTCACCGTCTTCATATCGACGGAACGTGAGTTTGTTGTCTTGCATATCGTCACGTGATGTAGCCATGCCTAAGTCTCCTGTGCTAACAGTCCGGTATTACCGTAACCAATAAACCTAATCTTCTTCAGTCGTTACTGCGTCTTCATCGCTCTTGGTAAGAATGATTGCATCGCTTACCAACTGATGAACACTTACAATCTGATCCATGGTAAAGCCGTAGTAGGGCAGTACCTTGCTAAACTGACTTTTACAGATGGCGCAGATCGCAGCCATGTGTGTTACGCCATTATCTTCTACAACCTGCTTGAGTGCTTCCATACGTGGTAGCGCACCCTTGACGCGAATCTCCATCAGGTCATCGGTTAACAGACCACCACCACCGCCACAGCAGTAGGTGCCTTCACCGATGGTATCTGCCGGCATATCATAAAAGTTGTTACAGACTGCCTTGATGACTTCGCGCGGAATCTTGAACTGACCGCCTGGCTCGGAGCCCATGCGTGAAGCACGTGCCACGTTACACGAGTCGTGATACGTCAGCGTCATGTGGTCGTTCTCAGATTTATCAAACTTGAGCTTGTCTTTTTGAATCAGGTCGTAGGTGAACTCACAAATGTGTTGTGGAACCGGGTAGTTCGGATCCAGAAAATCAAACGGTCCAGCCAGTGTGTTCAGGAAGCTGTAGGCAACACGCCAGGCATGACCACATTCACCAAACACGATACGTTTGACACCCAGTTCCAGTGCAGCTTCACGAATACGCATCGACACGCGGCGCATGTTTTCGTAACTACCGATGAACATACCAAAGTTAGCCGCTTCTGATGCGTACGAACTTATTGTCCAGTTCACGCCTGCTTCATGAAAGACCTTCGCGTATCCAATCAGGCCATCAACATGTGGTTCAGCAAAAAAGTCAGCGGAAGGGGTAACCAGCAGGATGTCGGCGCCTTTTTGGTCGAGCGGAAATTTAACTGCTACACCGGTATCTTCCAGTACTTCTTCTTCCAGTCCTTCGAGTGTGTCGGCCAAAGCGGGCTCAGGTAATCCAAGGTTGTTACCAATCTTGAAAACCTTGCTAATAATTTCATTACAGTATTTCTGCCCCATGCCAACTGAATCCATGATCTCACGTGCGGCCATGGAGATTTCTGCTGTATCAATACCGTATGGGCAATAGACTGAGCAGCGACGGCACTGGGAACACTGGTGATAATAGCTGTACCAGTCGTCTAATACTTCGCGATCAAGTTCACGCGCGCCGACAAAACCGGGAATGCCAAGCTTGGCAAAGAATTTACCCGCAAAGGTAAAGTAACGGCGATATACCTGGCGCAACAGATCCTGGCGTGCCACTGGCATGTTTTTTGGGTCGGTAGTACCCAGGTAGTAGTGACATTTATCAGTACAGGCGCCACACTTCACACAGATATCCAGAAAGACCTGCAGCGAACGGTATTTGCCGCGCAGTTCATCCATTTTATCCAGTGCTTTTTCTTTCCAGTTCTCAACCAGTTCACCTGGGAAATTCAACGGCTCCTGATGCGGAGGTTTGGCTATGAAAGGGCTACTTCCAGCCATCACTCCCGGCTTCAGCTTAGGGATGATTGCGTATTCTCTGAATTCTGGAGTTTCGAAATCCGCCACGTCTTTACCTCATCCGTTGTTATTATTTAGTTGCCTGATTCCAGCTTGCGAGCCCAGGATGCCAGGTGACGTTGTTCACGAGGATTATCTACCTGGTTGCGCGTCGGACTGAAGAAAACACCCGGCGCATGTAACAGCTTGCTCAGTGGGAAGATGATCATCAATAAGATCACCAGCAGTAAATGTGTAATCAGCAACCCGTCTGTTGGTAACGGCTGAATGCTGAAGTGAATCAGGCCAAGTACAAATGCCTTGAGCTGGACAATGTCAGTGTGTGCAACAAATGACATCAGCATGCCTGTTGCGGCAATTGCCAGTATTAAAATCAGCATTGCGTAGTCAGATGGGCTGGAAATGTAACGAACGCGGTCGACAAAGATGCGACGACCCAGCAATCCCAGCAATCCAACCAGCATCAAGAAGCCGCCATATTGGCCAGCGAATTGTACCAGCCAGTTATTGATCAGCGGCCACATGAAACCAAACATGCCGTTTGGATCGATGGTGTAACGCAGATGTCTGAAAAAGGCCAGTAGTAGGGCAAGATGAAATATCCAGCCAAAGATCCAGGTCCACTTGGTGGACTTGAATAAACTATTAAAGAATACAATTTCTGTCGCCATACGCCACACAACACCTGTCTTGGTAACCGGTGCCGGCGTAGTCGGAATCTTCAGGGGGGCAGGTGTTTGTGCATATTGTTTGATTTTGACAATGATGCCCACGGCCATAAACAAAAACGCCGCGTAAAACAATATTGCAAATAAGTATTCCATCCGATGTCGCCCTGTATTTTTTAATAATTCAGATGATGAATAGTGGAGGGGGTATAGGCCCCCTCCAACAATGCTGCGTTTGAATTAGACGCAACCAGTCGGCTTAGGCAGGCCAGCATATTTACATGCTTGCTTGGCAGGGCCGTATGGGAACAGTTCGTACAGGTACTTGCTGTTACCTTTTTCTTTACCCAGCTTTTTGCCAATCGCCTTGGTCAGCACGCGTACTGCAGGTGCGATCTGATACTCTTCATAGTACTCGCGCAGGAAGTTGATAACTTCCCAGTGGTTTTCAGTCAGTTCGCAGTCATCTTCCTTGGCCATTACTTCTGCAACTTCTGGATCCCAAGTATTCAGATCCGCCAAGTAACCTTCTTCATCCACTTCGTAGGTTTTGCCATTTACTTCAATTGCCATGGTACGTTCTCCTGTACAAATTTGAACTGTATTACAGTTCTAAAAATTAAACCCAAGCCTGTACTTTGTCGTTTTCTACGGTCAGCTTTACAAAACCGCTGTAATCGACAACTGTTACGCCATCAATAAGTTTGCTCTCATCAATGCCGCGCGCTTTCAAGTCAGGTCCTAAAACATAAAAACTCAAATCACCCTTGGCGTTTTCAACAACAGCTGATTTTGCTGTGCCTTTCATTGCGCCATAAACACCGTCTTCAATCATGATGACTGAACCGCCTTTGGCTGCCAGTCTTACGCAGGCTTCCAGCGAGTTTTTGTCGAAAGATGATTTGTTTACTGTGTGTAAAGTTGCCATTGTTAACTCCTCACCTTAGAAACTGAGCAAGACATCTTGCTCATCAAACAGGGCTTTCAATTCTTCCGCGCTAACGACGCGAATAGAATCTTTCTCGGCCCAGTCGTCGTCTTCGTCTTCCCATGTAAGCGGAAGCAGATCGTCAACTGTCAAACCACGCTCTTCGAGTGATTCTTTTTCAACGTAAATCTTGTTGATATCGTAATCGCCGAGCGCACTGTATGTGGGTGAAAAGTTTTTAATGCCAAGCTCGCTGGTGTCCTGGTTTTTCATGATCTGGTAAACACCATCATCAACGAAAGCCAGACTGACATCCTGTTCAAATGCAGCACCGATCAGAACGACCTCGAGCGACTCCCAGGCATAGATTGTGCCGTAGGGAGCTCTGCGATTGACATACATGAATTTCTTTGTCTCAGACATGTCGTATAACTCCCTTAATCACCAAACACAATTAGGCGGTCACATTGAATACCGGCTTCGATCAACTGACCAAGGCCAGAGATNNAGATGACGATCGTCCTGTGGCGGCGTTGTATAACGCGTGCCATTGTTAACACCATCGTGATAGAAAAATACGCGGAAGACCTCGTGTCCCGCTTCCAGCGCAGCCCTGACAAAATTCAGGGCTGTATTGGAGGCTTCGTGGGTATAGGGCCCTTCGTTTACCTGAATACCTAGTTTCATATTCGACAGCCTTTTAATTATTAGAAGCGGATATGAGTAGAGGCATTCAGACTGTTACGTGCACCGGTCCAGTTATCAATGTGGAACTTGGTGAACGGCAAACCGGTAACTTCAAAGAAGCGCGGCCAGCCAATACGCTCGATCCAGTCGTTGATACGCTCCCAGTCTTTTGCACCCTCTTTGTAAGCCTTGAGGATCTGCTTAACGATAGCAGTNNGCTTCAGGCCAACGTGGCGGGTTGTTGGGAACACCGGCAGCAACCAGTTTCTGGAAGGTCGGTTTGCCACGTGCATTAGAGTGGTTACCGCCAACCCAGATGGCCAGCTTGGAGTGTTCTGGATCGTTAATTTGCATCGGAGGACATGGCGGGAAGCACGCACCACAGCAGATGCATTTCTTCTCGTCCACTTCCAGGGAAGGTTTGCCGTTAACCATTGCAGGACGAATCGCTGCAACCGGGCAACGTGCAACAACTGACGGACGCTCACACACGTTAGAAACCAGGTTGTGGTTAATCTTGGGTGGCTTGGTGTGTTGTACGTTAATCGCGATATCACCCTGACCACCACAGTTAATCTGGCAGCATGAAGTAGTGATATGCACACGGTTAGGCATGTTGCAGTTTTTAAACTCGTCAATGAGTTCGTCCATCATGGCTTTCACAACACCAGACGCATCAGTGCCTGGAATGTCACAGTGCAACCAGCCCTGTGTATGTGAAATCATGGCAACCGAGTTGGCGGTACCACCAACCACAAAGCCCGCATCTTCGAGTGTCTTGATCAGCGGCTCGACCTTGGACTTGTCAGCAACCATGTATTCGATGTTACTGCGAATGGTGAAACGCACATAACCATCAGCAAACTTGTCACCAATTTCTGTCAGCTTGCGCAGTGTGTACAGGTCAAGGATACGCTGGGTACCGGCTTTAACTGTCCAGATTTCATCGCCGCTGTGTGCATAGTGAACGAGTACGCCCGGACGAGGATGTTCGTGGTATTTCCACTGGCCATAGTTTTTACGCATAACGGGATGCATGTACTGAAAGCCATCAGGACATCCTGATTCAATTGGCTGACGCATGTCTTGTAATGCCATCTTATTCTCCTGAGTTCTTTAATCTGTTTCGCTATAAAACTGAATTAGCTTGCAGCAGCTTCAGCTTTGCGTTGGAACCATTTTTCAGCTTCTTCATCCCAACCGTCCATACGAATGTAGGAAGACTGACGTGGATGGCTGACCATGTTCGGATCAACCTCGACACCGATACCCTCAAGGAAGTTAACCAGGCCGATACGTTCAATCATTTCACCGGTACGCTCGTGTTCCAGTGCGTTTTCAGCGAAGAAGTCGATGGTTTCAGACGCAAGATCAACCAGCTTCTCATAGTCATCAGCGGTTTCGAGCTTTATGAACGGAACGATAACGGTACCCATCAGGTCACCAATCTTCAGTGTGCGCTTACCACCGATAAGCAGGGTAACGCCTTTGTCATCACCGGGAGACAATGCTTTTGGCATGACGTTCAGGCAGTGCATGCAACGCACGCAGTTGTGGTTATCAACATCCAGCGTATCATCGTCGTTCAGCGTCATGCAGTTACTTGGGCAACGTGAGGTAACGTTATCAATAACGTACTGGCGACCTTTCTTGTCGATGAAGGCTTTGATTTCAGCCTGGTCGATTTTCATGTCGTCGCGCCATGTACCAATCACTGCAAAGTCAGAACGCTCGATGGCGTTTTGGCAGTCGTTCGGGCAACCGGACACTTTGAATTTGAATTTGTAAGGCAGAGCAGGGCGGTGTACATCATCAGTAAAGGTGTTTACCAGGTGACGCTGAATTGCATGCTCGTTTGCACAAGACTGCTCACAACGTGCCGCACCGACACAAGACATAGCGGTACGTACGCAAGGACCNNGTACCGATGAACATGATGTTACCGGTCTGACCGTGGAAGGTAACCATACCTGAACCATGTTTCTCCCAGCTGTTAGCCAGTTGGTTCAGCATGTCAGTTGTATAGTAGTTACCTGCAGGTGGTTGGACGCGCAGAGTGTGGAATTCTTTTGATTCAGGGAAAGCTTTACCCACTTCAGAGAAGCGAGGAATGATTCCACCACCATAACCAAATACAGAAACCGTACCACCTTTCCAGTAGCCTTTGCGGGTTTCGTAAGAGTGCTCTAGCTGACCTAACAGTGAGTTGGCCATTTCGTTGATGCGCTGGTCAGGGTGTTGATCACGCATGCGTTTGAAACCAGAGATGAAGCTTGGCCAGGGGCCTTCTTCAAGAACATCGAGCATTGGCGTTGGGTGAATCTTGTTTTTATCCATGGCTTTCTCCTTTGGATATAACTCGTTAATTAGCCGGCTAATTTCGGGTTAACTCTTTAACGTGCTACGGGTCATAAACTGAGCCTCGTAACACATAAAAAAACCGTAATTTCTTACTGGAGCGAAGTTTAGGTTGACTCGCCCGTTGGCAGAACCACACCGATGGGATGATCGGCGAATCCTGACTTACCCCTTTAGGGATAGATAAAAATTAATCATTTTTCGGCGTCATTCACGAAATTGCTGTTTTTAGCCTGGCTCATGCCTGCAGCACAATAAAAATGACTTTATTAACAATAAGTTATAAAAACTAAACAGGTGTTGAGCGCGGGATTATATATCCCCGAGTGCGGCAGGTGAATAGCCTATATAAAAATTTTCTAATATACGACTAAATTAGTCAGTTATAAGCTGTATTAACAATCCGCTATGTTTTAATATTCCCCTTATGACTCGCATGGTGAAACAGGAACAGGCTAACTCCATGAGCCCCTTTGAGCCAGGGAACACGGCCGCCTATGCCGCCTGGCGGGCAAACAAACTGGATAAGTACCCTGTTGGTGCAGAAGGGCTGATTGTCGAGATAGCCGACCCGCAGCAATTGTCGGACAAGGAATTGTCTGCACTCCAGGCCGTCATAAACAAAACCAACGTCGCTATATATAGATGCACGGGCAAAGCCATGACCAAGGGCGACGTGCGCGCATTGGGGCGGCAAATGGGGCTTGTACGTCTAGACAGTAACCTGTGCGCTGACGAGGACAGCATCACCTCGCTGCAAGTCATGGACACCGGGCGCAAGGGTGGCTATATCCCTTACACTAACAAGCGTCTCAGTTGGCATACCGATGGCTACTACAACCCGCTTGACAGGCAAGTACGCGCCATTGTCATGCATTGCGCCAACCCAGCCGCCTCGGGCGGGGAGAATATGCTGCTGGACCATGAGATCCTCTACCTGCACTTGAGAGATCGCAATCCCGACTATATATCCAGCTTGATGGACCCGGCGTGCATGACCATTCCACCGAATACAGAAGACGGTGAAGAAATCCGGGGCGAAACAGTTGGACCGGTATTTTCGTTGGATGCTAACGCTAATCTGCACATGCGTTATTCTGCGCGGACACGCAATATTGCCTGGCATGATGATGCCACGACGCATGCGGCAGTCGAAGAGATTACAGCGTTCTTAAACAGCGACTCACCGTTTCTTTTTCGTTATCGCCTGAACGCGAATGAAGGCGTTATCAGTAATAACGTGTTGCATAATCGCACCGCGTTTGAAGAAGACGCAGCGCATAAGCGATTGTTGTATCGTGCGAGGTATTTCGATCGCATTGCGCCAACGAATGTTAGGGATTAAAAGATGCTGAATTTGAGTGAAGTATTGCTACAAGGCCATGACATGACCTCTTTTGAACAACTAAAAGAAGCAGTCAGGGTACGAGCCAGCCAGGGCGAAATGTTTTTTCGGTTTGATGTGAAACCACCATTCAGTGACACGCCAGCAAACTGGGAAGATCAGCTTGAGGCCGCGTTTACCAGTGGTCAACGCCGTTAGGCAAATTACAGGGTTAAATCAATGTACTGGAAAGAAGATAGTGATAGCAAAAAAGAATTCAGGGTGCCGGATGATGTTGTTGATTTAATATTCGGTCTTGAGTGCAAATGTTTGCCAATCGATCATGCCTTATCATTATCGGAATCGATTCAAAAGGCACTTCCCTGGTTTGCCGATGAAGAACTAACAGGACTGCATTTGATTCATGTGGCTGAATCCGGCAATGGTTGGATGCGTCCGGAAGATCCAGAAAATGAAATTTTATGCCTGTCACGTCGTACACGTATGACATTGCGTGTACCCAAGCATCGTATTGATGATGCGCACGCATTGTCTGGCCAGCTGCTTGATATCGATGGGTTTGATTTGAAAGTCAAAGATGCCAAACAAAAAGAGCTTAGTCCATTACCCACAATGTTTGCTCGTTACGTGGTAACCGAAGAGTCACAGGACGAAAACCAGTTTATGCAACGTTGTGCAGAAATGATTGAAGAGATGGATATACCAATCTCAAAAATGATGGCGGGCAAACAACACAAGATGCGCATGCAGGACGGTTATATCTTTACGCGTAGTCTAATGCTCGCCGAGTTAACACCAGAACATGCCATCAAGCTCCAGCAGGAAGGTATCGGCCCGGGTCGTAAATTCGGCTGCGGCTTGTTTATTCCACAGAAGGGCATTAGCGCGGTCAAACGCGAGGATTGATGACTATCCCGTTCGGGCTAAATACGTGCCCAGAGCTTGATCAATATTAAAAAATACTGATAATAGGCGCACTTTAAATTTGTGTGCAGTTAATCAACGGAATAATTGCAGAGCATAAACTTAAATTCTAGAGGAAACTACAATGGCACTCGAAGTAAACGGGCAGACTATTGCAACAACAGATAACGGTTACCTAGAAGACGTGAACGACTGGAACGAGGAAGTCGCCAAGGTGTTGGCAGCGGATGAAGGTATCGAGATGACCCAGGAGCACTGGGACGTGGTGAATTACCTGCGTGAGGAGCACTTCAACAACGCCGGCAATGAGCCAAATGAACGTACTATTCTGAAAGAGATGGGAAAGAGATGGGGCAAGAAAGTCAGCTCCAAGGACATGTACCTGATGTTCCCACAAATGCCGTCAAAACAGGGTCGTAAAATTGCGGGTTTGGCACAGAGTACTCGCAAGGGCGGTTACTAATTAGCCTATAAGCCAAAGGTGATATAGAGAGTGCGCAGGGGGTTTGCTATATTCCCTGCCATTCTCAGGTAAATTTACCCTCTGTTGAGAGAAAACGGATTACATTCAAATTTTAAAGCGAGGTTTGCGATGAGCGACAAACAGGCGAAAATCAAAGAATTGCTGGCAATGCAAAAGAAATTCATCGACTACGAGCACAAGAATGGTGTAACTGCTGCAGATTATTATGCTGCTGGCGACGATCATGAACTGAAAAACTATCGTGAAGACTATATGAAACTGGCGATGGAAATATGCGCCATTGCACATACAGAGAAGGGCTCTCAGGGCTAAAACCTGCTTAAAGTGCAATACAAAAGGCCGCTTATGCGGCCTTTTTTGTGACTGTTAATTGCACATTGGTAAACTTAATAAACTACTTTAATTGCACATTAATAAAGAGATATAACCTGTTGTTTAATAATAACTATTAGACTTCTGACCACATGCGAACCAGGTTGACATAGGTGTGATCAACCTGTTTGGTCTCCGGTGCATCCGGGTTATCTCGCATCAATTTTTCACGCGCCAGGTTGAGCTCGTATAACAGTTCGCGGCGCGCCGCATCCCGGACAAGACTTTGAATCCAGGTCACCGCCACCAGCCGCTCTCCGTCCGTGACGGCATTCACATGATGCAGGCTGCTGGATGGATAAATGATCGCATGGCCCGCGGCGAGTTTAACGGACTGATCGCCAAAGGGGGTGCGAATGACCAGCTCGCCCCCGCCATAATCTGACGGGTCGGACAGGAAAATCGTGCAGGATACGTCTGAGCGGTAACGTTGACCCATTGGTCCCATGACCGGGTCGTCAATATGGTCTCCGTAGGATTGCCCCTTACCATAGCGGGCATAAAAAGGTGAGGCCACACGGTGTGGTAACACGGCACTCTGGAACTCGGGATGTTGCACCAGGGTGTTCATGACCAGGTTATTGAGATGCTGTAGCTGTGCAGCATCGGCAGGTAACTCTTCGTTATGTTTGACGCGCTGCGCGTACATGCCAGCAGATAATTTGCCATCCACAAAACGGGCATCACGCAAAAGTTGCTGCACCTCGGTAAGTTTCTTTTTTGATAGCAGATGGGGAATTTCCAGCAACATGGTCTGTGTTTATCAGTGAAGATACCGGTTACAATACTGCCTGCGTTTTACAGGACAAGTCAATGAAACTGAATGTGCATATAGGTGACTATTCGCGGCAAGTCGAAGTACCCGATGCAAAACTTGCCGAAGCCGAAGGCATTTTTGCAAAGATGGACAGCGACATGGATAAAGGCTGGCAAATGAGCCGCTCATGGGTTGATAACCTGGATGCCAGGCAACGTTGCCAGGTAGCTGCCGATCGCTTACTCACAGCAATTGAAAATGAAAACGAGGCCATGACCATGTTAATGGCTGGCTACATATTGAAGACCATGCCAGGTATCCAGGGTATTTATATTTCAGTGGATGGCGATATGAACCAAACAGAAATTGAAATGGGTTAACGGATCGCTATTACTGTAACGAGAACCGCTCCTGCCAACCGCCTTCTGGTAAAAATTCAGCCCTATCCATAATTGCTTCAGCTTCTTCGCGTCGGCCCAGCTTTAGTAACGTCTCTCCTTTTAGCAAGAGCGCGTTTTTATCATTGGGTAATAACTCCAGCGATTTATTGATACTCATGAGAGACTGGTCGTAATTACCAAGTATATGGTGCGTCATGGCGAGATTGTGAAAGCCTTTGCTATAGCTAGGATCAATTTCGACGACACGAGTAAATTGTTCCAGTGCCTTTTTGAATTCTTTTTTGCGCGCATACATTACACCAAGGTCATCGCGGGCTTCTGCATTGTTGGCATCGAGCGCAATAGCCTTTTTTAGGTCTTTTTCTGCATTTTCATAATCCCCGGCCCAGATGCGCCTAACGCCGCGCTTGGTATAGGCATGTGAATTATTTGGATTGCGATCAATAAAGACGGTTAAATCGTCAATAGCTTCATCAAACATACGTAAACGGCCATGCGCCAGGCCTCGGCCAAGGTAGGCATCATCCAGCGAGTCATCCAGCTTGATTGCCTGGGTGAAATCATCAGCTGCCTTGTCAAATACACGTAACTTAAGATAGGCGGAACCGCGTTCATAATACTGTTTGGCAGAAGGTGTTTTTGCCAGTTGAGCCGTAAGGGTCTGTATCTGGCGCTCAACCGCGTCAGCGGTTTCAGTTACATCTACCTGTGCCTTTTTCATTAGCGCGGGTGACAGTTCGATACCGTGCAGCGGGTTGTTATACTCACCCAGCGCGGCAATCGTGTTTTGAAAGCAGGACAGGTATTCTTCGCTTTCCATCAGTTTGGCTGTTTGCGAGTCATAGGCGGCAAAATCTGTATCGGTGAGCGCAATCTCTACCGGTGCGCCAAAAAATTTGCCCTGGCAACGCTCGTAAATTTTTTCGCCGGAGGCGTCAAACTGGCGAAAGCTTTTTAGCTCGTCGTTTTGGTAATGGAAATTGATCAGCGTTTGTACCGGCGTGTTGCGATGGCCGGGCAGGAACGCAGCAAGGTAATCACGTTTTAACCTGCCGTTATTATCATAAACAAACACCTCGATTTCATGGATTTGATCGGGATTTTCGATTTCCCACAATACTCGACTGAGCAGGCGACCGGATTTCTTGTCGAAATGTTTTACCTCGCGATAGAACTCTTCATTGCCCATATAGCCGCCTTTGGATTCGCGCGTATATGTCGGGTGTTGGCTTAACTGGTGTTGGTGTAGTATATAAATGCGTTCGGCAAACTGGTTCCAGGTGTTGACGTGTTTTTTATTTACGCTAATCGTGGTCGTAGCGTTTTTTGCAACCACGCCAAACGGTGTAGTCAGGCCAAGGCAGATTAACAGCAAGGTGAGTTTGTTAGTTGGACCCATGTTTTAATCCCGATTATTTAAGCGAGTGCTAATAAACGATTTGCTACTGAGTTAGCTCAATCTTACACGCTATATATTTTGTGTTTGTTAGTAAAGTCTGATCTGGATCAAGATTATAAAAATAAGACCATTCTATATTTAAAATGTTCAGTTAATCGAGATAGGTATGGCAAAGAAAGACAAGAAGCAACGTAGCATCATAGGTGCTTTTGTTGTCTCAGGCCTGGCAGCATATAGTGGCAGCACACTGGCGGATGATAATCCCTTTGGAGTTGAAGAAAAGCCGCATACCATGGAGCGCTGTTACTGGTTGAGCCGCCAGATCCCGGCTGAAGGGTTGTGTGGCGAAAAAATGCGTCCTGACGTGACCATACTCATGGTTGAGGCAGAGAAAGGGAATAATATTGCGGCGATGCGCCTGGGGCAGCTATTTGGCACCGGCAATTGGGGCGTGAAGCAGGACTACGAACAGGCGATCAGGTGGTATGAGCATGGTGTCAAACTGAATGATCGTTATTCACAATTGCAACTTGGACAGGCCTATGAGTTTGGTCGCCTTGGTGTGAAACGCGATCTTGCCAAGGCAATCAAATATTACAACATGGCCGCAGAAAACGGTCTTTATCCCCAGCTGGAGAACAAGATCGAGCGGCTTGAAGCGAAATTGACCAAGCAAAAACGCTAAACGCGTGTATCCGCGCGCCATTCACTGCTGGAACCAGCCGGTTATTTTGTAGACTGCAAGCCATGCCATTGGGCAGTATGCGGCCTAGACAAGTGGCCATAAATGAGCATATATTTGTTCACACCATTTACTCAGCCTCTTTTAACCCAACAACAGGACAAGGTGGTCATGGCTATTGACGTAGCAAGCTTTAAAGCATTATTCCCCTCCGTTGCCGATCATTGTGAGCCAGGTGATCTGGAAGCATTGATCGCGTCCATGCGTGAGCAGAATGCCAGCAGGGGTGAGGTTGTAATGCGTGAAGGGGATGTGACTGGCAACCTGTTTTTTGTAGTCGACGGTGAATTAAGCGCAACCGTCAATGGAAATAATAACCAAATTCAAATGGGTGCCATTAAGGCAGGTGATACCTTTTGCATGGCCAATTTGCTCGAACCCGGTCCCGCCACGATGACAGTTACTGCTAACAGCGACGTCAGCCTGCTTGTGCTTTCCGAAAAAGCGTTTCGTCAATTGGAACAAGGCCACCTGAAAATGACGGGCAACATTCTACGTATGTTATCCAATCAGATTATAGAGTTGTGTCGCAGCGCGGACAGGCTGTTGTTTAATCGGTGCACGGGTATTCCCGATGAATCTGAACATCACAAACATGCCAGCCTGATGGAATGGGCAAGCCACATCTATAAAAAACTTCACGGCTAATCGAGAGACAGATATGAACCTGCAACATTTTTTTCAGACAATTCCTGAATTCTCCGAAATGACCAATGATGATCTGGACAAGCTGGAGCGAGCGTTGGTTGTACGTGAACACAGGGATGGCGAAGAATTTCTAAGACAGGGCAGCGGAGCAAATGATCTTTATTTCATTATTGAAGGTGAAGTAGAGATTCTGCACCAGGAAGCCGGCGGTCATGGTGAGCAGGTTATCAAGACGATGCAACCGGGTGAACTGGTTGGCCTGCACAGCCTTATCAGTCACCGGCCGACCAGCGCCTATTGCCGCACAAAGGGTGAGACTAAACTAGCCAGCTTGCCAATGAATGCGTTTAACCTGCTATACCAGGCTAACTCACCCTTGACGCATCATTTCCAACGCGTCATTGCCCGCCAACTCGTGCGAGATTACCGCCAGGTCATGTCAGTCATCAAGTCGATGATAGTGGCACAGGATGAAAAGCAAGCCGAACAGGCGATGGCGCAACACGTTACTGGTGGCTAGTTCAATATAATAGTCACACTATTTAGCAGTCGAGTTCTTTTTGCAGTTGCGTGTGCGGGATTACATCAAATAAGACGTGTCGCTTGTCAGTAATGAAATATCCGTTCGCCAGATAAAAATCCAGATACGCATCGCGCGCGTTCAGCACGACATGTTTTATATCCCAGTCACGAGCAACATTTTCCAGGTGTTGTAAGATAAGCTTGCCAATACCGCGCCGCTGATAATCCTCGACGACCGCCATGTATCGTATCTGGGCTAGCGATTCAGATTTTTTGTGCAGGCGACCTACGCCAATCACATGCTGTTGCCCGTATAGTGCCATGCAATGGTAGGCATCCTGTTCTTGATCATCCTTTTCACTGCCCGGTGGTTGTTGCCAGGGTTTGCGTAACAGGCGCCAGCGTAGTTCGAAGTATGCGTCCCAGTGCGCATCTGTACGGGGTGAGGTGAGCGTGATATCACTGTCAGTGATCAAGCAAAAACAACCCATGTTGTTGCAATATACTTAATACCTTCTTCAAGCGTCACGGCACGATGTTCATGCGTCCAGAATGGCGGAAACAGAATAAGCTTGCCCTGTTCAGGTTTGATTTTAATGTCCTGGAATAAAAACTCGGTTTCTCCACCAGGACCAGGTACGTCGTTCAGGTACCACAACGCAACCAGCTGGCGTTGGCTGAATTCATGGCTGCCACCATCGATATGCCAATGATAATGTTCGCCGGGTAGATAGCGTTGCAGCCCGTATCCCATATCCTTGAATGGCCCCTTGAAATATTCATAGGTTTCCCGGAATTCCTTGATTGCCATACCGAGAGAATAAAATAATGCCTTGTCGACATCTTGCCAGTGTTCTTTTCCGCTCACTACCAGATCAGTGGTTTTCTTGATGCTGCGATCCCGATTTACAGATTGCCCGATACGACCTTCATATTGCTCTGATTCGTATTCCTCGAAACGGCGAATCATCTCGTCACAGGCCTCTGCGGGTAACGCATTTTTCTTTTCAAAGATAAAGGTATTGGGTTTGACCTCGATAATCGTCGAGAGCGGTTTGATGGTTTTTTCCATGCTGGGTTTATAGTTTGTTGTTTTCGATCAGTTCTGCAATTCTATCACGCATGTTGTCCGGCTTTTCATTTGCAATTGCAAGTACAGACTGGCAAAGCTTTTCCCAGTGTTCCGTGCCATGTTTTGCGATATCGCGCATGTATGAGAGTTTATTGCTCTCATGCCACTTGTTATAGGCCTTGACCAGCGAAGGAAACAGGTCTTTGCGTAAATTACTCAGGTTGCCAATATAAAAGTGTAACGAGGCGTCGTTACCCTGGTCGATTAACTCGGGCAAGGTGGAGAGGCAGTCTGCATAGTGATCACGAATAGCACGTAACTGGTACTCTAACCGAGAATGTGCAACATCTAGCAACAACGACTCCCATTCCTTGCCTAGCACCTGGCCGGCATTGACTTCACCAATTTCATGTAACACGGCTGAATCCAGTTCGTTACTGGTCATTTGATCAAGCGCATTTTCAAGATGGGATTCAAACGGGTAATAGCGAAGCGCGCGCGCCATGGCATTGTCGGGTTTGTTCCACAGCCACTGCTCGTATTGTTCCCACAACATGCGCCTGAACGCTTCACGTCTAATATATATAGTATTACCCTGGCTCATAGCCGGGGGAGCTGTCAGGTCACGCGCATATTCATCGGCAACCACCATGATATTGAAATCATGGTGCTGGTGATGTTTTTCTAACACGCCCAGGAAAAAATGCGCATGGGTGTTACGACCCAGGCCTGCGCTATAAACCAGGCGTTCCGGTAACAGGTTATGGTTAATGGCTTCGGCATCGAACGGGTCATAATGTTTACCATGAATGGTAATCTTCGCGAATTCCTGTTCCTGCAGACTTTCCCATAACTCTTCACGTTCACGTAACCAGTTGCCAACTTCCTCGCGTGGAATATTGTCACCAAAATCGTAACCGCTTTCCCAGCGATAAAACTCGCGCATTTTTAACAGATAAACGCAGAGTGTATAGTTGCCCGCGGCGCTGGCATCCGCGATATGGCAATTAAGTTGCACGGTATCCTTGATACTGGAAAGATCGAGTAAAGCGTTGGCAGCTGCAGTTGACATGAATGTTGCTATGCCCTCGTTTGAGTTATCGAGTAAAATACCACTTTAAATATCGTAGCACGGGAACTATATAGCTGCTAGCAGGTGAGTAATCAGCAGCATGCTATTAACCTTATGATTTAATAGAGATTTAGGAGCCAGTTGTGCGCGTAAAAAGTAAGTGGAGCAGGAAAGACAAGACACATTCCGTGGAAGAAATCGCGGGTGCATTGGCCTTTATCGCATTTCGAATTGCACAAAACGCGGTATTAAGCCTGGAGAACAATGATTTCCAGACAGATACCCAGAAACAACGCATGGATATCATTGCCGAGTTTCTCTGTTATACCATTCACCTGATGGATCGTATGACCATTGAACGCTTCAGCGAGGAAGAGCGTGTACGTTTCATTACCGAGCTGGCTGTCAAGTCAGCAAAGCATTATGAAGACAATTTACGCGAAGTCGTGGGGCCGGGCGAATATCGCCAGGTTTTCATCGATACATTGAACGAACGCATGAATGACTATGCAGAATTCCAGTATGACCTGGAAAATGGCGGGGCCAGTTTTCCCATGCGGCGTTTTTTTGGTGAGCTGGTGACAAGACAGATGGGTGAGAAAAACAAACGTTGGGTTGCCGATCAGGTCATCGATATCGAGGCACCGGAGATACAGCAAACTCTAAACAGATCGGTACCTAACCTGTTCATGTGACAATCCAAACCAGTAAATAAAAAGGCGGACACAAGGTCCGCCTTTTTTGTGTCTGGACGATAACTTACTTGGTAAAGTTTTTGTAGTTGTCCATGTTACGGGCAGTGCCATCTTCATAACCCGCGTTGTAGGTGTCATTGACACGCTGCTCTTCGCGTAATGGGTTAATCAGGAAACCGCCTTGCCAACCTTGAATGTATTCAGGGTCAACGCCTGCTTTTTCCATTACCTCAACATGCTCGCGATAGATGTTTAAATCTTTCATGTTTATCTCCTCTAGATATCTAAACTTGCAAGTCTTAATTAGTTGGCGAGTCAGCCAGCCTGAAAGTGAGCCAGTGCCTTACCAGAATCCAGTACCTCGCGCGCCATGTCGGCGGCAGCGCCCAGGTTTTCCGCACGGCCAAGGTGCGTCAATGAAATGGCCGCAGAATATACCAGAGAATCGCGTGCAGGTCCCGCTTTACCTTGCAGGGCCTCCAGGCCATATTCGGCCGCCCGCGCCGCGGCGGCGTCGATATCAAACTCGTTGGCAATTTCATCAGCCTGTTCGGTGGCCTTGGGTAAATCTTTGGGTAATGGTACCGCGCGGCTGCTTTGCTCGATGCCTAATACCTTGGGATCAAGCTCGAGCAGTTGCTCTTCACCCTTGTCGTGGTAGTAAAACAGCTTACCCGGCTGCTGCAGCGAGGGGATGACACCGCCTTCCACGCCACGCACGATCATGGCTGAGTCAAAGCCGGAGAAGCGGGCTAATTCGGCATAAATTGGCGGATACGCCTTGTGTACATAGCCCGTCAGCAGGTGTGTTTTGTGTTTCCCGCGCACCGGGCCAACCAGCACCTCGACGGTGGTCAGTACCTGGCGCTTGATAATACGGGCGCGTAAATCCATCAGGCTGTGCAGTTTGGAGGCAAAACGGGCCTGGTCAACATAGGCCCAGCCACAATCCGAGTTGGCCAGCTGTTTAGCCGCCGCGTTAACGTCAAGATCGACGCTTTTACCTGCAGCTTTGAGGATTTTATGCTGAGTTACCCCGTATTTTGGGCCGACCGCCTCCAGGCCGTGGCACACGGATGGTATCCCTAGTGCCGCCATCACAGGAGCAATGAACGCTGCCATGGGCAAGCCGCGGGCGTGACCATCGTAGGGATCGGCTATATCAAGGACTTCGTCGACGTCAGCTGTAGTGATACTGGCGCTTTCCGCAATGGCCTTGAGAATCCCCTTGTTTTCATCGTCGGTTTCGCGCTTCATACGTAATGCGATGAAAAAGACAGCCGCCTGCACCGGGTCTGCACTATCCGAGAGGATTTGTGACATGGCCGTATAGGCTTCGTCCAGGTCCAGATCCTTACTGTATTCGGGGCCCGTTGCGACTTTCTGTATGCATTTGCGGAGGGTACGCTGGGCGTCGGTCATTTTTTCCGCAGTGGCTGCACTCATGGGTTTTCCTCGTTCGCGAAAAGGTGCTGAAGTATAGCCATGCACCCAAGTTGGCTGTATATCCCTATAGAGAGACCATAATAGAAACAATCCCTGTAATTTTCAGTCAGTTACGAATACTTGACTGTCCAAATGGGGTATACTCCTTCAACAATTATATAGGTAATTTAAGAAAATGGTAATATTGTAAACCAATCGCTACTCGAACAAAGAGACTGATAACGATGATGACAAATGAAGACATGGACTATAACAGCGCGATGGAAGCCTTTGCGGCCAAGCATTTTTCCACCGCCATGCAACTCTTTTTGCCGTTCGCTGAAAAGGGCGATGCCGATGCACAGCACAGGATAGCCATCATGCAGCAGAACGGTCTGGGTATGGCTCGCAATTGCGAGGAAGCCGTACACTGGATGAAAGCCGCCGCAGAACAGGGGCTGGCAATTGCGCAACACGGACTCGGTTTTATGTACCTTGAGGGTGATTGTGTGGAACAGAATGCCAGCGAGGCTGCCAAATGGTTTCAGTTGGCCGCCGATCAGGGGTTGGCCGGTTCTCTGACGACCCTGGCCCAGATGTACGAGCAGGGCAACGGCGTCGAACAGGATATGGATAAAGCAAAACAACTCTACGAACAGGCTGGCTTTTAATCAGCCTTGATAAGGAAACAGCATGCGTCCAGCACACTTACTTCAGGTCCTCGATAAAGAATTTCTCAGTGCCGAAGCCGGTCATCACACGCCGGTGATGTTGTGGGGTCCACCCGGCGTGGGTAAGTCACAAATGATTGCTCAGGTGGCAGAAAAGCATAACGTGCCGCTGATTGATATACGCTTGTCACAGATGGAACCGTCTGATTTACGTGGCATACCTTTTCGGGAAAATGATCTGGTGGAATGGGCGGTACCGGCGATGTTACCGAACGCACAACGCCATGGTGCAAATGGCATCCTGTTTCTGGATGAGATTACGTCTGCGCCACCCAGTGTTTCCGCAGCGGCCTACCAGTTGATCCTGGATCGCAAACTGGGCGCTTATGAAATTCCCGAGGGCTGGGCGATTTTCGCTGCGGGCAACCGGCAGGGCGATCGCGGCGTGACCTACACCATGCCGGCACCACTGGCCAACCGTTTCTCGCATTTCGGGGTTGATATCAACGTTGATGACTGGGTGGCCTGGGCGTATGCGAACAAGATTGACGATCGTATTATTGCATTTGTACGTTTTCGTCCCGAACTGTTGTTTGATTTTGATCCCGCACATAATCCGTCAGCATTTCCAACCCCCAGGTCCTGGGAATTTGCGCATCGCGCATTACAAAAGTTTGAAGACCAGCATGATTTGTTGCTTGGCTCATTGCAGGCCTGTGTCGGTCAGGCTGCCGGTATCGAGGTGAAAGCATTCGTTGATAACCTGGATCAAATGCCGGATCTGGATGCCATCGTGCGTGGTGAGCAGGTACCGGCACCGAAGGAAATCGATTTGCAATACGCGGTAGCTTCCTCGTTAGTTGGCCGGGCCATTCGCGCCAAAGGGCAGGATGATGCAGTGGAAGTGCAGGGTAACATTCTTGACTATGCCAGCAGTTTTCCTCAAAAGGAAATGGGTGTCATGCTGGTGACCGATATGCATCGTGCTATCGGGGAAGATATTTTCACGATACCGCAGTTTGCGCGCTGGTCAAACGATGTCGCTGACCTGATGCTGTACGAGGGTTAACACGTTTTTTATTGATGTTGCATGCAACTGGTTAAACTCGACATAGAAGATAAACTGGCCGCGGCCAGAACCCGTCTGATCATCGATAAACCGTTCCTGGGCGCGTTGGTATTACGCTTGCCGATCGTAAAAGCCGACCCTGATTGGTGTAAAACAACCGCGACCGATGCCAAATCTTTTTACTATAACGAAGAATACATTGAGCAATTAAGTTTAGCTGAAACCCAGTTTATTCTTGCGCATGAAGCATTGCATTGCGCACTTTCCCATTTTGCACGGCGTGAACATCGCATCAAGCATCGTTGGGATCTGGCCTGCGACTACGCTATTAATCCGTTGCTGTTATCTGATGGTCTGACGGCACCCCCGGGTTCGTTATACGAAAGCAGTTATGAAGGCATGACAGCCGAAGAGATTTATCCTTTTATTGATGATAACGAGAACGAAGAGACACTGGATCAACATGTTTATGATAAGCCTGATGAGTCAAATGCAAATCAGAACAAGAATCCTGAACCTCCGCCACCACAGTCCGAGCCAGACCAGGAAAAGGACGAAGAGGCAAGCAGTAGTCCGCAACAACAACCCGATGAAAATACCAGTGGCGCACCACAACCACCACCTCTGTCACAGGATGAAATGGATAACCTGAGTGTGCAATGGCAACAACGCATGGCGGGTGCCGCACAACAGGCCATGCAGTCAGGCAAGCTAAGTGGTGACATGGCGCGCCTGGTGGATTTCCTGTTGCAACCACAACTGCCATGGCGCATGTTGCTGGCGCGTTACATGACGGCTTTGGCGCGTGATGATTACAGTTATACGCGCCCATCAACACGGCGTGGTGATCCGGCAATCTTTCCAAGCCTACGCAGTCAACAGGTTGATATCGTGATTGCACTGGATACCAGTGGTTCTATCTCGCAAGAAGAAATGGAAGAATTTATAACCGAGATCGATGCAATCAAAGGCCAGATGCGTGCACGCATTATTCTGCATGCCTGTGATTCCGAGCTTGATAAAGCAGGGCCATGGTCTTTTGAACCGTGGGAAGAATTCAGTTTGCCAGATGATATTAGCGGCGGTGGCGGTACTGATTTTCGTCCCATATTTGACTGGGCAGAAACGCTGGATAGAACACCGGAACTTCTTATTTATTTCACCGATGCGGAAGGCCGTTTCCCGCAGGTCATGCCTTACTACCCGGTAATCTGGCTTGTGAAAGGCAAAGCAAAGGTGCCATGGGGGCAACGCGTCCAGTTGAACTAGAATGGTTGCTGGTAATTACTGCAACAGATCATCGAGCTTGTGTGGTCGGGATATACCAAAGCCCTGCAGGTAATCGACACCGATTTCTTTTAATAATTCTGCAGACTCTTCATCCTGAACAAATTCGGCAACCACCAGCTTGTCCATGAAATGACCGATTTCAGTGACTGATTTCACCACGGC
>DJMK01000056.1 GCA_002436485.1 Proteobacteria bacterium UBA6492
ATGTACCTGTCTGATATTTACACTATCTCTACCAACCTGGCAGGCCTGCCGGGTATGTCTGTTCCTGCTGGTTTTGCGCATGAACTACCCGTTGGTTTACAGATCATTGGAAATTATTTTGATGAAGCACGGTTGTTGAACGTAGCGCATCAATATCAATTAAATACAAACTGGCACAGGCAGATGCCTGCTTCATTTAAATAGCGAGTAAGCAATAATGGAATGGGAAGTTGTAATCGGTCTTGAAATCCACACCCAGCTTGCGACCAGTAGCAAGATTTTTTCTGGTGCGTCAACGGCGTATGGCGCTGTGCCAAATACTCAGGCCTGTGCAGTCGATCTTGGCTTGCCCGGTGTGTTGCCTGTTCTGAATAAACAAGTAGTGATCATGGCTACCAAATTTGGCCTGGCGATTGGTGCTAACGTCGCACGGCGTTCGGTGTTTGCCCGAAAAAATTATTTTTACCCCGATCTGCCAAAAGGTTACCAGATTAGTCAATATGAACTGCCGATTGTTGAGCGCGGTAAAATCGATATTGAACTGGAAGATGGTAGTAGCAAAACCATTGGCATTACCCGTGCCCACCTGGAAGAAGATGCAGGTAAATCGCTGCATGAGGATTTTCATGGTATGACCGGTATTGACCTGAATCGTGCCGGTACGCCTCTGCTGGAAATTGTCTCCGAACCGGATATGCGCTCCGCCAAAGAGGCGGTAGCCTATATGAAAAAGATTCATTCACTGGTGCGCTACCTGGAGATCAGTGACGGTAACATGCAGGAAGGTTCTTTTCGCTGTGATGCCAATGTTTCAGTGCGGCCAAAAGGACAGAAAGAATTTGGTACCCGCGCCGAATTGAAGAACATCAACTCTTTCAAATTTGTTGAAAAGGCCATCAACTTTGAAATTGAACGCCAGATCGATGTGATCGAAGGCGGTGGCGAAGTGATACAGGAAACACGTCTGTATGATCCGGACAAGGATGAAACCCGTTCCATGCGTTCCAAGGAAGAGGCCATGGATTACCGTTATTTCCCCGACCCGGATTTGTTACCGGTGGTCATTTCTGAAGAGACCATAGAGGCTATAAAGAGTGAACTTCCTGAATTACCAGCAGATAAAAAAGCCCGCTTTGAAAATGAGCTCGGCTTGAGTAGTTATGATGCCGGTATCCTGACATCGGATCGTGAACTGGCTGATTACTTTGAGCAGGTCGCCAGTGTCGGCGGCGAAGCCAAGCTGGCAGCGAACTGGGTAATCGGTGATTTGTCCGGACGCCTTAACAAGGAAGACAAGCAACTTGGCGAATGTCCGGTTACGGCCGAGATGCTGGGTGGCATGATCAAGCGGCTGGCAGAAAATGCCATTACCAGCAAGATGGCGAAGGAAGTATTTGATGCGATGTGGAACGGTGAGGGGGACGCCGATACCATCATCGAGAAACGCGGACTGAAACCGGCTGATTCAGGCGAGGTTGAAAAGATCATTGATGAAGTGATTGCCAGCAACCCGGAGCAGGTGGAGCAATTCAGGGCCGGCAAGACAAAAGTGATGGGCTTTTTTGTCGGCCAGGTGATGAAGGCCTCAAAAGGCAAGGCCGATCCTGCACAGGTAAACAAGCTTCTTATAGATAAACTGAAATAGTCTGCACAAGGAAACGCTTTATCGTGCACGTCCGCAGGATAACTGCTTTTTCTCGCTACCTGGTATTCATCCTCTTACCGGGAATATTCCTCGTGAGCCAGTCGGCTTTTGCTGTTGAACGGCAAAATCTGTTTGACTGGTATTATTCCGCCGTGTTCGGTACAGGTGCTTACAGCATCGCCGGACGCGATGTATTCGTGATTAATATTCCCTATGAAAGGACTTTGCGCGAAGCTTCGGAGGATAAATACAAACTTGTGCTTACCGCACCATTGACGCTGGGTTTTTATGATTATGGTTTCGATAGTATTACTGATCTGGATATTCCGACAGATGTGGCCACCGCAACACTCCTACCTGGTATTTATGCAATAGTTCCTATGTCAGAAGAATGGACGTTGAAACCTTTCGCCAATCTTGGCTATGGCAAGGAATTTGCGGGAGGTGAGGACGCCATAGTTTATTCTGCTGGAGTTCGAAGTCTTTATCGTATTCGCGATGATGCATGGCATATCGCACTCGGTAACGCACTGTATTATGCAGGTAATACTCGCGCAGGCCAGACTGATCTGGGGTTTGCGGCATTTGAGGTGGCAATTGATGTCAGCCATGAAACTGATTACGTAGTAGAGGGTCAGAAACTTTACCTGGGCGTTTATGCCGCGGTATATACGTTCTCTAACCTCGAATTCATCGAGTCCGAAGACACTACGTTTGAAGTGCGTGATCAATATGAAATTGGTGTTAGCATGAGTACCCACAAGCCGGTAAAGGTACTAGGTATTGAAATGGATCGTATCGGAATTGGTTACCTCACATCAGGTGATCTTAAGGCGGTGCGGCTGGCTTTTTCATTTCCCTACTAGTGGTAACTTGTAATGAGCGATAACGACACATTACAACGATTTATGTTTGAAGCGACGCCGGTGCGTGGAGAGGTCGTGCATTTGGATGCGACCTGGCAGGCTATTCTTGCACGGCATGACTACCCGTCATTGGTACGCAATATTCTGGGTGAGGCCATGGCTGCAGCAATTCTGCTAGCAGCAACGTTAAAATTGCATGGCCGGCTGGTGATTCAGATACAGGGCAGTGGTCCGATCAGCCTGCTGGTCGTCGAGTGCAAGAATGCGCATGAGCTACGTGGTCTGGCGCACTGGGAAAACCTGCCCGAACATGGTGACCTGGTGTCACTTGTTGGCAACGGGACACTATCAATCACCCTGGAACCGGATGACGAGAAGGACCGTTATCAAAGCATTGTAGAACTGAAGGGACAGAGTCTTGCTGATGCGCTGATGGGATACCTGCAACAGTCGGAGCAACTGGATACCTACCTGTGGCTGGCAGCCGATGCAGGTCGTGCAGCCGGTTTGTTATTGCAAAAGTTACCGGCCAGTGGCGAGTTTGAAGATCATGATGCCTGGGGACGCATTATTCATCTATCTTCAACTATCACGCATCAAGAACTGCTTAAGGTCAACCAACTGGAACTCTTACACCGTCTGTATAACGAAGAAAATGTGCGGGTGTTTGATCCCTTGCCTGTGTGTTTTCGTTGTTCCTGTTCGCACGATCGGGTTACCAACATGCTACGCACGCTTGGGCCGGACGAGGTACAGGACATTCTTCAAGAACAGGGCAAAGTCAGCGTGGCATGCGAATTTTGCAACCAGAAGTATGAATTTGACAGCGTGGACGTGGAAGAATTGTTTGCCAGTTCGATTCGTTCGTCCACATCGGAAACGAGGCATTGAGACATGCGCCGGATAGAGTTGTCTTTGTTGATACTCATAGTGGTAATCAGCGGGTGTGCGACGGATTATTATGGTTACAGCAAGCAGCAATGGAATGCGCTAACACGAGAACAACAGGCTGTCGTTATCGAACAGTATGATTACATTCTACAGGAAAAAGAAGAACAGCGGCATGAAGACCTGATTGAGTCCTACAGGCAGAAAGTAATCGAAAGGGGAGTAGATTACAGTTTTCCGCGCTGACAAACGCCGCAGGCAGGATCTTTTTTAAGTCCCATGATGCGAATATCCATTTGCAATGCATCAATCACCAGCAGTTTGCCGACCAGGGGTTGCCCGATATTTAGTAATACCTTGATGGCTTCTATTGCCTGTATGGACCCAACCAGACCGGTAACGGGTGCCAGTACACCATTTTCACTACACGTTTGCAGCTCTTCGCCTTCATCCTTGTACAGGCAGTGATAGCATGGGCTATTACCATCATTGCTGAATACCGACACCTGTCCCTCGAAGCGGATCGCGGCACCTGAAACCAGCGGCGTGTGATGCTCAACACAACTACGGTTGACTGCAAAACGGGTTTCAAAATTATCACAACCATCGATAACAAGATTTACCTGTGGTACCAGCTCGTTCAAAGTTTCTTCAGTCAACTTCTGCTTGAAGCGCGTGATGATGATTTCCGGGTTGAGGCGCTTTAGCGTATCGTAAGCCGAATCTACCTTGGCGCGGCCAATATCATCGTTACTATGAATAATTTGCCGCTGCAGGTTACTTAACTCGACATTATCAAAATCCGCCAGAATCAAATGCCCAACACCAGCACTGGCGAGATACATTGCAGCGGGTGAACCAAGTCCACCCATGCCCACAATCAGCACGCTTGCACTGGCTAATTTCTCCTGACCCGCAACATCAATCTGCGGCAACATGATCTGCCGACTGTATCTGAGAAGTTGTTCGTCGTTCATAACGAATGAGTATAACGATTATTGCTGCCCGTACGTAATGCGAGTGTGACCGGCCAGGTCCTGTTTTTGCTGAATGTTTTGAAAGCCATGTTCCTTGAACAGGGTCATTACCTTTTCACCCTGGTCAAAACCGTGCTCCAGTAATAGCCAGCTATTCTTGTTCAGGTGCTTTTTGCTCTCGGGAATTATGATACGTATCTCACTCAACCCGTCTGGCCCGGCACGCAATGCATCCGGTGGCTCATAACGCACACCCCGGCCATGTAAGTGTTCGGCATCCTCAGGCACATAAGGTGGATTGGAAATTACCAGGTCATAGGTTGCGTTATCGGCAATATTATCAAACCAGTGGCTTTGCATAAGCGTAACGTTATGAAGCTGGTTTGCCTCGGCATTTTCAATTGCTACCGCCAGGGCATCATGTGACGTGTCAGTTGCCGTGATATGCCAGTTTGGCCTTTCACTGGCGATCGAAAGTGCAATGGCACCAGTGCCAGTACCCAGGTCGATCACGTCAATTGATTCGTCGCGCTCAAATAACGTCATGGCTGTTTCGACCAGTAATTCGGTTTCCGGCCGTGGNNGTTTTGGGGATGTCGAGTACGTGACAGATCAATAACTCGGCATCCAGTCGTGGCGTATCAGAATACGCTTTCAGTGATTCACTACATGTGTTCAATGCTTCGGCGAGAGTGGCCACTTACTCTTCGCCCATGCTGGCTAGCAGGTCGGCCTGGTGTTCATGAATCAGTGGCTCGATAATTTCATCCAGTTGGCCCTGCATGACTTCATCGAGTTTGTAGACCGTCAGGTTGATGCGGTGATCCGTGACGCGACCCTGCGGATAGTTATAGGTCCGTATGCGCTCGGATCGATCGCCACTGCCAACCAGTGATTTACGCGTGGCAGCCTGTTCCTTTTGTTGCTTTTCTACTTCCTGGTCATAGATACGTGCCTGCAACAGTGACATGGCTCGTGCGCGGTTTTTATGCTGCGAACGTTCATCCTGGCACTCAACCACGATACCGGTTGGAATATGTGTAATACGTATGGCCGAGTCGGTTTTATTAACGTGCTGACCACCGGCACCCGAAGCACGGAAGGTATCGACTTTCAGATCATTGGGATTGATATCCACTTCCTGCACATCATCAATTTCCGGCATGATTGCCACGGTACAGGCCGAGGTATGAATACGTCCCTGCGACTCGGTTTCGGGAACCCGTTGTACACGATGTGCACCGGATTCAAACTTCAGTTTTGAATAGGCACCCTGACCCTCGATACGCGCAATGATTTCCTTGAAGCCTCCATGCTCACCTTCATGTTCACTTAAGACTTCTACCTTCCAACGCTGTTTTTCTGCATAGCGGGCATACATACGAAACAGGTCACCGGAAAAAATAGCGGCTTCATCACCACCGGTACCGGCACGAATTTCCAGGAAAATGTTTTTGTCGTCATTGGGATCCTTTGGCAGCATCAATACCTGCAGTTCATTTTCCAGGCTGTCCTTTTTCTGCTCGGCCTGCTGCAGTTCATCTTCTGCCAGTGCACGCATTTCGGCGTCATCTTCTTCAAGCATGGCCTTCGCGTCATCGATTTCGGCCAGGGTTTTGACATAATCACCGTAGCAGCTGACGACAGGACCAAGCTGGGCATGCTCCTGGGAAAGGGAACGAAACTTGTTCTGGTTGGCAATCACGTCCGGGTCTGCCAGCAGGGCATTAATTTCTTCCAAACGCTCGGACAAACTCTGCAACTTGTTGCGCAGTGAATCTTTCATGTTTTTTCTCGGAATTGCTAATTAGTTTGCTCGGGGTTAATCCCGAGTAAGCGACAGGCATCTTTGAGGAATTCCTCATCTCCATGGAAAGCGGCGTGTTTCATATTCACACTCGGCTGATGGGTCAGCTTGTTGGTAAGCAGGCGAGCGAGTTCGTTCATCACCAGTTGAGGGTCCTTGCCAGCCAGCAATTGTCGGCGGGCGTTGGCCACTACATCATCGTGGATTTGTTGCGCCTTGTCGCGGTAAGCGCGAATGGCATCGACTGCATCCAGTGAGCGAAGCCATCCCATGAAGTGGTCGACCTGGGTAGCAATGATGTCTTCCGCCTGCATGGCAGCTTCCTGGCGGGACTTGCGGTTTTCTTCAATGACTTCTTGCAGGTCGTCAACAGTATAAAGGTATACGTCACTCAGCTCGCCCGCCTCCGGTTCGATATCACGTGGTACGGCGATATCCACCATGAACATCGGGCGATGTTTGCGTTCTTTGATGGCGCGTTCGATGGCACCTTTACCGAGAATCGGTAATGGGCTAGCGGTAGAGGTAATAATGATATCGGCACTCGCCAGGTAATTTGGAATGTCGTTCAGGCGTATAGGTTCGGCGTCAAATACTTTTGCCAGTTCATTGGCGCGTTCGACCGTCCGGTTAGCGACGACAAGTTTGCCGACACCCACCTCACACAGGTGACGCGCGACCAGTTCGATCGTTTCACCGGCGCCAATTAGCAGCACGTTGTGCTCGGACAGGTCCGAGAAGATCTGCCTGGCCAGCGAGACAGCCGCGAATGCAACCGAAACCGGGCTGGCACCAATCGCGGTATCGGTGCGTACCTGCTTGGCGACGGCAAAGGTATGTTGAAACAGGCGGTTTAGCTGGGAGCCAATGGCGCCAGCCTGGTTAGCCGCCATATAGGCTTCCTTGATCTGGCCAAGGATTTGCGGTTCACCCAGTACCAGTGAATCCAGCCCGCTTGCCACGCGCAGAATGTGCTGTACAGCCTCGCTGTCAGAATGAGCATATATATAAGGTGAGATGGCCTCCAGCGGTAACTGGTGAAATTCGCTCAACCACTCAAGCACGGCGTCATTGGCCGACATATCAAGTCCGCAATACACCTCTGTCCTGTTACAGGTAGAGAGAATCACGGCTTCGTTAATATGCTCCCGGCTTACCAGGTCACGCAGCGCATCGGAAACCTTTTCCGGGGCAAACGCAAGTTTCTCCCGAATTTCGACCGGTGCTGTCTTGTGATTTATGCCAAACGCCAGTAATGTCATTGGTGTACCAGAAAATCGACCCAGAAAGTGTTAATTTCATTCATGAGCTATGCTCATCGGGCCGAATTATACAGGGTAATCAGCCCAAAAGTCGTTTATAGTATATGTTGATATGAATGGTATGCGCCACATGCAAGTTACTGTTATTTGTAGATCTTTTCTAGCACCCCTTGCCGCGCTGTTGTTTACGGCCTGCGGTACCCAGATCACGCCACCTGTGCAAATCAGCCAGAATCCGCCGGAAAGCCCCGCAAATAGCCAGCAAACTGAACAACGCGCTGCGCAGGACAAGGCCGCGGCGGATGAGGTCAAGCATGCCGATTTGAGCCCCGAATTGTTGTACCAGCTGATGCTGGCCGAAGTGGCTGGCCAGCGAGGCAAGCTGGATGTGGCGGTATATCACTACCTGGAGGCAGCCAGGGTCTCCAATGACCCAAAAATAATTGAACGGGCAACGCGCATCGCGGTGTATGCACGTGACAGTGAGAGTGCCCTCGAAGCTGCCAGTATGTGGGTCAAGGTCGACCCAGAAAACTTTGAGGCTCACCAGGTTGCGGCTGCCATGCATTTACGCGCCGGCAATACCGAGGCGGCCCAGCACCACCTGGAACAGATCATCACACTACGAGGCGACGGCACACAAAACACCTTCATGCTAATTACATCCCTGCTGAGCAAGGAGAGGGACAAGCAGCGCGCGTTGGACGTGATGGAACAGTTGATTGAGACACGCCAGGATAATCCGGAAGCACTGTATGCCTACAGTCAACTGGCATTGCTGGTCGGCGATCTCAACAAGGCAGAGAAAGCAGCAAAAAGGGTGCTCGACCTCAAGGCAGACTGGATTCAGGCACACATCCTCTATAACAATATTCTGCACCGCCAGGGGAAAACTACCGAGGCACTGCGCAGGCTCAGTCAAGCACTGGAGGATTATCCTGACAGTGTCGTGTTACGTGATTTTTATGCGCGGCGACTGGTGGACGAAAAGCAATATGACGAAGCCCAGAAGCAGTTTCAAATTTTGCTGGAGAAGTCACCGGATAACACGGAAGCCATGTATGCGCTTGGCATTCTGACCATTCACACCAAGGACTTAGATACTGCTGAGAAACACTTTAGTGGATTACTGCAGAGAGGTAGCCGAATAAACGAGGCCAGTTACTACCTGGGTCAAATTGAAGAACAACGTGGCAATATTGAAGCGGCTATTGATCATTACAGCCTGGTTAATGACGGACAATACCTGATCGAAGCACAGATACGTATTGCGATGCTGGAGGCACGCATTGGCAGCCTGAATGATGGGCGTAACCGGTTGCGCAGTATCAATGCGCCGACCGCGGATATCGAGCAGCGCCTGTTCCTGGCGGAAGGCGAGATGTTGCGTAATGCACAAATGCACCAGGCAGCATTTGATCTCTACAGTGAAGCACTGGCCAAGATGCCAAACAATATTTCGCTGCTATACGCGCGCGCATTGACAGCAGAGAAGGTCGAGCGGGTTGATGTCACCATTTCTGATCTGGAGTTAATCCTGCAGTCTGAACCAAATAATGCGCAGGCGCTGAATGCACTGGGTTATACCCTGGTAGACAGGACCGCGCGCCTCAAAGAAGGCCTGGCCTATATTGAAAAGGCCTACCAGTTAAAACCGGATGACCCGGCCATTCTCGACAGTATGGGTTGGGCCAATTATCGGCTTGGCCGTCATGAAGAGGCGCTGAAATATCTCAAGCAGGCGATAGCCAAACTCAACGATGCAGAAATTGCCGCCCATCTTGGCGAAGTGTTGTGGGTCATGGGTGAGCAGGAAGAGGCCCGTCGTGTTTGGGATGAGGCTATTCGTACCACGCCTTCACACAAACTTTTGCTGGATGTTATCAAGCGTTTTACACAGTAGGTTGTAACCGATACAGCGTTCGACCTGTTGCCCCATAGACGTTAATATCCAGTCATGATCCATTTGTCCCGCGTTAAAAGCGTTTTTAGCTACCTGCTTATCTTGTCATGCCTGTCGGCCTGTACTGTGATGCCCCCTGAAACACCGGTTAGTGATCCGGTTGCTGCCTGGCAGAAACGCCAACAACAGCTCGATGGCATTCAGTACTGGTATCTCACCGGTCGAGTCGCGGTGAATAATGGTGTGGAAGCATGGCACCTTGATATGAACTGGTCACAAAAGGGCGAAGCTTACCTGGTTGAACTGAGCGGACCTTTTGGTGCCGGCAAAGTCAGACTGGCAGGTAACGACAGGGGCGCTCTGCTTACCGACGCTGACAACCAGCAATATCAAGCCGAAAGTGCCGAACGATTACTGTATGAGCAAACCGGGGTGACGGTACCGGTCGAAGGGTTGCGTTACTGGATTGTGGGCCTGGCGAGCCCGACCCAAAAACATACACCACAACTGGACAGCCAGGGGCGCCTTGCTTACCTGGAAAATGCCAACTGGACAGTGAAGTTTCGTGGCTATTCGCAGGTCAATGGCCTGGAATTACCGCGCAAAATTTTTATCGCCCGGCCAGACAGGGAGATCGACGTCAGGCTTGTTGTTGATAGCTGGAAGCTGGGGGTACATTGAACGCTACGCGATACTCGCGCCCTGTTTATCCATGTGTTGATGAATCATGATCTGGCCTGCACCTGCCAAGTTAAACCTGTTCCTGCATATCACGGGTCGCCGTGAGGATGGCTATCATTTATTACAAACCGTTTTTCAGTTGCTGGATTACGGCGATGAGCTGGAGTTTGAAATCACCCAGGACGGGACCATCACGCGGAGCTACGAACTAACGGGCGTTAGCGAGGATGCCGACCTGGTGATACGAGCTGCCCGTCTGTTGCAGCAACATACCGCCAGTCAGCAAGGCGCAAATATTACCTTGCGCAAGCGTATTCCCGCTGGCGGCGGGCTCGGTGGTGGCAGTTCCGATGCGGCCACCGCCCTGGTGGCGCTCAACCAGCTATGGCAATGCGGACTGTCCGACGACGAGCTGGCCAGGCTTGGCCTGGGGCTGGGTGCTGATGTGCCGGTTTTCCTGGCGGGCCAAAGTGCGTGGGCAGAGGGGGTGGGCGAGCGGCTTGAGCCAATGACGCTTCCCGAGGACTGGTTCGTGGTTCTCACGCCGGAAGTAAATATCTCTACGGCAGAGGTTTTTTCCGACCCACAATTGATACGGGATAGCTCTCCCATTACAATACGCGACTTCCTGAAGGGCAGGGGTCGGAATGTCTGCGAAGCAGTCGTCACAGCCCGCTACCCGGAGGTAGCCGGGGCAATAGCGGCGCTTGGGCAATTCGCGCCTGCTAGCATGACCGGTACAGGAGCCAGCGTTTTCGCAAGATTCGATGATGAGGCCAGTGCGAGGCAAGCCTGGGCAACGTTGGCTCAACAATGGCAAGGTTTTGTCGCCAGGGGCATTAATCAGTCGCCGCTGCTGACAGTTTTGCAAGCCACCCGTAAAAGCGGGTGATGACAGTTTTTGGGGTGTCGCCAAGCGGTAAGGCACTGGATTTTGATTCCAGCATTCCCAGGTTCGAATCCTGGCACCCCAGCCATATTTAAATGCGCGTGAGACACGGCATTTATAAAGTAACTTTGGGTCATGCCAGGGTGAGAACCGTGAACAGGTTCGACCGTTTTCTGAAAGAAAACGGAACAGCGCAGCCGAAAGGCGAAGCTGGCCCGCAGGGCGAGGGACTTAGTCCCGAGTAATCCTGGCACCCCAGCCATTTTTTCACACGAAGTGGGGAATGCGCGTGCCAAACGGCAACATGATGGTCTTTACGGGTAATGCCAACCCGAAACTGGCTAATGAAATCGTAGACAGGTTGCACCTGCCTATGGGCAAAGCAGTTGTCGGCCGGTTTAGCGATGGCGAGGTGCAAGTTGAGATCATGGAAAATGTCCGGGGTCGTGACGTTTTCATTGTGCAGCCGACCTGTGCACCCACAAACGAAAATTTGATGGAGCTGCTGGTGCTGGTAGATGCCGTCAGGCGCTCATCAGCGGCGAGGATCACCGCGGTGATTCCTTACCTGGGTTATGCACGGCAGGATCGCCGGCCACGCTCTGCACGTGTGCCGATCACGGCCAAGGTAGTCGCCGATATGATAGCGACCGTGGGCACAGATCGGGTGCTGACAGTGGATTTGCACGCTGATCAGATACAGGGATTTTTTAATGTGCCGGTTGATAACGTGTATGCGTCACCTATTTTATTGGGTGATATCTGGCGGCAAAAGTATCCCAACCTGATGGTGGTTTCACCTGATGTGGGTGGCGTGGTACGTGCGAGAGCCCTGGCCAAGCGGCTGGATGATGCGGACCTGGCGATTATTGATAAGCGCCGTCCCAAGGCAAATGTTGCCAAGGTGATGAACATCATCGGTGACGTCAAGGGACGCAGCTGCGTCATTGTTGACGACCTGGTGGATACCGCCGGTACCCTGTGCCAGGCTGCCAAGGCGCTGAAAGAGCACGGTGCCGCAAAAGTGCTGGCCTATTGTACGCACCCGGTATTATCCGGACCGGCCGTTGAGAATATTAACAACTCGGTACTGGATGAGCTGGTAGTGACCGATACGATACCACTCAGGCCAGATGCGCAAGACTGTGATCGTATTCGCCAGCTGAGTATTGCCGAGTTACTGGCCGAGACCATGCGGCGGGTCAGTGATGAAGAATCAGTAAGCTCGCTGTTTATTGATTAACGATTTTTTAAACACGCGTAATAACGCGTGCTTGAAAAGACATTCCTGGTCGCGGGAATGTTAAGCGGCAGACCATTTGGTTTGCCATTGGATAAACGCTTTTACAGGAGATATTTCAATGAGCGTTGATTTTATTTTAAATGCAGAAGCACGTGACGACATGGGGAAGGGTGCGAGCCGCCGCCTGCGTCGCGCGGGCAAAGTACCGGCCATCATGTATGGTGCCGGTAAAGAGCCCACCTCTATTTCATTGTCACATAACGAACTGGCACATCAGCTTGAGAACGAAGCGTTCTTTTCGCACATTCTCACGGTCAAGCTGGGCGGCAAGGACGAAAGTGCCATCGTGAAGGATTTGCAACGTCATCCTGGCAAGCCGATCATCATGCATGTTGACCTGCAGCGCGTAAGTGCAAAAGAGAAGATTCGCGTGAATGTTCCCTTGCACTTCATCAACGAAGAAGAATCACCTGGCGTTAAAGAAGGTGGCCTGATTACACACAGTGTAACCGAGGTAGAAGTTGCCTGTTTACCAGGGGACTTGCCTGAATACATCGAAGTCGATCTGGGTAACCTGGAGATGAATGGCATCTGTCACCTGTCAGAGATCAAGCTTCCTAGTGGAGTAGAGCTGGTCGAGCTGTCACATGGTGAAGGTCATGATCAGCCGATCGCCAGTGTCCATATGCCACGCGCAGCCAAGGAAGAAACTGAAGAAGCTGAAGAAGCCGCGGAAGCCGGTGAGGCACCTGAAGCAGAAACTGGCGGCGAGTAATTTCGTTATAAAGCAACACACAGGAGCCGGCCTTGTCCGCGCGTATTGACATGATAGTGGGATTGGGAAATCCCGGATCGGAATATGCTGATACGCGCCACAATGCCGGCTTTTGGTTTGTGGACGAAGTTGTTCGTAAATACGGTGGCAACTTTAAAAGCGAAAAAAAATTCCACGGCGAAGTTGCACGTACCACTATCGATGGCCAGCAGATCTGGTTACTCAAACCCGATACCTTCATGAACCTGAGCGGCCAGGCAGTCCTGGCATTGATGCAGTTCTACAAGATTGAGCTGCAAAATATTCTGGTGGTGCATGATGACCTGGATTTACCGGCCGGCGATGCACGGCTCAAGTCAGGCGGCGGTCACGGTGGCCACAATGGATTACGTGACATCATCAGTCGTTGCGGTGGCAATGGGTTTCAGCGTTTACGCCTTGGCATTGGACACCCGGGACACAAGGAAAAGGTTACCGGTCACGTGTTAAAAAAAGCATCCAGTGATGATCGTATCGCGATAGAAAATGCGATCGACAGTGCGCTGCAGGTTTTACCACAATGTACCAGTGGTGATATGCAAAAAGCCATGCAGGCCCTTCACACCAAATAGGAAAAAAATATGGGATTCAAGTGCGGCATTGTTGGTTTACCTAATGTGGGCAAGTCCACCCTGTTCAATGCCTTAACCAAGGCAGGCATTCAGGCAGAGAACTATCCTTTCTGTACCATCGAACCCAATGTCGGCGTGGTTGCCGTGCCTGATCCACGCCTCGACAAGCTCGCCGAGATCGTCAACCCACAAAAAGTGATTCCCACCACCATGGAGTTTGTGGATATTGCTGGCCTGGTAGAAGGTGCTTCCAAAGGTGAGGGGTTGGGTAACCAGTTTCTTGCCAACATACGTGAAACAGACGCTATTGCGCACGTGGTTCGCTGTTTTGAAAATGATGATGTGGTGCATGTTGCCGGTAAGGTGGATCCGATCAGTGACATTGAAATTATCAATACGGAACTGGCGCTTGCAGATCTTGAGTCGGTAGAAAAAAATATGCTGCGCACCAGCAAGGTAGCCAAGTCCGGTGACAAGGAAGCCAAAGCAAAACTCGTTGTGCTGGAAAAAGTGAAAGCACAGCTGGATGAAGGCAATCCTGTACGTGCACTCGATCTCAGCAAGGATGAAAAAGCACTGATTCGAGACCTGTTCCTGTTAACCAGTAAACCGACCATGTACATCGCCAATGTCGATGAGACAGGTTTCGAAAACAACCCGCACCTGGATGCAGTCAGAAAATATGCCGAACAGGAAGGTGCGCCGGTAGTACCAGTGTGTGCGGCCATTGAATCCGAGATGATCGAACTGGATGACGAGGAAAAACAGGAATTCCTTAGCGAGATGGGGCTGGATGAACCGGGTCTCAACCGGGTAATTCGTGCCGGACACGCATTGCTCGGGTTACAAACCTATTTCACCGCGGGACCCAAAGAGGTTAGAGGCTGGACCGTCAAGGTGGGCGCCACCGCACCGGAAGCAGCCGGGGTCATTCATACCGATTTTCAAAAAGGTTTCATTCGCGCCGAGGTGACCGGCTATGATGACTTCATTCAATACAACGGTGAGAACGGTGCCAAGGAAGCCGGCAAGTTAAGACTGGAAGGCAAGGAATACATCGTCAAGGACGGTGATGTCATGCACTTCCGCTTTAATGTCTGACAGCCGTTTCGTATTTCAATCTCAAAACAAGCTGCAACAACCTACTTTATTTGCGGTTTTACAAAAGCAGCTGAAAACAGCCTAATTCATTGAGTCTTTTAGATTTTATAAGACACTGCACATAGTCCAGACTAACTACTGCAGTCTCATTGATATTGATTCAAATCACTGAATTGTCATGGGAATATATGTAAACTAGACGAAAGTTTTCTGCATTAATCACACAGAAATAACAAGACTATAACTCATCAGCTGTTAAGGGCTGATTCCAATAAGGAGTGTGTCATGCGTCGGTCGATCAAACCAATTGTAACTGTTTCGGTATCTGCACTATTCATTTCGTTATCTGCCTGTCAAAAAGAAGAACAATCATCAAAAGTACCGGCAGAAACGAAACAGGCAACGTCTGAAAAGACTAGTACCGTAGCACCTGTTGGGAATTCACTAAAGAATGTGTATTGGGGTGATACCCATTTACATACCTCATACTCACCGGACGCGTTTTTGATGGGCAACCAGACTGCCGATCCGGATACCGCGTACCGCTATGCCAAAGGTTTACCGGTTGTGCACCCGTATCATAAGGCACGTATTCAAATTCATACTCCGCTGGATTTTCTGGTCGTTTCTGACCATGGTGAATTTATGGGCGTGATTCCCAACATATTGAAAGACAATCCAGTCGTGGCTAATTCAGAAACAGGCAAGCGTTATAAGCAGATGTTTGCTGAAGGAAAGTCTATCGAGGTGTTTGGCGAATTAATCGCTCAAGTGAATAAAGTGACACCAGCAAATCCAGATTTAGCAAATGAAGAAGTGAGTCGTAGCGTCTGGGGCGAGATTATGTCTGCTGCCGACCGTCATAATGAACCGGGCAAATTTACTGCCTTCATGGGCTGGGAATGGAGCTCCACACCCGGGGGCGCCAATCTGCACCGTGTCGTGGTAATGAAAGAAGGCAAGGAAAAAGGCGAACAGTTTATACCTTATACATCACTTGATAGCGATAAACCGGAAGATCTGTGGAAATGGTTAGATAACACCAGTGCTAAAACCGGCGCCAGTTTTATCGCGATTCCACATAATTCAAATATCAGCCAGGGCCTGATGTTTCCTTTGCAAGACAGTGATGGAAAGTTAATTAGTAAAGAATATGCAACGACACGAATGAAGTGGGAACCGGTGGTTGAGATGACCCAGATCAAAGGTGACTCAGAGACCCACCCGAACTTATCACCCACGGATGAGTTCGCCGATTATGAAACCTATGATCACTTGATTGCGGTTGAAGGTGCTGAAGCGAAAAATATGTTTACCGATGGTTTCCTCGGACAACTCAGCCCGGAAGATCGGGAACTGGTTTTGAAAAACAAGCAACAGATTGCCAAAGCAGGTGACTATGCACGTAGCGCATTAAAGCGCGGTTTAGCGGTTGAAGATCGCATCGGCGCAAATCCTTACAAGTTTGGCATGATCGGTTCGACTGATTCCCATACCGCCATGGCGTCTGCCGAAGAAACCAATTTTCACGGCAAGATGGCGATTGACTCCACCCCGGGCACAAAATCAAAAGACGTGATACCTGGCACGCCAGGTTGGGATATGGGTGCTGCGGGTTTGGTCGCTGTCTATGCTGAACAAAATACCCGCGCGGCCATTTTTGAAGGTATGCAGAGTAAAGAAGTTTATGCGACTACCGGTCCACGCATTCAATTGCGCTTCTTTGGTGGCTGGGATTATTTACCTTCCGATGTTAGTGCCAGTGACATGGTGGCCATCGGTTATAAGAAAGGTGTGCCCATGGGTGGTGATCTGAACAAAGCCCCTAGCGGTAAAGCCCCCAGCTTTATGATCACGGCAATGAAAGATCCCGTGGACGCTAACCTCGATCGCATTCAGATTATAAAAGGCTGGCTGGACAAGGATGGCAAGCCACAGGAAAAAGTCTTTGATGTTGCTTTGGCTGATGGCCGTACCATTGGTGTCGACGGTAAGGTTGCACCGGTAGGCAATACCGTTGATCTCAAGACAGGGAAATATACCAACACCATTGGCGATACCCAGTTAGCAACAGTATGGACCGACCCGGAGTTTGATCCCGCTTTACGCGCATTCTATTATGTACGTGTCCTGCAAATCCCGACACCACGCCATACCCTGTTTGACACAATGGCATTGGGCATTGATCCTAAAGAAAGTGGTAACCCGGCAACCATCCAGGAACGCGCCTACACCTCACCGATATGGTATACACCATAACCAAAACCTACTCATTAGGAGAGCTCGATGAAAATGACGACAAAAGAAATCATAACAATGATGTTGCTGACATTACTGTTAAGCAGTCATGCGCAGGCTGCCTCCAAAAAACCAAATATTCTGGTGATCTGGGGTGATGATATTGGTACCTGGAACATTAGTCATAATAACCGCGGCATGATGGGCTATAAGACACCCAACATTGATCGCATCGCGAAAGAAGGTGTGGCCTTTACCGATTACTATGCACAGCAGTCCTGTACTGCTGGCCGTGCGGCATTTATCAGCGGCTCGGTACCAGTGCGTTCAGGCATGACCAAGGTTGGCCTGCCTGGCGCGAAAGAGGGCTGGCAGAAGACTGACGTAACAATGGCCACGGTCCTCAAAGGTCAGGGTTATGCTACGGGTCAGTTCGGTAAGAATCATCAGGGGGATCGCAATGAACACCTGCCAACTATCCACGGCTTCGACGAATTCCTTGGCAATCTTTATCACCTGAACGCCGAAGAAGAACCTGAGCACGAAGATTATCCACGGGATATGAAACTGGCCAATGGTAAAACTTTCCTTGAAACCTTCGGACCACGCGGTGTACTTCACTGTTATGCGACAAACAAAAACGATAAGACCAAAGATCCACGTTTCGGTACAGTCGGTAAACAAAAGTGTGAAGATACCGGTCCGCTGACCAAGAAACGCATGGAAACCATTGATGATGAAACTGTCGATGCCGCCATCGTCTTCATGGAAAAACAGGTAAAAGCCGGTAAACCATTTTTTGTCTGGTGGAACGGTACCCGTATGCACTTTCGTACCCACGTACAGTCGGATCGCCGTCATCCGGGTAACGATGAATACACCGATGGCATGATCGAGCATGATATGCATGTCGGTAAGCTACTCAAGAAACTGGATGAGTTGAAAATCACCGATAACACCATTGTGCTGTATTCAACCGACAATGGCCCGCATTACAACACCTGGCCTGATGCTGGCACTACGCCATTTCGCAGTGAGAAAAATTCTAACTGGGAAGGCGCTTACCGTGTACCAGCGTTTGTCCGTTGGCCAAAACATTTCCCGGCGGGTGCTACACTGAATGGCATCGTTGCGCATGAAGACTGGTTACCGACCTTTGCAGCCGCAGCTGGCGATACCAATGTCAAAGAGCGTTTACGCAAAGGGACAAAAATCAATGGCCGTAAATATCGGAACCATGTTGACGGTTATAATATGCTCGACTACTTGAGTGGTAAGGCCGACCAGTCGCCACGCCGTGAGTTCTGGTATGTCAATGATGACGGTCAGATCGTTGCAGCACGTTATGATGCCTGGAAAGTCGTGTTCATGGAAAATCGCGGCAAAGCCTTTGGTGTCTGGCGTGAGCCATTCGTGGAGTTACGTATTCCGCTGCTGTTTAACCTGCGCCGGGATCCATTCGAAAAAGCCCAGCACAATGCGAACACGTATGAAGACTGGTTTCTTGATCGTCCCTTTGTGATTGTGCCTATCCAGGGACTGGCTGCAAAGTTTCTCAAGACTATGCAGGACTATCCGCCGAGTCAATCGCCGGGATCCTTCAATCTGAGCAATATTGAGAGGAAATTAAGGCAAGCAACCAGCGGGCATTAATTTACTCCTATAAAAAATATAGATAAGGGCCGTTGTCCGAGAAGTATCGACAACGGCCCGTTTTTTTCAGCTGTTACAATTTATATTTTGTTTGAATAACTGAGTGAGAAATTCTATGTTGTCTAAACAAGAGAAAAGTTTTATTAAGATGCAGTCCTTAGCAGTATGGAGTATGTGGTTATCGCTCTTAATGTTACTTTCCTGTACACCGCAAGATTCCGCAACGACAGCCAAATCAGAAGCATCAACACCGGCCAAGCCGAAACTGATATTACAGATTACGGTGGATGCCTTACGTGGTGATTTGCCAAGACGTTATGCCCATGTGCTCGGTGACGGTGGTTTTCGTTACCTGATGGAGAACGGTATCGATTACACCAATGCACATTATCAGCATGCCAATACCGAGACCATCGTCGGGCATGCCTCGCTAGCAACGGGTTCAGTACCGGCAGCACATGGCATGGTCGGTAATGTCTGGTTTGATCGCGAGCAGGGTCGTCTTGTATATAACATTGAGGATGCGCGTTATCACTTATTAACAGCAGGTGCAGATGTCGACAAAAAGACCGAGATCGATCCCACACAAAAAGCCGCCAAGGTCGATGGTCGCTCGCCACATGCGATTCTGTCATCCACCTTCAGTGATGAGTTAGCGGTGAATTTTGATGGTAAGTCGAAAATCTTTGCTGTCTCCGTTAAGGATCGTGGTGCGGTGTCGCTAGCCGGTCATGCTGGCAAGGCCTTCTGGTTTTCCAAATCGACTGGCGAGTTTGTCACGAGCACTTACTATTATAAGGAATACCCGCAGTGGGTGATGGCCTGGAATGCGCGCAAGCCAGCATCAGCATATGCGGGCAAGGCATGGGAGTTAATGCACCCGGCATCGCAATATCTTTTTGGTGACAAAGATGATCGCGAGTATGAAACGGACTTCCCCGGCTTTGGTCGTACCTTCCCACACACCTATGGAGAAGCAGGCGATAAGTATATGACCACGCGACTGACTCTCAGTCCGGCCGGTGATGAGTTAACCTTAGATTTTGCTAAAACACTAATGGATAACGAGCAACTGGGTCAGGATGAAGTTCCGGATTACCTGGCGATCAGTTTTTCTTCGACGGACTATGTCGGTCATATCTTCGGTGCCTCCAGTCTGGAATCGGAAGATAATATTGCACGGCTTGATCGCACCCTGGCTAAACTATTAGCTTACGTTGACAAAAAAGTCGGGCTGGAGAATACATTGATCGTGTTATCCGCTGACCACGGTCAACCGGAAATACCGGGACATCTGCATGAACTGGGTATTGAGAATGCCCATTACTTTGATACCAAGGCCCTGGACAAGGCGCCGGCGATTGCGGCATTGAAAAAACAATTCGGCATTGGCGAGGAACTGATCGAAGCCTACTTCCAGCCATATATCTATCTTAATCAAAAGATCATCCGTGACAAGGGGCTGGATCAGGCAGCGGTGGAGAAGACTGTGGCCGAGGAATTGATGAAGTTCGATGGAGTTGCGGCCGCCGTATCCAGCACGGCATTGCGCACGGCCAGTCTGCCTGATACTTTGCTGAATCGTACTATTCTTCGTAATTTTCATTCCAAGCGCTCAGGAGATATTTACCTGGTGTTCGAGCCAAATGTATTTATTAACGACTTTGATGGACTAGAAGTAGCTTCGACTCATGGATCACCCTGGCGCTATGACACGTTTGTCCCAGTCATGTTCGCGGGTGCGGGCTTGCAAGCTGGGTCAGTAGAACGTGCGATCACTCCATATGATATTGCACCGACATTGTCTGCTTATCTTGGAATTAAGCCGCCTTCAGCGACAGTAGGAAACCCGTTACGTGAAGTACTTGGGCATTGATTGAATGGGCTGATCTAATTGTCAACACGAATAAATGTAGGATTGGATTTGAATGTCAGTAAATGAACAAAGATACCTGCTGTATTATTTCAGATTAAATCTAGTTCAGCTCATACTCATTAGTATCTTGATCACATTTATAGAGGCTTTCAGCCATGCTGCCGATTTTATTGGTACTGAGACTTGCCGGAATTGTCACTTAAGTGAATACACAGCATGGCAGGGTTCTCATCATGATTTAGCCATGCAGCCTGCCAATGAAAAAACGATACTGGCTGATTTCAATAACACGACATTTAAGTACTTTGGTACGGTCTCAACGTTTTATAAAAAAAACAATCAGTTTTTTGTAAAAACGGATGGGCCCGATGGAAAATTAACTGACTACCCTATTGCCTATACCTTTGGTGTATTCCCTTTACAACAGTACCTCATTAAATTTCCACGTGGTAGATACCAGGTATTAAGCATCGCCTGGGATACGCGGAGCAAGGAAGAAGGCGGCCAGCGCTGGTTTCACTTATATCCGGATGAGCAGATAAAGCATGATGATGAATTACACTGGACGGGTATTAATCAGAACTGGAATCACATGTGTGCTGATTGTCATTCCACTAATCTGCTGAAAAACTACGACCACAATACTAAAACCTATAACACGACCTGGTCAGAAATAAATGTTACTTGTGAGGCCTGCCACGGACCTGGTTCAATGCATCTGGAGTGGGCCAGGAAAAAAGATCCCGCAATTAAAAGCAAAGGCTTGTCCATCGCATTTAATGAACGTCAGGACACCAAATGGATTATTGATACAAAAACCGGCAATGCTCGTCGCAATTACAAAAAAAATTCAACCGCTGAGATCGAAGCTTGTGCGCAATGTCATTCAAGGCGTTTAACCAGTTTTACCGACGCCCGCCCCGAACACGCCTTGCTGGATAATTACCAGGTATCATTGTTAACCGAGCAACTTTACCATGCCGATGGCCAGATTAATGGCGAAGTCTATGTATATGGCTCGTTTGTACAAAGCAAAATGTACCACGCTGGCGTGACATGCAGCGACTGTCACCAACCGCATAGTCTCAAATTACGTGCCAAGGGTAATAACCTGTGTGCACAATGCCATCTGCCGGATAAATATAATAAGGCAGATCATCACTTGCACCAGCCCGGCTCTGAGGGATCGCAATGCATCAATTGTCACATGTCATCAAAAACCTACATGGTGGTTGATCCAAGACGTGATCACAGCTTTCGTATACCCAGACCGGATATGACGGTTAAAATGGATGTCCCAAATGCCTGTACACAATGCCATAAAGACAAATCTGCTCAATGGGCAGCTGGAAAGCTCAAACAGAAATTTGGTGATCCCCAGCCACATTATGGCGAAGCGCTGTTTGCAGGACGCAACCGTTTGCCCGATGCCCCTGGTTTACTCTCGAAACTAGTACTGGATAATTCAAAGCCTGCTATCGCCAGGGCAACGGCAGTAACTTTACTTGGACAATTTCTTGTTCAAGAAACTGCTCAAGTATTTCAGATTGCTGCAAATGATGAACGACCGTTAGTTGGTTTTGGACTGGCGACCATACTGGATGCCATTCCAGCACAGCAACGTTTACCATTTGCGTATCCGCTGCTATATGATGATTCACGCATTACACGCGCTCTTGCCGCTCGCGCATTAACAGGTATTCCCCTGCAAAACTTACCTGCCGAAGGGACGACTAAATTTAACCAGGCCCTGGAAGAGTATAAAACATCGCAACTTTTTAACGCCGACCGTCCGGAATCACTGGTTAATCTTGCTGGAATGTATACCTCACAAGGTAATGCCAGGCTGGCCAAGCAATATTACCAGGATGCTATTTCTGTTGCGCCCTGGTACACACCTGCATATATAAATTTTGCCGATCTCTATCGGAGCGTAGGCAATGACAAGGCTGGGGAATCAGTTTTACGAAAGGGGTTGTCCCAGGTGACAGATAAGACCGCGATACAACATACTCTGGGATTATTACAGGTTCGGCAGAAAAATATGCCAGAGGCACTCACCTATTTACGCATCGCTGCGGAAAGCCCCACTACGACTGATCGTTATATTTATGTATATGCCATTGCACTTAACTCTGTTGGAAAGCCGAAACAGGCACTGAATATCCTGGAACAGGGCCACAAGAAATTTCCCGCGAATACTGATATGCTTTATGCACTGGTGTCCATCAATAAGGAAGCTGGCAATCAGGAAAGGGCTCAATATTTTGAATCGAGGTTACAAAAACTAGTTCCTTAATGATAATAGGATAATTAGCGCGGAGGATTCAGTGATGAAACACATAAAGTCATTGCCAGTACTATTTTTGTTAGTGCTGTTTTTAAGTGCAACCAACAGCCATGCTGATTACGCTGGTAGTATTCTTGGAAGTAAGGATGATGTAAAAAAGGGTATTGACAAGAAACCACTTAAAGCATCTGGTTATTCTCCTTATGCCGGGAAAAACTATCCGACCAGGGTGCTATGGGGAGATACTCACCTGCATACCAAGCTCTCACTGGATGCCCGGGCTTTTGGTGTAACACTTGGGCCTGAAGAAGCCTATCGACTGGCGCGCGGTGAAGAAATTACAACATCGCATGGTGAACGTATCAAGTTGTCGCGTCCATTGGATTGGTTGGTAGTCGCTGATCATTCCGATGCTATCGGCGCGATGGATGAAGTCGTAGCAGGTAACCCGACTTTATTAAAAGATCCCAAGGCCAAAGACTGGCATGATCGTATTCATAAGGGCGGTGATACAGCATTAGCTGCAACCATGGAAATCATTGAAACCTTTGCAGGAATTACCGGTGAAAAGGTGCCAGCTGTTTTGACGGAAGAAAAATTCGTTCGTTCAGTGTGGGAACGATATATTGATACAGCTGACAAGTTTAATGAACCTGGTCGCTTCACTACTATTATTGGCTATGAATGGACATCGACTGAAGGTGGAAACAATTTGCATCGTAACGTGCTTTACCGAGATGGAGGCAAAAAGGCCAAACAAATTCTGCCCTTCACCGCAGCGGAAAGTTTTAATCCGGAAGACCTGTGGAAGTGGATGGATAATTATGAGAAAAAATCCAAGGGCAAAGTCTTAGCTCTGGCTCATAACGGCAATGTTAGTAACGGCATCATGTTTCCTGAAATCAATCCTGTCACTGGCAAGCCGCTTACTAAAGATTACGCAAAGACCCGCATGCGTTGGGAACCCATCTATGAGGTAACGCAAATCAAAGGTGATGGTGAATCCCATCCTTTTTTATCGCCCAATGATGAATTTGCCGGTTACGATACCTTGTGGGATAAGGGTAACCTCGGCCCGGTGCCCAAGAAAAAAGAGATGTTGCAACACGAATATGCTCGTGAAGCTTTGAAAAACGGTTTGAAACTAGAGAAGAAGCTCGGCATCAACCCCTACAAGTTTGGCATGGTGGGATCCACCGATAGTCATACCGGCATGGCGACTGCGGAAGAAGAAAATTTCTTCGGCAAACATAGTGGAAAAGAACCACATAAGGGGCGCTGGAGTGCACTGGTCGGTAATTTCGGCGATATAAAATACTACGGTTGGGAGCAGGTAGGTTCTGGCTATGCGGCGGTATGGGCTACTGACAATACCCGCGAAGCAGTCTGGGATGCAATGAAACGTAAAGAAGTGTACGCCACTACCGGCCCGCGCATGACGGTGCGTTTCTTTGGCGGTTATGACTTTAGCAAAGGCGATGCACAATTACGTGATCCTGGCTTGATAGGTTATGCCAAAGGGGTACCGATGGGTGGTGAGTTGAAAAAGGCACCCAAAGGCAAAGCACCCGGTTTCCTGGTCGCGGCACTCAAAGATCCCTATAGCGGTAACCTGGACCGGATTCAAATCGTCAAAGGCTGGTTGGATAAAAAAGGCAAGACCCATGAGAAGGTCTATGATGTAGCCTGGTCAGACAATCGCAAGCCCAATAAAAAAGGTAAGTTGCCAGCGGTAGGAAATACCGTCGATGTCAAAAATGCCACCTGGACTAACAGCATTGGCGCCTCGGAGTTAATCACTGTCTGGAAAGACCCGGATTTCGATCGTAAACAAAAAGCCTTTTACTATGCACGTGTGATCGAAATTCCAACCCCACGTTGGACGGCCTATGATGCCAAGCGCTTCGGTGAAAAAATGGATAAGAAAGTGCCGATGATTTCCCAGGAACGCGCTTATACCTCGCCGATCTGGTATACGCCGTAGCTGAATGGTGTAAGGCTATAAAAAAAGATATGGAGATAATGCGCAACAAGTTATTAATCACTAGTACCTGTTTTTCTGCTAATGACACCGGTAGTAATCTTTACCGGCTTTAGGCTGGATGTATATAAATGAGTAACTTGAGTCAATTTTCTGCTGTGGATGAAATGGAAGAGGCTGCTCGTGCCGCCGGGTGGGATATGGAGTATCGTCAACTCGGTAAAGGGGAATTTTATGCCGAATTTGCAAACAACGTGACTGATGGAATCTTGTTCGCGTCAGAGCGATTTAACAATCATCTGTGCATCTATTGCGAGCCACCAGTTGGGTTTACCGGGCTGTTCCTGCCCGGCATGGGGTTGGGTCATTTACAAGTTTGCGGGCGCTATTTGACAGATGGGACTCTGGTTGCCTTACCGACGTTATCTGATATGGACTTTGTAACCCATAATACAATCTGTAATGAAACTATATTCTTACCGGCGGAGGATTTTGATGCCGCCGTGCGAGCGATTGCACCTTCGGCTGAATTATTGACTGAGGGAACAGCCACGATCTATAAAGGCAACCCTGAACGTTTAAGCGCACTTCGATACGAGATAAAGCAGTTAGTCCAAAAAGATAGTTTTGGTTCTGAGACAGCCTCAAACATACTGGCAAAAGTAATCACATGGATGACAGATGCAGCAACGCAAACAAATGCCGAGCGCTTAACCAGCAGTACTGCAGCAAAGATCGCTAGATCATCACGGACCTTCATCGAGGAGAATTTACAAAATGCAGTTCGGCTTCAGGATCTATGCACATATACTGGTGTGAGTTTACGTACACTGCAACGGAGCTTTGAAGCTTATTTCCAAATGAGTCCTCTCAACTATATAAAGGTGCGACGCCTGAATGCGGTACGACGAGAACTGGTATCGGCTAATCCTTCAAGTATGTCGGTAACTAGCCTTGCTACCAAATACAATTTTTTACATCTTGGTCGATTTTCTGTCGATTACCGGGCACATTTCGCTGAGTCACCCAGTGAAACACTGGCGGCAAGATAGGACCATTACGAATCGTAGCAGCTAAGAATTTCAAAGACTTGTGCCACCGAGGTGTCGCAATGTGGATAGACATGCGAATTAGCTCCCCTTTTAATGGTCTTTACAAACCAACCAAGGAGGAGATTATGTCCAGACATTTTCTCGTGCTGTTATTACCTTTCCTGTTATTAATTTCTACTGCCGGCAAAGCCGCTGAAGATTACTCCGCCACTATCAAGGCGTTCAAGGCAGCCGACGAAACAAAACCTTTTTTTAAGAATGCTTATGGATATGCGGTTTTTCCAACTATTGGTAAAGGCGGTTTAGGTATCGGGGCAGCGCATGGTGATGGCCAGGTCTATGCGAGCGGTAAGGTCACTGGAACAACGTCCATGACCCAGATTTCAATCGGTCTGCAGGCTGGTGGTCAGGCATACAGTCAGATGATCTTCTTTCAGGATAAGCGTGCCTATGATGATTTTACCAGTGGCAATTTTGAATTTGGCGCACAGGCAAGTGCAGTAGCCATTACAGCCGGCGCGCAAGCCAGTGCAGGTTCTACCGGGTCGACAGCCGGGGCTTCTAAAGGCAGTGATGCAGGCAACCAGGCTAAAATTGAATATCAAAAAGGCATGGCAGCCTTCACTTTTGCCAAAGGCGGTCTGATGTACGAGGCCTCACTGGGCGGTCAGAAATACAGCTTCGAGCCGCTGGGCAAGAAAAAATAGCGAAACAATAAACTGGCAATAACCAGTATAAAAACTTGATGAGGTTTTTTTAATGAAATGTCTAAAGAAAGTATCGACGTTTTTTACAATGTTATCGATCTCAACAGGCATGATACTACCCTCATTGTCGTATAGTGCCGATCAAGGCGCAGCTGACCTTGCCAAGGCTGCGCAGAATCCGATTGCCGCAATGATCAGCCTGCCGTTTCAGAACAATACCAACTTCAACGTCGGGCCAGAGGAAAAAACCCAGAATATTCTGAATATTCAGCCCGTGTGGCCCGTGGATCTGAACCAGGACTGGAACCTGATAACACGGACCATTGTGCCGATTATTTCGCAACCCGGCTTTGGACCTGGCCAGGAACGCAAGAATGGTATCGGTGATATCCAGTTCTCTGCATTCTTTTCATCCAAGGCGCCAACGGCTAATGGCTGGATCTGGGGTGCGGGGTTCATTGCGCAACTGGATACGGCCAGTGATGATCGGCTCGGAGCCGGTAAATGGGGATTGGGGCCAACGGCGGTGGCGCTGAAGATCGATGGTCCGTGGGTTTATGGTGGACTAATCAACAATGTCTGGAGTGTAGCTGGCGATGACAATCGGGCTGATGTCAACATTATGCTGATACAACCATTCGTCAACTACAACTTTACGGATATACCCGGTCGTTACCTGACATTTGCCCCTATCATCACTGCTAACTGGGAAGCAGATAGTGGCAGCAAATGGACGGTACCACTGGGTCTCGGCATCGGCCAGATCATGAAATGGGGTCAGCAACCGGTTAACCTGCAGGCCAGTGCCTATTACAACGTGGAAGCACCAACAAATGGTGCTGACTGGCAGCTTCGCTTACAGGTACAACTCTTGTTTCCCAAATAGCAAACTATCTGCTGGCCATAGAGCCGCCAACCGATAGGTATGAACTTATGATTGTATACCCAGAGAAAATTATTCAGGTCTTAATCAGTAATAACAAGGAAACTTACAAATGATGTTCGTCCGTTTATTCCTGTCCGGTATCGTCTTTTTAGTATCGTCATATACTTTAGCTGAAACAAACGTTAGTGTTTTTGCCGGTTATCGTTATGGCGGTGAATTTGAGGTCGTAACGACCGGCGAAAGATTGAAAGTCGATGAAGGTGAAAGCTTTGGCATTTCATTCAGTTTTCCCTACACTAAAAATACGAAAATGGAATTGGTCTTTAGTCATCAGGAATCGAGGCTACTGAATGACAATGCGCCTGCTGATGTCCTCATAGATCTAGATATCGATTACTTGCATTATGGCGGTATTTATACATGGCCCGATGACAATATTGAGACCTATATCGCTGGGTCAATCGGCGGGACCTATTACCAGCCAAGCGGTGGTTATAATGACAAACTTCGGCCTTCAATTAGCTTTGGTTTAGGAAGTAACATTTATTTGACAAAAAACCTGGGGCTAAAGCTCGAAGCGCGTGGTTACTCCACATTTCTTAACGGTGGTGGCGCCATGTTTTGCGGCGACAATGGCTGTCGCATCATTGCTGTCTCCAGCACGATCTGGCAAACGGAACTCCAGGCAGGTTTGACTTTCCGGTTCTGACTGGCAGCATCTGGAATTATGTCTGATTATTAATGTGTTTTTTAGATCAAATATATTTTCATGCTATCTCGTTGATGATCCGCGACAGTATCTACTTAATTAGTATGGTAATTGTTATTACTGCGGGTCATTTAAAGTATCAACGCTAATAAATCAAACTGGTCGCAACCGATCCTTCCTGTGCATCAGTAACAAGTCTTGCCATCAAAAGTAGACATTCTCATTTTGGTCGATTATCCAGCGAAACACTGGCGACAAGGTAAATAGCAAAAAGCATCAGAATCTGTCGTAATCTGGATAGTTAAAAAAACCAATAAATGCGATTTTTATGAATATCCTGCGGGTAGGTGTGAGCGTCTACACATCTCGTATCTGACGCGCTACACCAAAGCGTTAACACAAAAAGAAAATATTGTACTGAAGTCAGGAATACACTGAGTCACATTCATGAGTTTATACCCTGGTGGTGATTGAAGGAGACAGCATTATGAAAACTTTAAAAACAATAGCGCTTACTATTTTTGTTTCTGCACCGTTATTTTTTGTCTCGGCAGCAAACGCCAGTAATAAACCGAATATTGTTCTGGTGTTCCTGGATAACTTTGGCTGGGGTGAGCCCGGTTTCAATGGTGGCGGCATTATTCGAGGTGCACCAACGCCAAAACTTGATCAATTAGCCAACGAAGGACTGCGTCTGACGAACTTCAACGTTGAAGTGCAGTGCACGCCTTCGCGTTCGGCGATTATGACCGGCCGCTATGCGGTACGAAGTGGCAACGCAACGGTTCCAGTCGGTAAAGGCATTTACGGTCTGGTGCAATGGGAAGTGACCATGGCGGAAATGCTCGCGGATGCTGGCTATACCACCGGTATGTTCGGTAAGTGGCATCTTGGCCGTACTAAAGGTCGCTTTCCAACCGACCAGGGATTCGATGAATGGTATGGCATCCCCAATTCCACGGATGAGTCTACATATTCTTCATTGCCCGGATTTAAAGAGAGCGGCGTTGCAGAAACCTATGTCATGGAAGGAAAGAAAGGCAAAACACCCAAGAAGGTACGCCCTTATCGCCTGGACTATCGCCCGTTGATCGATCGCGATCTGACCGATAAGGCCATCGATTTCATGAAACGCAGTGCCAAGGCGAAAAAACCCTTTTTTGTGTATTTGCCTTATACCGCAACGCATTTCCCGACAATGCCTCACCCAGACTTCAAAGGCAAATCAGGGAAGGGGCCGTGGGCCGACATGCTTATGCAGATTGATAGTTATACGGGCGAACTACTCAAAACTATCGATGATCTTGGGGTAGCAAAAAATACTATCTTTATTTTTACCGCCGATAACGGACCTGAAGCACTCGACTATGGTAGTACATCGATGACAGTGGAAACGGCCGTTCACGGTTCAGCTGGGCCATGGCGGGGATCGTTATTCACAGGATTTGAAGGCGCGCTGCGTGTGCCTTTCGTTGTTCGTTGGCCGGGCAAAATCCCTGCCGGTGTTTCTAGTGATGAAATCGTGCATGAAATGGATCTTTTTCCGACACTTGCGAAAATTGCTGGCGGCAAGGTTCCACAGGACCGCATTATCGATGGTAAAGATATGGCCGATTTTTTCCTGGGTAAGAATAAGTCATCCGGTCGTGAAGGATTCATTGTTTACATGGGTAACGATATCTTTGCTGTGAAGTGGCGTAACTGGAAGCTGCACTTCAAGGAGCAGGATACCTGGAACGGCAAGTTGACCGAATACACTATGCCACGGCTTTACAATCTTATGAATGATCCACAGGAAAAGGACAACGTCCTCTTTCCGCACACCTGGGTGCCGAAAGCCGCGCTAGAACAGTTAGTAAAGCATAAGATTTCACTTGCAAAAAATCCGCCTATAAAAATGGGCGCCAAGGATCCTTATAAACCAAATAAGAAATGATCTGAATCGCATGTGTTGTATGATTAGCGTTAACAAGATTTTGCCTGCAATTACCGTATTTATAGTACGGTATGCAAACATTGAAAAGAATTAGGAGGCAGGAATGAATATGTACAAGAAACTAAACGGGTGTTCTCTTTCTTTTATACTGTTGGTGTCACCTGCAATGGCTTCAGACATTGGCACCCCTGACAAAGATGTCATCATTAAGGGTAGCTTGTATCCCGGTAAAGGTTATTCACCTTATGCGCAGCGTTCCTTTCCCAGCAATGTTTATTGGGGGGAAACGCATTTACATACCGGTCTATCACTCGATGCTGGTCTGTTCGGCAATATCCTCGGCCATGAAGATGCTTATCGTCTGGCGCGCGGCGAAGAAATAAAGTCATCAACTGGTCTTAAGGTCAAGCTGGGCCGGCCGCTGGACTGGCTGGTGATCACCGACCATTCCGACATGATGGGCATCGCGACTGACATTCAAAAAGGTACGCCCAATATCGTTGCCGATCCTAAAGGCAAGGAATGGCATGAAGGTTTTAAAAAAGGGGGTGATGCGGCAGGCAAGGCCGCTTTTGATCTCATAACCCATTTTGCGCAGATGAAAGTGCCTGAGCAGATGGTTAAAGATTACTCGCCTGGTTCCAAGGTCTACAACAAGCTGTGGCACGATATTACAAAGACTGCAGATAAATATAACGATCCAGGCAAGTTCACGGCGCTGATTGGCTTCGAATGGACCTCGGTGCCAAAAGGATTCAATTTACATCGTAATGTGATTTTACGTGATGGTGGTGAGCGAGCACGTCAGGTGGTGCCCCTAACTACTCAACCCCCGACTGGAACAACGGATCCACTGGACCTTTACAAATGGCTCGAAAATTATGAAAAGAAAACCGGCGGTAAGGCCTTAGCCCTGTCGCACAACGGTAACCTTTCAAATGGCTGGATGTTTCCTACCGAAAATACCTACGCCGGCGGCAAGGTGGATAAAAACTATGTTCGCTTGCGTGCCAAATGGGAGCCTCTCTACGAAGTTACGCAAATTAAAGGTGACGGTGAAGCTCATCCATTCCTTTCTCCTGATGACGAATTCGCTGACTACGGCACCTGGGATGTCGGCAACCTGGACATCACTGAACTGAAAAAGGATTCCATGCTAAAAGGCGAATACGCGCGCGAAGCCTTGAAGAACGGATTAATGCTGGAAAAGAAACTCGGTACTAATCCTTATAAGTTCGGCATGGTCGGGGCGACCGACAGCCATACTGCTTTGGCCACAGCCGAAGAAGAAAACTTTTATGGCAAATCCGTTACCACTGAACCATCCAAGACTCGCATATCGCATCCCTTTGTTAAATCGAAACTGGGTGAGATATCGGGCGACATGTTAGTGGCTTCCGGTTACCAGGGGGTATGGGCTAAAGAGAACACGCGTGAAGCAATCTGGGACGCGATGATGCGCAAAGAAACCTACGCCACCACTGGTCCGCGTATTCCAGTGCGTTTCTTCGGTGGTTGGGAATATACTAATAAAGACCTTCGTAGTCGCGCTCCTGCGTTTATCGGCTATGAGAAAGGCGTACCCATGGGCGGGGATTTAAAGAAGGCACCCAAAGGCAAAAAAGCACCCACCTTCATGGTTTATGCATTACGTGATCCAGTTGGAGCCAACCTTGATCGCATTCAGATCGTCAAGGGCTGGCTGGATAAAAAAGGCAAGACGCATGAAAAAGTGTATGACGTAGTCTGGTCGGGTGATCGTAAACCCAATAAAAANNACGCCACGCTGGGTGCTGTATGACAAGGTACGCCTCGGTGCCAAGATTCCGAAGGGGATAAAATTGACCCACCAGGAACGCGCCTATACTTCACCGATCTGGTATACGCCTTGAGTAATAAGTTGCAGGTTGTTCGATTTATTTAATATCTGGGTTGAAAGTATTGTTACAAGTTTTATAAAAGTAATAATTATTTTATGAAAATACCACAGGTGTTACGTGAGCCTTTCACGCATTTTTTATTGCTTGGCCTGGCCATCTTTGTTGCTTTCTACTGGGCCAATCCTGACTGGTCTACCGAGAGCGAAAATACGATCACGATTACCCGTGGTGATATCGATCGTTACAAACAAATATTTCGAAAACAATGGCAACGCGATCCATCCAGTGAAGAACTTGAGGGATTAATTCGCTCTCATCTCAAGGAAGAAATCTTATACAGAGAAGCCCTGGCACTGGGCCTGGAAAAAGATGACACGATTGTACGTCGTCGGCTGGCACAGAAAATGGAGTTTCTGATCACGGATGCAACTGTCCCCAGTGAAGTCGATGACAAGGAGTTGATGGCCTACTATGAAAAAAACCAGTCGCGCTATATGCAGGCGGCAAGACTCAGCTTCAGCCATTTATTTTTTAATCCAGACACGCGAGGCAAACGTCTGCAGGACGAGGCACTGGCGACACTTAAGACATTGCAAACCACGCAGGCCGGTGCAAATGTACCGGATGACTATGGCGACCGTTTCATGCTGAATAGCCAATACTCACAAAAATCGACTGATGAGATCGCACGGGAATTCGGTCAGAATTTTGCCACTGCATTAACGACGCTTACACCCGGTAAATGGCAAGGACCTGTCGAATCTGGATACGGTTTACACCTGGTTTATGTCATGCAACATGATAAAACGGGTGTAATCCCTTTTGCTGATGTACGTGAGCGTCTCAAGAATGATTATTTGTTCGATCTACGGCAGGAACGCAACGAGCAAGTTCTGGATAAATTGAAAGAACGTTATCAGATTATCATTGAAGATACCTGATTGATCATATTTCTCATCGCAATATGAAATACAGCATATTAACTACACTCTCTCTTTTATTCTTTATATACAGTGGCGTTGTCAATGGCCATGAATCGCGTCCTGCTTATCTGGAAATCAATGAAACACAGGCCGACGTTTTTGATATCACCTGGCGTCGTCCTGCGCGGGGCGAGATGGTTTTATCCATGCAACCGGTGTTTCCTCAGCATTGTGATATACAGGGCAGTATCGCCAATTATTTAACATCTGGTGCGCATATCGCCCGCTGGACCATGACATGTTCGGATATTGGGTTAGTCGGACAGACCGTTTCTATTGATGGGTTAGTAAAGACCATCACCGATGTACTGGTCCGGGTGCAAATGCAGGATGGCACGGTATATACCCAGATACTGAAACCAAACAATCCAAGTATGGAAGTTAAAGGGGCGCCGAGTACATGGGGCGTTTTTACGGATTATCTGGTGCTTGGAGTAGAGCATATCCTGGGAGGAATAGATCACCTGTTATTCGTTTTGTGCCTGCTATTGATCGTCAAAGGGAACTGGTTACTAGTAAAGACAATTACCGCCTTTACCGTTGCACACAGCANNGCACAGCATCACGCTTGCAATCGCAACATTGGATATAGTGACTGTTCCACAGGCACCGGTTGAAGCCGTGATTGCATTATCGATTATTTTTCTTGCGGTAGAACTGGTCAAACAACAACAGGGCAAGCGCGATCTTGCGATTCGCTCACCCTGGATCGTGGCATTCATATTTGGTTTGTTACATGGTTTTGGTTTTGCTGGTGCGTTATCAGAAGTGGGTCTTCCTCAATCAGACATACCACTTGCACTATTGTCGTTTAATCTTGGTGTTGAAGCAGGGCAATTGTTGTTCATTGCCGTCGTCATCACTGTCATGATGCTCTGGAAACATATAACGAAAATACACCTTGCCTGGTTACCGAGACTGGCGGCGTATGCCATTGGCAGTGTTGCTTCCTTCTGGACAATACAACGCTTGTTGACCTTCTGATTAATTACATTGATTGGGGCTTATACCTCAATTGAACGGGTATAGGCATTGGTAGGACAGTGACTTATGTTGTGCCCACTTCCAGCAGTCGGCGTAGTTCTTCAGGTTGTACGATATGTATGTGATGATTCACCATGCGCAGCGCGCCGCGCTTACGCAGGTTTGCAAGCGTAGTGGTAACGGTTTGGCGACTGGCGCCAATCAGATTAGCGATGTCCTGATGTGTCAGGCGTACATTCACACATAACTCACCTTCGTTGGCACTGCCACAGTGCGTGCCGGATGATACGGCGGCAAAACGCATTAACAAACGTACAATACGTGTTTCGACGTTGTCGGAGGCCAGGCCGACCAGCATGTGGCCCAGCGTGCGTACGCGTGCTGATAAAATACCGATAGCCTTCATAGCCGCTTCCGGGTGTGTTCCAAGAAAACTGGTAAAGTCACTGCGCCGTATCGAATAGACCTGGGACGCCTCGTTGGCTACGGCATAAATCTGTCGGTCGCTACCGCGCCACAGTTCAGCCATGCCAAATATTTCCCCCGGGAAACTGAACCATAGGATGGTCTCTTTACCGGTGGAAGAAACCTGGAACAGGCGAATGCAGCCGCCAGAGACGATGTAGACATCACTGGAGCGATCACCGGCACGGAACAGATGATCACGTGGTTTTAGTACCAGGCGGCGTGAGCACTGCAAAAGGTCCTGTGTTTCCTGTTGCGACAGGCTGGAAAGAAAATTGGCATGTGCGTCAGACCAGGCATCTCCCCCATCCGCAAGGTTGGAAAAGTCGTGGCCAATAATATTCGTACTGATATCGGTGATGGGGCGTGTACTGCTGCGACTGATGCTGCTCAATGATTACATCCTTATTACATTTCCTTGCCAATCATGACATGCTCGGTGCATGTTGCCAAACGGGATTTAACCAGTAACTTAATATTGTTGTGGATATAATGCCTTATCATTAACCATCAGCCATCTATTTGCTTTCTCTAATATTACTTTAGAGTTTTATAATCATTTTTTAATATTGATTCCCTGTGCCAAGATTGTCGCTTGGGCGACAAGTATCCCGCCCCACGTTCGCTAGTATTACAAGTCGCAAGACGCATAACTAAAGGCCGCTCCTTGCAATAAGGGCCGGATTAAAATGTCTGAACAACGGAGGACTACGATGAAAAAACTCATTCACCTTGGGATCGGCCTTGTCTTGGCCACAGCCGTGACCAGTACAATTGCCGCAGAATATCCTAACCGTCCGATTACCTTCATGACAATGACACAGCCCGGCGCTCAGATTGATCGCTTGACGCGTGGTCTGGGACAGCGCATGAGCAAGATTCTTGGACAACCGATTAATACGAAGAATGTTACTGGTTCTCACGGTACTGTAATGGCAACCTCGCTGAGTCGTGCCAAGCCTGATGGTTATACCATTGGTGTAACTTCTCTGACGGCATATACCTATGCACCCCATCATGCCAAGATGCAGTATAAACTCGAAGACTTTGATTACCTGACCCTGGTTGCGCTGAACTCAAGTGGTTTCATTGCCAAAAAGGACAAACCATATAATACGTTGAAAGAAGCGTTTGCCTGGGCCAAGAAAAGTAACGGTGGCAAAATGCGTGCAATGTTCCACGGCGCAGATGACAAGGATGCGATCGTACGTATGGCCAAGAAAGAAGGCGTACAGTTGGCCTTGCTTCCTTCCAAGGGCGGTCCATCTGTAATTCAGGCGGTAACGGGCGATCATGTCGATGTTGGTTATGTCGGTGCCATTTTGTATAAACACGTAGAAGCCGGCACCATTAAATTGATTGCAGCTGCGCTGGGTGATCGCCTTCCAGCCAAGGATACAAAAGATGTTCCTACCTTAAAAGAACAGGGTTACGACGAGCAGGTTGAAATGATCGTTGCCCTGGTTGCTCCTAAAGGTATTGATCCCAAGGCAAAAGCCAAGTTGCTGGAAGCTGCAGATAAACTTGCTAATGATGAAGAAACACAAACATTCATTACCAAGAACCTGAAAATGCGTCCGGTTAAATGGGGTGAAGCGCATGCGGATAAAACTGCAAAAGACCTCTATGCCAAGTTTGGCGAGCAAGCCAAAATGAAATAAAGAAGGCATGTAGCATCAACAATCGCCAGACGATACTTGCTCGTCTGGCGATTGTCATTAATCTGTTTCCCTTTACTCAGGCCACAGGAAATAAGTGTGACAAGAATAAAAAGAGACTCGATTGCTTATCTGGTAGTAATCAGTTTTTGCATTTTTATGTTTGCCTGGGGTATTCCTGAGCAGACGCCGGCTTATCCAGGCTATGGGGCATCTTCCGCGTTAGTGCCATATGTTGCTGTTTCTATCATGTTATTCATGGCCTGCCTTTCTCTTACTGTTAATTTGATTGCACATTTTGCCGGAAAACAGCTTCCAGCGGAGGAAAATGACTTTCCGGAAGACTCGGAAGATGGTGGTTTTACCCAGATTGGTCGGGTCAACATACGCTACCTGCTTACCGTGATGCTGCCCAGTATCCTGTATGTTATTGCAATCGAGTATGTCAGCTACATCATTTCAGCTTTTGTATTNNAAAACCTATGGAAATGATTTTTGCAGGATTGCTGGACGCGGTATCGCCAACCAGTCTTATGTTTCTCCTTATGGGAGTAACAATCGGTGTAATGGTTGGTGCTATTCCGGGTATCAATGGTCCAATGGCCATTGCCCTGTTTATCCCTATTACCTATTACATGACGCCACTCACGGCGATTGGCTTTCTGGTTGGTTTAAACAAGGGCGCGTTTTATGGTGGTGCAATCTCTGCAGTGTTATTACGAACGCCGGGGACACCCGAGGCCGCTGCAACATCATGGGATGGCTATCCGCTGACAAAGCAAGGTAAAGGTGAAAAAGCCTTGCGCATGGCGCTATACAGTTCAGTAGCGGGCGATTTTCTTTCAACCATTATTCTGATTATCGTTGCGGCACCCCTGGCAAAAGTTGCCTTATATATGGGGCCGGCAGAAATTTTCGCGCTGATCTCACTGGCATTGACTGTGATTGCAGGGATTGGCACCAACTCAATCTGTCGAGGACTAATCGCCGCGGCGTTCGGAATTATGCTGGGGTTGATTGGAACCGAACCTGTCACGGCATTACCCAGGCTCACTTTTGATGTCTATCAATTAGGGGGTGGCCTGTCGTTGATCCCGGTGGCCATCGGTTTGCTGGCCTTTTCTGAGATTTTAATTCAACTGGAAAAATATGCCGGTAAAGGCAGTGTTGAGCACTCGGCGAATGAGTTTTCTTCCAAACTCGAAGACAGAATGGTCTCAATTAAAGAATTTTTTAAAAATACCAAAACCCTGTTGCGGGGCACCTTAATCGGAGTTGGAGTTGGGGCGATGCCGGGACTGGGTGCACCGGTCGCTTCGTTTATGTCTTATGACCAGGCGATGAAACGTTCAAAACACAAGGAAGAGTTTGGCAAGGGACGCCTGGAAGGGATTGCCGCATCTGAATCGGCAAACAGTTCGGTGGTGGCCTCCAGTTTGATTCCACTATTCGTCCTGGGTATCCCGGGTAACCTGGCGGCAGCAATGTTAATGGGTGCGTTTATGATCCATGGTATGCAACCAAGCCCTCTACTGTTTAAAGAAAATGCGCAACTGATGTATGGTATCTATGGCAGTCTGGTGCTGGCCAGTTTGTTCCTGTTGGTTATCGGTCGCGTCGGGTTACGACTATTTTGTAAAGCGGTTGATATCCCTGCATTGATTTTATACCCGATTGTTATCTTTACCTGCATCATGGGCGCTTACCTGGGTAGGTCAGATATGTTCGATGTGGGCGTGATGTTGGTATTCGGTTTTATCGGCTACTTCATGCGGAAGTTCGATTATTCCTATGTCGCACTTTTGATTGGTTTTATCCTGGCGCCAGAATGGGAGCGTAAACTGCAGCAAGTCGTAATCATCTCCCAGCAAGATACCTATATGTTCTTTACTCGTCCGGTGGCCATGATTTTGATGGCGTTAACAATCTTTGTAGTAGTGCGCACCTTCTGGACGAGTGTTAACAAAGCACGGAAAAAACGTAAAGATGCCGCCGCTTCGGTAGGGCAGTATAAAAGCGAATGAAATAATATTTTGTCGCCTGCGTGACAGGCATAACTAACGATGAGCGCTAGACTGAACCACATTATAAAGAAAAAGCAAAAAGAAAAGAGGTTGTATCCATGAAAAAAATGACTGATGCCGAATTGAAAAAGAAACTGGGTGAATCATATACCGCACCTGTCGGGTTGTATGACAAGACCAAGGATATGCCGTTTCTTGGCAAGGTCAGTTGTAATATTGAAGAAATGGACGCCGGTTCGTGGCAGGAAATTATCATCGATTATGAAATCGGTCAGTCAGGCATGGCTGACGGTTCCTGGTTCAAGGCCACTTTTCGTTTTTATTCTGACTGGGAGCTGTTTCAGACAAGTGATCCGACTGCGGCGAATTATGTATCCGCCGAGTACCATGCCGGTCCTACGGTAGAAGGGCAAAGCGCGGCCACGGTACAAAAGCTCTCGGTACGCTTTGATCAGAAGGGCCATGAGCGTCCTTTTCAAAAGGCCATCATCGTCGATACCTTTGATGGTTATCTCAAGGCGGGTGACCATATCATCATACGTATGGGTGACCGACGTTTTGGTGGGCCAGGCACTCGTGTACAAACGTTTACCGAACAGGACTTCAAGTTCCGTTGTTATGTCGATCCACTGGGGACCTCACGCTTTGCGGCGGTAAACCCGGACCTGGTGATTAATATCAAGCCCGGTGTGCCGGCATTGTTNNCACTAAATGGTAAGGATTGTTATTCAAAAGAGATCACCATGCCGGCAGAAGGCTGGTGTGTTTCTTTACTGGAAGATATGCCCACGGACAAAACCGGTGAGCTGATTATCACCGCCAGTATGCCAGACCACCCGGCGGTCAAAGATCAAACGTTCTATGTCACGATTGACAAGGAGCTGGATTTCCCGCGTATCTTTTACACAGACCTGCATGTGCACTCCAACGATACGATTGGTACTAACTCGACCGAGTACAACCTGACCTATGGTCGCGATGTAACAGGCCTGGATGTACTGGCGTTTGCGCATAACGACTTCAACATCACCACGGAACGTTGGAAACAAACGGTCGAGCTAATTCGCGAGATCTGCACGGACGGTGAGTTTATTGCCTATCCCGGAACCGAGTGGTGCGGCAGTTCCTGTGCCGGTGGTGACCATAACGTCATCTTTCTGCACGATGACGAGCCGGAGTTTCCGTTCCTCAAAGACGGCACACACGTGCGCTCGGTTGACTGGAATGAAGATACCGGTTCTACAGAAGCCATTCCCGGTGCCTGGCCGCTGGAGGAACTGTGGGCCGCTTATATAAATGACCCGGAAGGTCATCTGTTAACCCCGCATGTTGGCGGGCGCCGTTGTCTTCTTGACTGGCATCACCCTGAGCTGGAAAGACTGGTCGAGATTGGTTCGGCCTGGGGCCATTTTGGCTGGTTGTATCAGGAAGCCATGGAACGTGGTTACAAGATTGGTGCGAGCATGGCGGGTGACGAGCACCGTGGACGATGTGGTGGTGGTGTACCGGGTACCGCGGTTTTCGGTACCAAGGGCGGTATCTCCGGTGTGATAGCACCCGAGTTATCCCGCAAAGCCATTGGTGTCGCATTGCGTGCGCGCCATACCTTTGCTTCGACCGGTGAGCGTACCTATGGCCTGATTACCTGTGGCGATCACCTCATGGGTGACGAGTTTGAGCATAAGGGTGCAGCCCAGATTAACTACCGCTTTCTTGGAGACCGTGGCTGGGACAAACTGATTGCCTATGACCATACTGGCGAAATCTGGCGACGTAACCTGCAACAGGAACTCGGTTTCTCTGATCGCAAGATTCGTTTTCGTTGGGGTGGTGCACGCATCAAGGATCGTTATCGCTGGGCAGCCTGGAAAGGTACTATCACTATTACCAATGCTGTTATCAACGAATTTGTCGGGCTTGGTTTTGAACACCTGGAAGAAACTTGCTGGCGTCAAAGTGCGACGACGGTTGGTTTCAAGAGCGATACCTATGGTGACGTGGATGCGATTGAACTGGATGTTTCGCATCTTGAGACAGCACAAATCAAAATTGAGGGCACCATCGATGGTTACGTGAAGGTGGGTGACCCGTTAAAGGGTAACCCGTTTGTTCACTGTCCAACTTTTGTCTGGGANNACCAATGGACCGCATGGACATCGTCCGGTTTACATGGTTGCACATCAAGGAGATGACGCCAAGGTATGGACCTCGGCACTGTTTATCACATTCAAGTAAGAACAAGTTTAGCAGTACTTATCCTCGGCGCCGCCAGCAATGGTGGCGTTTTTTTATGGACGTTGCAGGCCATGTGATTCATATAGCCGGCTCACATCGTCGCTAAACATAAATTCAACACACTGCTTGCCCCATTTGCCACCATCACCAACAAGCCCGATATGATAGGTCGTGCGAATATTCTTGGCAGAGGCTTGAGGATTTTCGACTGTTCCCTCAAGCGGAATGAATTCAAACAGTTCCGGAAAGATGCGTGTATAACGCAGCGCAAGGTGATAGTAGATGACGGCCACATCTGCCCTGTTTTCATACAGGCATTGTGGTGCTTCGCGATGATGAATACGTGCACCTGTTACCAGTCGTTGGGAGTTGCCCGAGACTAAACTTCTGATTGCGTCGGTATCCAGGTTTTGCTCATCGGCAAGCGCAAGCAGTGTTTCAGCATACACGTCATAGCTCGCCTTCTCGGTCTTCGGGTTGGAGATGAACAGGCGAACATCCTTCCGTAA
>DJMK01000041.1 GCA_002436485.1 Proteobacteria bacterium UBA6492
TGTAATTCCAAGTAGCAACCCATGCTCTGCAGGTGGCGAATCATGGCTGATGGAAATAAGTGCGACAACAGGCGCAAGACTCACCGAGACACCGTTTGATTACAATAACGATGGTGTTTTCAATGCGGCCGATCTTGTCGCGTATGATGGTGGTAACGTGCCCGGCGGTGGTATACAGGACAAAGACGGTGGCAAGACCAGTCGCGCGATGATTCTCGTCGATGAAAAAGGTGATGAGCAGAAGATCATCAGTAAGAGCACCGGCGATCTAATCAAGGTCAAGGAAAGCGCCTCTGATCAGGGTATTGGTCGACGTTCCTGGATCCAGGTCATTCCACAGTAAAAACAGGAGGCATTCTGATGTTTCACTTAAAGAAAATACTGGTTGGCATAAGTATTATTATGTCCCTGTTATTTACTTTTTCCCATGTAAATGCAGCCGATGGCAAAGTAAAAACACAGGAGTACCAGGGCACTGTTGATAGGTACGATGCGGGACGACGTTTATTGATAGTCGGTGATTTACCGCTCACGCTTAGCAAGGATGTGAAGATAAAGACACGGCGTGGCAACGAAGGAACGCTTTCCATGCTATATACCGGAAAAAAGATCAAGGTAGAGGTGGATTTTGATTCGCCGGAACGCGGTGGCACTGCCGGACTCATTCATAGAATTTACCTGCAATAAATACACATCATGTCGGAATCTAACAAGCAAACGATTGGTAATAGCAACCAGCATGGATTCACCCTGATAGAACTTATTGTAACTATTGCGATTATTTCTATCATTGCCGGCATCGCCTGGCCTGCGTTTGAAGGCCAACTTTTAAAACAAAAGCGCAAGGATGCCGTAGCCGGCTTGATGATTGTCAACCAGGCCCTGCAAAAGTGCCGTTCCGATAACGGCAGTTATGCTAACACCAATAATTGTGTAACCAATGCCGAGTTCGAAGCAGACCCTGCTAAAGCCGCAAAAACGTCACCCGATGGTCGTTATACAATTGCGGTAACTATAACGGGTGGTGGCTCGGGCTTTGATATCACTGCAACCAAAAACCAGGCCAACGATAGTGAATGTACAGCCCTGACGCTGGATCACCTGGGGCGCAAAGGGCATACTGGAACGGCTTCCGATGCGAACCGTTGCTGGGGTGAATAACAACCCCAAGCCTTGCTTTATTTTGCGAGATTTTTTGGTAAAGAAAACACTATTTTCTCTTGCGTGGTAACCAGATTATCGATTGTATTCACACCCCATTGCTTTAACTGATCCACCACTTCACTAACTAATACTTCGGGGGCTGAAGCACCTGCAGTTATACCAATACGTTTTTTTCCATCAATCCAAACCCGATTTATCTCGTCAGCATTATCGATAAGAAAGGCTGGCGTGCCCAGGCGTTCGGCGACTTCGCGCAAACGGTTGGAATTTGAACTATTCGGTGAACCCACCACCAGCACCAGGTCACACTGTTGTGCCAGCTGCTTCACTGCATCCTGGCGATTTTGCGTGGCGTAACAGATATCATCTTTTTTGGGGCCTTCGATGTTCGGAAACTTGTTTCGCAACGTATCGATGATGGTGGCCGTATCGTCCATCGACAACGTGGTTTGGGTAACAAAACTGAGTTTATCGGGATTGTTAACCTGCAGCTGCTCAACATCCGCCACGGACTCGACCAGGTACATTTTTCCACCCTGGCTTTCATCAAACTGCCCCATGGTGCCCTCCACTTCCGGATGCCCGGCATGGCCAATCAGGATACATTCACGTCCATCCTGGCTAAAACGGCTGACTTCCAGGTGAACCTTGGTCACCAGCGGACAGGTGGCATCAAATACCTTTAAACCGCGCCGGGCTGCCTCGTCCACTACGGCTTTTGAGACACCGTGTGCACTGAAGATAACCGTGGCATCATCCGGTACTTCGTCCAGTTCTTCGACAAAGATAGCCCCCTTGTCGCGCAACCCATCCACGACAAACTTGTTATGCACAACTTCATGCCGCACATAGATCGGGGCACCAAAAACTTCCAGTGCACGTTCAACAATGTCGATGGCGCGATCGACTCCGGCACAAAATCCGCGTGGGCTGGCCAATACCACGTCCATTAGTCCTGACCATCCTGTTGTGTTGCGGGTGGTTTAATATCCAGTATTTCCACATCAAAAATCAAATCATGCCCAGCCAGTGGATGGTTGAAATCCACAATGACCTCCTCACCCTGTACTTCCTTGATGGTACCGGGCACTTCGTCACCTGCCGGAGTACTAAAGCCAATCACCGTACCCGGGTCCAGTGGTAGATCATCAGCAAACTCATTGCGCGCCATAGTATGGAGATTATCCGGATCGGCATAGCCAAATGCATTGAGCGGATCGAGCTCGACACTCTGCTTATCGCCCACCTTTAAACCATATATGGCCATTTCCAGGCCATGAATCATGCTGCCATCACCCATTTTAAAAGTCAGCGGCTGCCCTTCCTCGGTGGCATCGGCCACGATACCGTTCTTCATACTCAGGCTGAAGTACATGGTCACTTCACAGCCTGGTCCGATGGTCAATGCTTCAACGTCACCCATACCAATTCCTAACTGTCTGTTACTTCACTACTGTCATGTGGCCGGCGCAATGATTTTATACTGTCGAAAATCAACAGTGCGGCACCGACGGTAATGGCCGAATCTGCTACATTAAATGCAGGCCAAATGCACTGCATACCCTGGCTGTCAGCAAAACCGCTAAATCCCGGTAAGCAACTCTGTGCATGATAATAGAACTGGATAAAGTCAATGACGTGTCCAAACAGGATGCGATCAATCACGTTCCCGATAGCGCCACTCAGAATGAATGCCAGACCAATCGCGGTCAGAGTTTCATGCTTTTCCAGTTTACGCAACCAGAAAACCAGTACCACGCTCACACCTATCGCGATAACGGTAAAAAACCAGCGTTGCCAGCCCGCCGCATCACTTAGAAAACTGAATGCTGCGCCCTTGTTATAGGCCAGGTACAGGTTGAGATTGGAAATAACCTCAACCGGTCGAAACATTTCCAGCGCATTATCGGCCCATTGCTTGGTAATTTGATCGAGCACCACCAACAGCACGGTGATCCACAACCATTTGAGCATACCCTGCCGTTCAAGCCATGACATCATGCGAACGTCCGTGATTCGCCCTGGCCATCGACATTCTCAATACAACGGCCACACAGCTCGGGATGTTGTTTATGACTCCCCACGTCTTCACGGTAATGCCAGCAACGCACGCACTTACCATGCTCGGAGGCGGACACAGCCACCCAGACTTCATCATTCGTAGACAACGTGAAATGCTGGGCTTCGACCGGCGGGTCGCCTGCCAGGTACAATGTCGCGCTCGATGTAATGAAAACAAAACGTAGCTCGTCTTCCAGCCGCTTTAACAGATCAAAGATCTCGCGCCCGCAATAGAGCTCCACTTCAGCCTGTAAATTCGCACCTATCTCGCCGGCGGTACGCAGACGCTCCAGTTCCTTGTTGACCACATCACGTACTTCCATCACCGCTTTCCAGTAAGCCAGGTCCATACCATGTTCATCTTTTTCCAGTTCAGGGAACTGGTACCACTCGTTGGTGAACACGGATGCGTTGCGTTCTCCCGGTATGTATGACCAGATCTCCTCGGCGGTAAAGCTCAATACCGGCGCAAACCAGCGCACCATTGCCTCGATGACATGATACAGCGCGGTCTGCGCAGAGCGACGCGCGAGACTGTCGGTGCGCATGGTATAAATGCGATCCTTGATCACGTCCAGGTAAAAACTGCCCATGTCGATAGCACAGAAGTTATGTACCTTCTGATAAACCTGGTGGAACTCGTACCTGTCGTAAGCGATTTTCACTTCTTCCTGCAACTGCGCTGCACGGGCGACTGCCCAACGGTCCAGACTCAACAGTTTATCTGTGGGTAACAAATGTGCCTGTGGATCAAAGCCGTCCAGGTTTGCCAGCAGGTAACGCGAGGTATTACGAATACGGCGATAGGCATCGGCCATACGCTTGAGAATCTCGTCGGAGACTTTCATCTCGGTACGGTAATCGGTTGCGGCCACCCATAAGCGTAGGATGTCCGCCCCATACTGGTTCATCACCTTTTGCGGGGCTACCACGTTGCCCTTTGACTTGGACATCTTCTCCCCCTTGGCATCCACCGTGAAGCCATGCGTTAACACGGACTTGTACGGAGCCACCCCTTGAATGGCAACCGAGGTGAGTAATGACGAGTTAAACCAGCCACGATGTTGATCCGAACCTTCAAGGTACAGATCAGCCACTGGATAATCCTGGTAACCTTCGCGCTGATTTAACACCACAAAATGCGTGACACCAGAATCAAACCAGACATCCAGGATGTCCTTGACCTGCAGATAATCATCGGCCTCGTCACCCAGCAATGCGCTGGTATCCATTTCATGCCAGGCATCAACCCCTTTTTGTTCAATCTGTTTGGCCGCTTCTTCCATTAGCTCCACGGTACGCGGATGTAACTCCTCGGTTTGCTTATGCACAAACAACGCAATGGGTACACCCCAGGTACGCTGACGCGAGATACACCAGTCGGGACGTCCATCCATCATGCCCTCGATACGCGCCTGTCCCCAGTCTGGCATCCATTTGGTTTGCTTGATCTGTTGCATGGCATTCGAGCGCAGATTTTTTTGCTCCATGCTGATAAACCACTGCGGTGTGGCACGAAAGATGATCGGTGTCTTGTGTCGCCAGCAATGGGGGTAACTGTGCTGAATCTTCTCAGCATGCACCAGTGTTGAGTGTGTCCTTAATGTCTCCAGCACATCATCGTTGGCCTTGAATACATGCATGCCTTCAAACAACGGCGTGCCTGGTAAAAATACCCCGTCCGGACCGACCGGGTTATCCACCTTCAACTTGTAACGGCTACCAACCACATAGTCATCCTGGCCATGTCCCGGCGCGGTATGGACACAACCGGTACCGGCATCGATGGTGACGTGTTCGCCAAGAATAACTGGCACTTCACGATCGTAGAACGGGTGCTGCAATTTGAGTCCTTCGAGCGCTTCACCGGCGCAGGTCGCGGCAATACGAAAATCGCTGACCTCCCAGCGTTGCATGACACTTTCCACTAGTTCACTGGCCACCAGTAAACATTCGGCGCCGTGTTCACCCACACCATCACAACTGACAATGCTGTATTCCAGCTTCGGATTGATCGCCACGGCCTGGTTGGCTGGTAAGGTCCATGGCGTGGTGGTCCAGATCACAACAGAGACATCATCACAAAAGTGCTTGTGATCCACATGCGCGCAACGCGCCTTGAGTGCCTCGCTATCCAGTACGCCAAAGCGTACGTCGATTGCCGGTGAGGTTTTATCTTCATATTCCACTTCGGCTTCAGCCAGTGCCGAGCCGCAGTCGGCACACCAGTGCACCGGCTTGGAGCCTTTATGTAAATGACCATTGGCCACGATGCGTGCCAGCGCACGTACGATGTCCGCTTCAAATTTGAAGTCCATGGTCAGGTAAGGGTGATCCCAGTCACCAATCACACCAAGGCGCTTGAAGTCCTTACGTTGGCCATCGACCTGGCGTGCCGCGTACTCGCGACAGGCAGTGCGAAACTCAGGCACAGAAATCTTCTTGCCTGCCTTGCCTTTTTTCTTTTCAACCTGCAACTCGATAGGCAAGCCATGGCAATCCCATCCGGGAATATATGGAGCATCAAAACCACTCAGGGATTTTGACTTGACGATTACATCCTTGAGAATCTTATTCACTGCATGGCCAATATGAATATCGCCGTTGGCATACGGCGGTCCATCGTGTAACACGAAGCGCGGTTTGCCCTTGTTCGCTTCACGCAATTGTTCATACAGCTTGTTGCTTTCCCATTTTTCTACCTGGGCTGGCTCACGCTGAGCCAGGTTACCTTTCATGGGAAAACTGGTTTTTGGTAGATTTAATGTATCTTTGTAATCAGCCACGTTGATTTCTTTTCTCGTTAAAGTTGTTTTTCTCTTGTTGGTATTGCTTGAAATACTGTTTCGCGTTTTCGACATCACTGGCAATCTGCACCTTCAGGGCATCCAGGGTCGTATACTTCTCTTCATCGCGCAGTTTGTGTAAAAAACTCACCTGCAGGTATTTGCCGTAAATATCGCGATCGAAACCAAACAAATAGACTTCAAGGATGGTTTTTTTGCCATCGACCGTGGGTCGCGTACCCAGGCTTGCTACACCCGGTAACGGTTCGCCCTCGATACCAAACACTTCAACCACGAAGATACCCTGTAAAGGCGTAGCCTTGCGATGCACGTGAATATTTGCCGTGGGAAAACCCAGTTGGCGTCCCAGCTTTTCACCATGCGCTACACGGCCACTCATGCGATAGCTGCGTCCCAGTAGTCGCTCCGTCTCCTGCAGGTCGCCACGGTTCAAAGCCTCGCGCACCCGCGTGCTACTGACACGCTGGTTATCGATCATGAAAGTATGCATGTTAACAACCTGAAATCCAAATTGCTGCCCGGCCTGTTGCAACATGGCAAAATCACCCTTGCGATCCTTGCCGAAACGGAAATCATCACCCACGACGAGATATTTCACATCAAGCCCTTCGCGCAGCACACAGCGAATAAAATCCTCCGCCGGCATGGATGCCAGTTTGTGATTGAAGGGTAAGCACAGGATACGATCCACGCGAAAACGGCGCAGCGCTTGTACCTTCTCACGCAAGCGTGTCAGGCGTGCCGGTGTCTGGCCCGGGCGAAAATACTCCAGTGGTTGTGGTTCAAAGGTGATCACCACGGTAGGCAGACATAGCTCGTCCGCCTTCTCCGCCAGCTGGCCAATCACGGCCTGGTGACCAAGATGCACCCCATCAAAATTACCAATGGTTGCCACACATCCACGGTGTTCGGGTTTCAGATTGTGCAAACCACGTATTAATTGCATGCCATTTAAACTTCACTGCGTTGAAAACACGATATTATATATAAGGAGTCTCGGCAGACCTAATCAGCCGAAGGATGCTGGGCACGGAAACGCGCCAGGCGAAAACCAAACAGGTACAGGCCGACAAGGTAGGCCAGCATCCCGGCGGATACCCACAGCAGCAACATCATGGCACGGGTCAATGCGCTCCAGTCAAACCATTGTGTCAGTGCCGGCACACCCAGGATGAGTAACACCGTCATCGCAACAAGCCCACCCATGATCTGTAGCAACAAGGGCCCCCAACCGGCGGAGGTTTGATATACGCCCTGGCGTTTCAGGGTAAAGAACAGGATACCGGCATTTAAGAATGCGGCGATCGCGGTCGCAATGGCCAGACCGGTATGCGGTCCGGGGTAACCCAGCTTGATCCAGGGAATGATGAAGGCCAGGTTAAGGACAATGTTGGTCACCATAGCGAGAATCGCAATCCGCACGGGTGTCTTTGTATCCTGGCGGGAATAAAAACCCGGTGCCAGCACCTTTACCAGGATAAAGGCCAGCAACCCGCTGGCGTAGGCAAACAGGCTCATCTGGGACATCACCACGTCATTCTGGCTGAAGGCGCCGTAGTTAAACAGGGTAGTCAACAGTGGCCCCGCCATGATCACCAGCCCTACCATCGCCGGCAGGCCAATTAGCAAGGACCAGCGAATCCCCCAGTCAAGCACGCGGCCAAACTGTGCCGGTGAGGTGGCGGCATGATGACGTGACAAGCTCGGTAATATGACCGTTGAAATCGCCACGCCAAAGACCCCGAGCGGGAATTCGACCAGGCGATCCGAGAAGGTCAGCCACGAAACCGAACCATCCGGCAGCATGGTGTAAGCAATGAGCAAATCCACCAACAGGTTGATCTGTACCACCATGGATCCGACGATGGCCGGTCCCATTAACCGCATGATTTGCCGTACGCCCGGGTGGCTGAAACCCCACTTCGGCCAGGTCAACAATCCTAGCCGAAACAGGAAGGGAAACTGGAACACCAGTTGCACGATACCGGCGATAAACACGCCCCAGGCCAGGCCGGTGACTTCATAGCCCCGCGGTAGATACGGGGTGAGCAACAGGGCCCCGCCAATGAGGCACAAATTCAGGAAGACCGGGGTAAAGGCCGGCACACCAAAGCGGCCATACGTATTGAGCACCCCACCCGCGAGCGCGGTCAGGGAGATAAACAGGATATAGGGCAAGGTGAGCACCAGCATATGCGCAGTAAGCACTAACTTGTGCTGGTTTTCGACGGCCAATGGCCCATATTCCAGTATCAGCCAGGGAAACACCACGATACCGAGCACCGTGATGCCCAGCACAACCAGCGCCAGGCTGCCCGCGACCCGGCTGATAAGTTCACGCACTGCGCCCTCACCCTGCTGGACCTTGTACTGGCCAAGCACGGGCACAAAGGCCTGCGAGAAGGCACCCTCGGCAAACAGGCGTCGCATGAAATTGGGGATTTTAAATGCGACCCAGAAGGCATCAAGCCCGGCACTCGGCCCAAACACGATCGCAATGATTTGATCACGTATCAGGCCAAATACCCGGGAAACCAGGGTCAGACCGCTAAAAACGCCCGCAGAGCGCAACAGCCCCACTAGCGCAGGCTCCTCGGTGTGAGCGAGCTAAGCCACTGATATTCCAACGTCTTTTGCATGGCGCGTATTATGGCATGAGACCGGCTAACATGCTCGCCCTGCTGCAAGCCTCCCTCGATTTGTGGCAAACAAACGCTGAAAACCGTTGATATACAAGCGCAAAACACGGATAATACGCCGCTTTCTGAACAACCAAGCGCCAGCAGGAGAAGAAATTTGGCCAATTCAGCACAATCTCGTAAGCGTGCCCGCCAGACGGAGAAACGCCGTCAGCACAACGCCCCATTACGTACGCGTTTTCGCAGCGCGATCAAGGATGTACAGGCTGCCGTTAAAGGTGGTGACAAGACTGCTGCTGAGGCTGCATACAAAAATGCGGTCAGCATCATCGACAAGACAGAGCAGAAAGGCCTGATTCACGAGAACAAGGCTGCACGCCACAAGTCACGCCTGAATACACAATTGCGCGGTATGTAAGACAAACGCATTTTTCGATTCAATAAAAAACCGGCTAAACAGCCGGTTTTTTTTACTTAAGCAGAAAGTTTTTAACCGTCTAACTAGAATTCGCCCTTGGCTGCACGGTCCATGATGCTCTTGATCACGGTACGCACATGTTCAGCTTCTTTTTTCAAGTCCGCCGGCAACGTCTTACCACCATGAATCATCATGTCCATGTTTAGCGAATAGATCCACAATTTGCCCTGCTTGTCTTCGACCAGGGAAAGTCGACATGGTAAATACGCCGAATAGGCGTCGCTGTAGTCCACCATCTTGGCAGCCGTGAGCGGGTTACAGTACATATAGATTTTGAGAAAGCGTTGCTTCTTGCCGGTCATGGCCTCAACCTGTTGTGACAGGGGAAGTTGGCCAACATTTTTGATATTGAGCTCATTAGCGACCGACTTCATTACGTCTTCAACATCTTCAACAGTCAGTCCATCGGCAACCTGGCGTTTCCAGATCGTGGCTTCGGCAGCATTACCAGTCTCAACCAGTACATCCGCCATTTCCTGGTAGGTGGCCATTGCCTTGCTATCGAACGACTGAAATGCAGCATAGTAAGGCTGTAGTTGCATCGCCACGTAGACAATACCGATAATGCTAAGCAAACCAATAATGGCAAGAATATTTCGTATTAAATTCATCTAATCCCTCCTGTTAATTACACGTCATGTGATTTTTGTTATGTGACGTTTTAATTCGCTGGCGCAGTTCTGTCTGGTGCCGGTGGATAGTTACCATTCATCCATGGTGGACGATAACCCGGCGGTGGTCCGTAGGGTCGATAAGGTCCATACGGTCCATAAAACGCGGGTGGCGGTGGTGGTGGGTAATAGCCGTACCCGTAAGGTCTGCCGTAACCGTAACGGGGCGCCGGTGGACCGGGAGGTGGCCCATATCTATCCCCGGCCCGTGTACTCGGTGCATTCCAGCCTGGTGGTGGTGCACCCCAATCCGGTGGTGCAGATCTGCCACTTGCTGCCTGATCATCATCCGGCATAAAACCGGGAGGCGGTGGTGGCATTGGCGGTGCATACGGGTTACCCATCATAGCTGGATTGGCTTGTTCCGGTGACTGTGCCACCTCCTGTTGCTCATCATCTGTGGCACTCGCCCACCAGAACAGGACGATGCCAATGATAACAACCAGGATGATTGGAGCCTTGTAGCGTGAAATAAAAGACGCCTTTTCTTTTGGTGGTGCGTTCTCGTCGAGCATCACACCCATTTTTTTGAGTTTTTCCTTTAACTCAGATTGTTTATCAGGCGCTTGTTCTGTTTCTTCGCTCATCTTTAAACTCCTTGGTGTAAACCACTATTTTATACGACAAGTCACGACTGGCCAGGTTCATTGGCACCCGATGGTCGGGTGAATTTGTCATTTAATTTCTGAATACCGGCATCGGTTTTCTCCAGCAGGTTATGCAGGCGACTGCGGGTAAAACGATGCCAGCCAACCACTTCTGGTCTGAAGATGCTGTGAAAAAAGCCGGTGTTTTTTTTCAAAGCACTTGTAAGTTGTTCGCGAACTGTTCCGGTATTCTCATTTTGCAAACGACGCAACACCTTACGCAAGGAAAAACGTCGCATGCCATGGTGTACCAAAAATAATATGATGAAAAGAACTATTGCGCCTGTAAGCGGGTACCAGATATTTTCATTGGCCCGTTCCATGCAAGCCTGTAGCCACGGTGCATAATTGGCCTCACCCTGAAACAGCCCGCCGGCAATCGCTGCACCCAGCAACGCTATGCCAATCAGTCCAAAAGCGAATAAATCTCGCCATAAGACGCCACGCCCCCATTGTCTGACCAGCGCGCGTAATCGAGGTACGGTGGTATGTTCAATCTCGCGTGCCATTTTGTCGAGATTCCCAAGAATACGGTAAATACGATCGACATGAACCTGTTGAATGCGATCATTGATCTCGGCCATACCCTCTTCGCATTTTTTTTCAAAACGTTCCCGTACCGTTTCATTTTCAATCGGTGATGCCGCTTTCTGGTTATAGACGGTAAGAAATTTACCGGCGTTAAGACCATGCTGCGATAGCGCTTTCTGCCATGACGCAATCACATCTTCCGGGTTATCTTCTCTTGCGGTTGCATCCATCTGGTTAAGAATATAAACAAACTTGTTAGCATCCTTGCGTGAAATCGTGTTGCTAACCAGGTGCTCAAGAGTATCCTGCATGGTGCCAGCCTCGGGATGGCGTGCATCAAAGAACACAAGCACCATGTCGGACAAATCGATAATATAATCCGTAATTTTCAGTGTTGATGTACGTTGTTCATCTGCATCAAAGCCAGGTGAGTCGATGAATATATAACCCCGCAACTTTTCTGACGGACAAGTCTTGAGTTGCAAATAGGCATTCACTCTTGCACCATCACCGGGCGCCACTTTCTCCAGTTCTTCTGCCATTTGATAAAACGGGAAACGAGGATCAGCATCCAGTGCAATGCCCGGCAGGGTACGTGCTTCTTCAGTACTTGAAAAACAAATCACGGTAAACTTGTCATCAACGGCCTGGTTACCCGTGTCTTGTAACTCGTAATCCAGGTAGGAGTTGATAAAGGTAGACTTGCCGGCCGAATAGGTGCCTAGCACTGATACCAGTGGCCACCACGGAATCTGGGTAGCAAACGACTGTTCCTTGTCGAGCAACCCGAGTCGATAGGCAATTCGATCGAGTTCCCTGAATCCTTTCACCGCGTCGACGAGCAACGGGCTCTCGTTTTGTAAATGGGTTTCCAGTTTTTGTAACCGGTGCCTGATTTCCTTGCTTGGTCCAAACATTTTTATTACCTGTTATTGTTTATGCTTACCACGGCATGAAGGTATTCATGAACTGCATGGGGCGTGAGACGCTGTTGTTCATAATAGACAGGTCATATCGCATCTGTCCCATGGATGCGCTCATGTGACGCATATGCATGGTCATCTCGTGCATGGAAGCAGACTGCGAATCCACCGTTTGTGTCATTAACACCATGTTCTGTGATACTGCCTGCATGTTCTGTGATACCGCCTGCATATGCGTGGCAATGGCATCCATGTTCTTTGCTACCTTACTGACATCGCTGGTCAAGTTATAGATAAGGTAAAAGCCGTATGCCGCCAGAAGAATAAAGGCAAACAACGATGGATAAACAATGGTCTCCCAACGCTTGGCACTGGCTGTGAACGCATTGGACAGTGTTTCAAGGCTTCTGCCAAGGCAATCTTCCATGCTGGAACCGCCAGTAATAGTTCTGTTTTCCATCTGCGCTCGACACTCTTCAGGATCAAGTTCGCAATTTTTTGGATCGCCAACACAGCCTTCTGCATCGCACTTTTTTGAATCTGTCATAAATACCCCTGGTATACTTCTATTGCGTTAACTTCTCTTCCAGTTTCTTGGCGCTTTCCTGATCCAGACCCTGAATAACGCGAAACAAATAATTGACCTGCCTGACCTGCCCCTGATCCAGCAACAGGCTGGCCGCCTGGTAATAGGCCTCACCTGCCTGCTTCCATTTGCCCTGCGAGTAATAGATATTTCCGAGTTCACCAAACACATTGGGATTAGCCGGATCCAGTTCGCCGAGTTGCTGGTAAAGCGAAATTGATTTTTCAATATCGCCACTTTGGAACGCCATTCGCGCCTGGTTGATGAGTTGAGCTTGTGAAGAGGCGGTAGCTTCCTTATCGCTATTAACGATATTTTCCTCTTCGCCTGGCTGCACATCAGTTGTCGCTTCATCCACTGCCATCTGCATAACTGGCTCATCGTCTTGTGGCTTATCGTCGGTCGTTTCTACTATTGTCGCGGAATTGTCTTCGGTTACGACATCACTTTCAGCTAACGGCGTTTGTGTTTCTATGCCAACCTCTGGATCATTTACAGCATCAGTTGTTTCAGTACTCGCTATCTCCACTGCCTGTGTTTCTTCGTTTGTCTCTTGCGGTGTAGTTGAGACTTCAGCGCTGGCTGGCTCGCTACTCTCGGTTACTTGCACGGCTGTTGCCTGCTCTTGCTCATAACCAAACACCTCGGCAACATCCTTTGCAGTAGACACAACTGTTGCCAATGCACCATCGATACGCTGGTTTATCGTGTCAGAGAAAAGTTGTGTGCGGTAATAATAGGCAAAGCCGATTGCCACCAGAAAACCCAGTAATAAACCATGGCTCAAAATGTAACGAATTATCTTCATCAAATTACCTCAAAACGATGTGTTATTTGCCAGTTTTGACTTCCGGGAAAATCGCCTGTGCAAAAATGGCAAACTCCTGCGCAGCTTTACTACGACGCGATAACTCAAAAACACCCAAACCTTCGCTGAGTGAACGTCGATAAATAGTACGTTGATACAGGCGATACGGGACAAGCCTGATTCCAGGAAGCTGCCCCAGCACTTCCTCGGTTTCATCGGACTCGCGCACCGCACGATGGGTATCTGCACGATTTACAAATGCCATCAGCTCGGGGCGGTTACCCGCATCTGCTGCCTCGTCAACGATTTTAAGAAAACGCTGCGTAGCCCAGACATCAGGTTGGCTTGGCGGCACTGGAATAAGAACGCGATCAGCCACGCTGATAGCCGCTTTCATTGCATCCATGTTAGAGGCGCCAACATCAACCAACACCTGCCCGGGATGAATACCAAGTTGCTCAACCAGCTTGTCACGGTTCTGGTAAACCACCAAGGGTGGTGCATAACCTTCTTCGGCACGTACCTCGGCAACATCACCCAGGGTACACTGTGGATCAAGATCATAAGCCACCACGGGTTGTCCTTTCATTTGCAACCATAGCCCGAGGTTAAAGGCGACCGTGCTTTTACCGGAACCGCCCTTTAAATTAGCTATTACTGTTACCTGGTTTTTGATCTGTTTTGTCATATTGTCAGTGTTGTTGCAGGTAGCTGTACCAGAGCCAGGCCATGTACATATCCTGCTTGCTGATACCGCTGATCCTGAAGTTCATCCAGTAATCGCCATAGCGGTTGATACGCCCGCGTATGTGAATACGAGGTTGGACATGACCCCGGTAGCCTGGTGCATAACCATAGTTGCCGTAACCAGACCAGGGAGTATTTGCATAATATGGCGAATAAGGCTGATACCCTGGTAACGCATACCAGGCGTGCGCCGTTTGCACTATGCATAAAACAGCAAGCATCGCGACCAGCCTCAACTTGTTTTTTCTCAGGTGCATAAAGCGCCTTTACCCTGTTTTGCATATCAGTAGTCAGTTACCTTGTCGCAGGTTGGCCCATTGGAGCCTGTGGCATCAGGTACGCAGGTAATTGCTCAACCTGCTTGTAACCACCGGGTACTTCAAACAATTTTGCATCCTGTTTCCCAACCTTGATTTTAGTCAGTTCACGCACGAAACCGCCCTGCATTTCTTCCCGAATGGCAATTTTTAATTCCGGGTCATACCACTGGTACGATGTCATTTGTTGTCCATCTGCACGTGTTATCTGCATGGTCCATTTTTCTGTCTGGCGACCATTGGTTTTTTCCTTACCGTTCATCATCAGCTCGGTCACTGTACCATCAGGTAAGAATTCACGAATGGGCATACGTCGCTCGGTATCTATCCAGTGCAAGCTACGATAGCTTTGTCCGTTTCGGGTGGATAGAAACTCCCATTTTTCTGTTTGCCGGTTATTAATTGTTTCCTTACCAACCATTTTGCAGGTGGTATCAGGCAAATTCTTGCACGGTTGTTTATGATCTGTTTTTCCGCTTCCCCAGCCTGCTTGCTGAGGGTTTGCCTTTTGCATAAGGTAAATTTTCTCGCCTGGAATTAGCATCAGGCGCGTCATTGCTTTTGCATTGGTAATTTCTATCACCGGCGTATTATTCAGTGTGGATTCTGTCCTCACCGCATGCTTACTCACGTACATGTTAGCTTTGTAATCTGGGCGACCAGGCACACGCTGTATAGCCTCAGCCCTGAATTCGACTGACACATCAAAAGCTTGCACCTGCGCAAAACAACCCAGACACCCAACTATCAGCAATCCATACTGAATAAAACGCACACTCGTTACTTTCATCTGCTAGATAAATCATGCCGACCCGTACACGTCCGTGTGCAACGAGGTCAGCNNCCACCATAGTAAGGATTACCGTAGCCACGACCATATCCATAGCCGTCACCACGACCCCAACCTCGGCCGGAACTGCGCATGCTGAAGTCCATGTCTCCGAACAGGTCACCCCAACCACTGCCGTCACCCCAGCCATTACCGTAACCGGGTCCACCCCAGGGACCACCGCCCCATGGGCCCCATGCATTTGCAGATGACAGCGGTAACAGGGCCGAACCTGCCAAAGCAGCAGCAATGATGACTTTCTTCGCTTTACTCATCGTTTTCTCCTTGCTCTTACTTATTGCTAAAACCGGCATGATTTTTCATGCCACCTTTCACTCTTTCAATATGATGGACACGACAACGAACAAAGAGTGAACCATTCGCTATCATGTTTTTTCAAGCTAACTTACATGCATCGCAATTCTGCCAACTTGATGGATTCATTCGTTAACTACTTGCAATGAACCCGCAACGAACTGTTGATAAACTACTTCAAATATCAGTCTACGCTTATATACCTGTTACCCAATTGACATGCGTCAACTCCAACTAAGAAAGACGCTGCGTTCACCAGGCACCAAACGGTGGGTTCCAGGCACCCATCCCATACGGAAATCCGCCATACGGATACGCACCAAACGGATAACCACCAATCGGGTAACCCAGCGGCGTACCCGGCATGATAGGAATACCCATACCGGGATGGCCCAGTACCGGGTCGATCCCAATACCAAACGGTGAGACAGCAGGCCCCGGGCCATGACCACCATATTGGCCCGTCATGTTGGCCATGTCGTTGTAGGCCACGGCCGCGTCACGTGAAAGGCGTTGCGCATCGCGCATATAGCGATGCCGCACAGCATGACCCGCAAACCTGTCAAACTTATCACGGCCATAACGCTTATCCGATGGTGAATGAAATAGATCCTGTTCAGAAACGGCATCACTGTAATCGCGTGTCGGTTTCTCACCCGAGTAACGTTGTTTTGAACGACTCGGAAATTTGCCATCTTGTTTTTGGCGAATGGCCGTTGACCAACGATTGGGCCAGTGCTCAGGCGAATAGCTCAATCCGCCACCCCGCGATTCAGCAAGCACAGGCCATGACATGCAGAACACGAACATGGCGATACTCATTACTTTGAACATGCTGTTGCTGATTAATTTCATACGCTGTCTCGGTTTAATTCTCGCAACTTACCAACGTTGTCCACGATTGAACCAGGGTGGTGGGTAGCGACCCGGTGCAGGTCCCCAGCCATTATTCTGTGCCTGTGGTGGCATACCTTGCTCCCATTCAGGTCGGGCCCAGGGATCGTTACCAAACGGTGGTTGGGGTCGTGCAGCCTGACGTTGCTGGTAACGCTCTTCAAACTCCTTGCGACGTTGCTCCCAGCCCTGGTTGGCCCAGTCGGGGCGTTGCGGTGGTTGCGGTCGACTACCCCACTGTTGTGGATATTGTTGCCAACGTTGTTGCGTTTCTTGCTGACGTTGTTCAAATTGCTGACGATACTGTTCACGCTGTTGTTGCGCCTGCTCATAACGCTTTTGCATTTCCTCTTGGCGCTGCTCCCAGTTACNNGCCTGCCATTGCTTTTGCTGTTCTGCCTGGTGTGCCTGCCATTGCTTTTGCTGTTCTGCCTGGCGTGCCTGCCATTGCTTTTGCTGTTCTTCTGGTGAGGGCATACCCGCTGGTTGGCTTCCCGCTACTTCTGGTTGCACTGATCGATAAGGACCGGCAGGTGGCGCAGTTTCACTGGTTGCCTGCGCATGGATATAGCCACCAACCCAGCCGGCGACTATCAGTAAAAACATCGTTAATCCTCTCGGTAGCTCTGTCTTGTTCATATGCGTGTCCTCATCATCGAGTTCCAGTGAATGTACTAAAAGTCTTTCAGTTTGATACCACGGCGTTGTTTCTTAGCCGCTGTTTTTTTCTTTCCTTTCCCCTTGCTGGCCTGCGCACTTTTCTTACTCGCGCTTTTCTTACTCGTAGTTTTCTTACGACTTGTCGCCGTTTTTTTCTTGCTGACGGTTTTCTCTTTTGGCTTGCTACTTTGTGAGCCGTCTGCTTTGGGTTCAGCCTTTGGCGCATCCCTCGTTTCCGTGACCGGTGTTGACACAACCTCGGTCGCTGGTGGTGCTGAGGGCGCGGGCGCACCACCTGTTGGCCCACCACTGCCGGGACCTTCGTCATCCGGTCCCTTATCATCCGGCTTTGTTTCAGGTGGACGTCTAAAGCGTTTCATGATGTTGTTAAACGCCATTTGCGCCATGTAGTAAAACATACGACCGATATAAAACAGCCACATTGCCGCATTGATCACCTTGGTCCAGATAACCAGCCATAATGGCAGGCCGGATGAAGCTTTTTCTTTTTGCACTGTTTCTTCTTGCGGCACACTGATGCCCGCCATGGCATAGAATTCCTTGCGTACCGTGATGCAACCCAGTGGTATCACCACCAGTGTCAGAATAGTTGCCACGAATGTCCCAAAGAACAGGCTGGCTGCCATACCAACGAAGATGGGATCGGAAAACAACATAAACGCACCGACCATTAAGGTACCGGCGGTAATCAGAATCGGCCGCATCCTGATCTGACCTGCAGTTATCACGGCATCCACTATATCCTGTCCACTCTCCACTTCATGTTTGACGAACTCGACCAGCAATATCGAGTTTCGAACAATAATTCCAGCCAGGGCGATGAAGCCAATCATGGACGTCGCGGTAAACTCGGCACCGATGATTAAATGACCGGGTACGATGCCGATTAATGTCAATGGAATGGGCGCCATGATTAAGCCGGCCAGGGTAAAATTCTTGAACTCCCAGACGATCAACGCATAAATCAAAACCAGTGCTGCCATGAACGCAGCACCCATGTCGCGGAATGTTTCATAGGTGACGGTCCATTCGCCACTCCACTCAAAACCAGAGGCATTATCATCAGGTGGTGCCCCATAACGACCGATAGTGCCACCAAGCGTTAAACCAGTTATCTGTTTACCATCGGGCGTAACGTAATTCTTCAATGCATCTTCAATGGTATGCATGCCATAAATCGGCGCGCCCAGTTTGCCTTCCATTTCGGCGGTGACATACTCGATAGCACGAAGGTCCTTGTGATAAATGATCGGATCTTCTTTAGCCAGTTCGAAACGACCAAGTTCCCCAAGTGGAATACTCTGTCCGGACGGGCTCATGATTGGCAAGGAATACAGGCGCTGTACCTGGGCACGTTTGTCCATGGGAACCTGCATGACGATATAGGTTGGCTCTCGCACCACCTGGCGCTTGATATCGCCTAGCTTATAACCGCCCATGGCCATGTCCAGTTGCTGGTTGATGCTGTCGACAGACACGCCATAGCGTGTCGCCTTTTCCAGGTCGACATCGAAGCGCCAATAAAAATGATCACTTGGCATGTAATTATCGACATCAACAACGTCCTTGGCATTTTCAAAGATACGGGTCATGTCGTGTGCAACCTGGCGCCGGCTTGTATCATCCGGTCCATAGATTTCAGCGACCATGGTCTGTAGAACGGGTGGGCCAGGTGGCATCTCGACAACTTGCATGCGCAACCCGGAATTTTTCAGCTCAGGTTTACTATTTATATGTGCCGTGATGCGGTGCCGTGCATCAACAGCAATCGCGTGACTGCCACGTTCGCGTTCCGTCTTGTCGACCAACATGACCTGGATATCCGCTTCCCACGGTTGTTGCCGCAGGTAGTAATGACGCACCATGCCATTGAAATTAAACGGTGACGACGTACCAGCATAGGCCTGCAAATCGGTGACCTCTGGTATTTCACGCAACACCGTTACCAATTCATGCGCGATATTCGCGGTGACGGGCAAGGCTGTACCTTCTGGCATATTGATCACCACGTTAAACTCGGGCTTGTTATCAAACGGTAGCATCTTGACCGCCACCCATTTGAAATAAAACATGCTGCAGGCAAACAGCGTTGCACCAATCAGTCCAAACAGAAATATCTTGCCGTAAAAACGATTGGTACATAACGGCCCCATGCAGGGACGATAAAAACGCCCCAACATGTTATTGAACTTGTGCTCGCGTTTTTCCGCTTTTTGCAGCGCGTTGAGTTGTGGACGTACGCGCATGGCAAACCATGGAGCAAATATAAATGCCGCGATCAACGAGAAGAACATGGCGGAAGAACCGAGCACCGGAATGGGTCGCATATAAGGCCCCATCAAGCCACTGACAAATCCCATCGGTAATAATGCAGAGATAATGGTTAATGTAGCCAGGATAGTGGGATTACCCACTTCACGCACCGCATCGATGGCAATGTCGACCGTGGTTTTGCCTGCGGCAAGCCAGCGCCGAAAAATGTTTTCCACGACCACCGTGGCATCGTCGACCAGGATACCGATTGAAAACACCAGCGCGAACAGGCTAACGCGATCGATAGTATACTCCAGGACCAATGCTGCCCAGATGGTTACCAGGATCACAATTGGAATAATGATAATAACTACAGATGCCGCACGCAGTCCCATGAAGACTAAACACAAGATACTGACCGCGATTGCTGCTTCAAACAGGGCACGCAGCAATTCATTGACCTTGTCGTTGGCAGTCTTGCCATAGTTACGTGTAATCTCAACATGCACGTTATCCGGAATCACACGCCCCTTTAACGTCTCAAGCTTGCTGAGGATGTCATTGGCAACGGTGACGCCATTGGTATCAATTTTCTTGGCAACGGCAATCGTTACCGCCGCTTCACCATTTGCCTTCATGGGGTTCGCGTTTGCAACCCCGGTGTAGTAACTGACAATTTGTTTGGTTTCTTCCGGGTAATGAAAGACTTCCGCCACGTCGTGCACGTAGACGGGTGAACCCTCATGCACGCCGATCACAAGACGTGCAATCTCGTCGGCAGTTGTCAGAAACGCACCACTATAGACCTTGAAGGAAGCGTTATTACCTTCCACGTAACCGGTGTCCAGTTCTGCATTGGCAGTGCGAATGGTTTGTGCCACCTGTGCCAGCGAAATACCGAACCCGCTGAGCCGTTCCGGTGACACTTCGACACGAATCTGTTCGGCGCGTCCACCAACGATAAAACCGTTCCCGGTATTGGGCACGGACTTCAGGTGTTGTAATACATCAAATGCTAACGTACGTAACGTGCCATCATCGACACCGCCGTCTTCGGGTTTTGACCAAAGCGTTACCGTCACAATCGGTACATCATCAATGCCAACCGGCTTAACCAATGGCATGGACACGCCAGGCGGAATTTTATCGAGATTGGATTGTAACTTGTCATGCACCTTGACGATGGAATCACCCAGCTCTTCGCCAACCTTGAAACGTACGGTCACGATGCTCGAACCGCGCATCGTTGCTGAATAAACGTGACGCACCCCCGGCACTTCACTCATTAATCGTTCTAGTGGTTCGGTCACCAGGCTGGTGACCTGCTCGGCCGAGGCTCCCGGGTACTGGACGTAAACATCGACCATGGGAACTGAAATCTTCGGATCTTCCTGGCGTGGGGTGAACATCAAACCCAGCACACCGATGGCCAGAAACGCAAACATCAATAGTGGCGTCACCGGCGAGTTAATAAACTGCTTGGCAATATTACCCGCGATGCCAAGGTCCTGCGCCTCACCCACGTTTTTGTTTTGTTCTGCTTCGCTCATGTTTTAACTTAAGCTGTACATCGCCGCTTGATTGATGACTAATTCGCCCTGTTGGACTGATTGTGTCTACCGGATGTCACTCCCGGTGGTGGGTTAACCAGTACCTGGTCACCGGGTGTCAGTCCGGCCAGTACGGTTACCGTGCCTTCAGAATAACTTGCGCCCAGTCTGACCAGACGCAATTCGCGACGGTCACCCTTGATGACATAGACGATGGGCAAACTACCACGTTGGACCACGGCGCTCTTCGGAATCTCGATGAGGGTCTGACTCTGTGTACCTGAATCCGGCAACATAACTTCGGCGTAGGTGCCCGGCCAGGCCGCAGTGCCTACTGGCAGATCGAACTTCACGGTGATGGTGTGTCGCTGGGTATTACCCATCGGGTAAATCTGTGCAACCCGCACATCGACAAACTGGTTGTTGAAATCCAGCATGGCGGGCACCACCATGTCTTCGCGTACACCGCTGAGCAAACGGGAAGGTACTTCCACGGACAGTTGCAGATCAGTCAGGTCTGCATACTTGAGTAATGGCTGACCGGGTTGCACGGTGTCGCCGGCTTCCACCATTTTCTGAACGATGACACCATTAAATGGTGATAGCGTGCGCGTGTCACGCAAGCGCGCATCAATGCCTCGCAACTGTGACAATGCCCCAAGATACTGGCCCTGGGCCTGCCCCATCTGGGTGCCGGAGGAATACAGATCAGTGTAACGCTCCAGCCACGGATTTCCGTAACCCATGCCACTGCCCAGGTTGCGGGTAAAAAATTGATCGAATAATGATGGCAGACCCATGCCGGGTAAACGATTGATGTTACGTGATTGTGGTGCCCACCATTCACGCCCGTATTGCATTTGCGAATTACGTAAACCGAGATAGCTATTATTCAGATTGGCGAGCGCCTGTTCACGCTGCGCCACCAGTTCATCGTCATCAATGGCAATGAGTATCTCACCCTGGTTAAACCGATCACCTTCGCGACCGGCAATATATTCGATGCGACCCGGAATTTCCGCGCTAAGGGTTACTTCGCGAAACGGAATAACGGTACCACCCAGAATTGTCGAGACCCCGGCCTGGCGCTGGCGCACCGTGACGACCTGCGGTTGCGCGGGTGCCGAATAGGCATTCGCATTTGCCGGCGGTGCTGACGGTGAGTAGCCGTTAAAACTGTTGGAACCATAACCCTGCGGTTGTGCACTGGCCAGGCTGGCTATGGTTACAAAAGATAAACCGAGTAGCTGGATCTTTTTCATTATGAACTCCCGGCGCAAGTTTGACGCGCATGAGACCCTGGCCACTTTCCCGTTTGGGCAAGTGGCCTCCCCATTGGAATGTTTTCACATTGTTTCTCAGGTCCCATTGACATGTATCAAGCTGACTCGATACTTATGCCAATTCTGCGGCCTTCACTTGGCCCATGACTGCAAAACTTTTTATAAATGGACCCGCCATGCGTGGGTCTTTGATCATGGCGGAATAATCACCCTTGTTGAACTTGAGCTTGCGCGTGGTATAGGCCATGCCCAGTGCCATCATACCCGGCGGCTTGACCATCCACTTCTTCCAGTCGGCTTCCGATGCCCTTAAATCCCAGTTGAGTTCCTCGCCGTTGTAACTGCCGGCAGCGACGGCCTTGCCATTTTCTACCTTGAGAAAACCGGCCGGGTTGGCTTCGCCATCGAAACCGTAACCAATGACCGAGTTGAAGCCAATCTTGGCCAACTCATCGGCCAGCTCGGGCTCATTATTCCAGGCAGCCTGAAACGCGGCCATCCAGTCTGATGTAAATAGATCTGACATAACACACCCCTCTTATATATTTATGTTGTGGTTCCTCGCCCCGAAGAACGTTTGACTTTTATATAGGGCAATCAGCGTGCCAAGTACTAACTTACTGTTTTTATTGAAGTAACATTTTACGAGTGTTGCAGCATGTTGCAGGTTAGTTTTCCATCAAACTTCTATAACCTGTTGTTATTTCTGGGTTGGAGCACAAAATCGCGGCTGCAACATGTTGCAACATCATGCATTCCTTGCAACACTACATCGGCTTACTCATTCTGCACAGGTTGAACGAATCATGGCCAAAGACGATGCGCTGTTCCCGATGCTTGAAGCCGTTATTACTGCCATTGATGAGGGTGTCCTCATTTGTGACAAGCAAGGCAATCTACTATATCAAAACCCGGCAGCGAGAAAACTACTGAATCTCAATGGGAATAAAGAAATCGCGCGGTTGAACAACATCGCAGATTTCAACCTGCAACGCGAGTTATTAAAAGCCGCCATCGCTGCCGGGGAAGTGGATGCGGCGAGCATGCCCAGTGGTCGATTTGTCACCTTTGAACATAAGTTCACCAATCCCGAAGGCGAACGCTATATTGAATTTCATACCGGGCTGGTTCCCTGCCAGAGCCACGCCAAGGAAGTGCGACTAGTGCTGCTGCGGGACCGTACCCAGCAGCGCCAGCTTGAAGCCGCCTACAAACGGCATGCCGATCTTGAAAGTAACGATCCCCGCATGCTGGAAATTGTCGCGCGCATTCAACAAATCGCCCCCAGCAGCGCCTCCGTGCTCCTGCAGGGTGAATCCGGTACCGGCAAGACCCTGCTGGCACGCATGATCCACAAGTTCAGCACACGCGCCTCGGCTCCATTTGTCGAGGTCAACTGTGCTGCCATACCTGAAACCCTGATCGAATCCGAACTGTTCGGTCACATCAAGGGGGCTTTTACCGGTGCGACCACGGATCGGCCTGGCCGTTTCCAGGCCGCGAATAAAGGCACACTGTTCCTGGATGAAATCAGCGAAATTCCCCTGCACCTGCAGGCCAAATTGCTGCGCGCCATCCAGGACCAGGAATTTGAGATGGTCGGTTCGGACAAGCCAGTCCAGGTAGATGTACGTATCATCGCGGCAACCAATCGCAATCTGCGCGACATGGTGGATGACGGTGAATTTCGTGCCGACCTGTTTTACCGTCTGGCGGTGATTCCGCTGACCATTCCGTCATTACGGGAACGCCCTGGCGATATTCCGGTGCTGACCAAGTATTTTTGTGAGCGTCTTGGCGCACGTGGCTATCCTACCGATATTCAATGCTCACCAGAAGCCATGCGCATGATGATGAATTACCCCTGGCCGGGTAATGTGCGCGAGCTGGAGAATGCCGTGGAGCACGGCATCATTTGTGCGCTCGACAAAATAGTCACACCGGATAGCCTGCCACAGGATATCCGTCGTTACTTCGATGGTAGTGCTGGGGAGAAGAGTGTAGAAAAAGACAACCAGTTATTGCAGGGACACGAGATCAAGGAAGCACTGCGTGTCGCCGATGGCAGTAAGAGTGAAGCGGCACGCCTGCTGGGCATTGACCGCACCACCCTGTGGCGTCGAATGCAACGCCTGAATATTGCCTAGCAGATCGGCTTGTCACAACCTTTGAGTTTGCAGATGACAAGCAACGTGACAGCGACAGCAATGACCATCGCAAAACCGGCAATTGTTAGGGAATCAAAATTCAACACAAGAATTCCACCTTGAATAAAGTTAATAATTACATATTAGTAACTACTAATATTCTTTCAAGCTCAAATCCTTGAATGTGTGATCCAGATCCGTTTTTGATACCACGTTATGCGCTGATTCAGCGCCGACTATAACCCGGTGGCATTGTGTTGCGATGGCGCTGATTGAACTGTTCGCGATAAACCGACGTCGCCTTAAGGCCATTAGCCGCAACATCATAGACCTTCCAGCCGTCACGACCACGATAAAAATAAAAATCCAGTTGATGGGGATAACCATTGCGCGCATAGGTACGTACCGTGAGCATCATTTCATTCGAATAACGGTTACCACGCGGTGGCAGGTACTGCACGCGGCCGGGCTCATACGCAGCCAACTGATGCACCAGTGCGTTTAAAAACACACCACGCAAATAGGAAACAGCTTCCTTACGCTGTTCGCGGCTCATGAAACGGGCACGTGGCCCAAGTGACATGCGGCTCATACTGATAAAATCAAAATATCCTGCCAGTTCACGTTCAACAAAATTAACCAGCTTGTCACGATTGTTTGCGCCACCCCCTTCCAGGAAAGCGAGCACTTTTTCAATGCCTTCACGCAACACCATGCCCGGGTGCTGGGATGGCGTTTGCGCTTGCTGTTCGTAATAAGGCGGGTATGGACCGGAAGGATTTGCTGACAGCGTAGCAGGTAAAAAGATGATCACACTCAATAACAGGCCAAAGTATTTCATAATGCCTCGCAGATTAAGTTTGAATTATCAACAGGGAACGCGATTTTCTAAGGTCACCTTACGCCGTGACTGCAAAAATGTAAACAGCATGCCATGCGGTATGACGGCGAACTGTCAAACTAGCTAGTTCGAAATGTATCAATTGGCGGCTGCTTGAGCACCTTGTTGGTTCCCAGCAGTCCGATCAGGCTGATTAACAGCACACCAAATACAATACCCAACAGGGTTGGCAGCACGGTAACCTGGTATTCAAACTTGAATACTTCTTTTGCTAACACCCATCCGGTTGCAGTGGCAGCGACACCGGCGATTCCCCCGGCAATCACACCCAGCATGGCAAACTCGGCAAGCGCCCCCTTGATGATCCAGCTACGTTGTGCGCCCATGGTTCGTAACAAGGCCGCTTCCTGGCGACGTTCATCCTGGGTGGTCCGCAAGGCCGTTAACATGATGATCACACCGACGGCCAGTGTAAAGAACAGCAAAAATTCAACAGCGGCCGCAATGCGGTCCATGAGGTTGCGAATACGGGTAATGATGACATCGATATCAATCAGCGTAACATTGGGAAACTGGCGCACCAGTTTTACCAGGTTCGGTGCCTGCTCAGGGGTTAAATGCATGCTGCTCACCCAGTTGGCAGGAAATCCTTCCAGAAGTCCCGGTGGCATGAGCGCAAAAAAATTGACCCGAAATGAGTTCCAGTCGATTTTGCGTGTGTTAAGTAGTTGTACTTCGAGCTGTGTGCCGGCAATGTCAAACTTCAGCCGATCACCGATTTTCAGGTTGAATCGCTGCGCGACCTCAGCATCCAGTGAAATATAAGGTTTGCCTGCTTCATTAGATCGCCACCAGCGTCCCTTGAGGACTTCGTTACCCGGTCGCAGGTCCTTGTTCCATGAGAGATTGAAATCACGTAACAATAAACGTTTTGCCTGTGGATGTTCAAAGTCTTCCGCAGTGACTGTGCGACCATTAATGGCAATGAGACGCCCACGTGTCATGGGTGCAAACTCCGGCTTATTGATTTGTCTTTCCTTGAAAAACTGTTGTACCGGTGCGATTTGATCCTGTTGCACATTTGTCATGAAATAATTAGGAACATCGGCTGGTAAGGTATTACGCCATGTTCCCAGCAGCTCGGTACGAATCAGTGAATTAAGCAGAATAAACATGATTCCCAGGCCAAAAGCGGTAATTTGCATAGCAGACAAGTTGGCCCGCCGTGTGATGTTGGCAAGGCCGTAACGCCAACTAATGCCTATCAGGTTACGCAATGGCTTCATCAGGTAAACTGCCAACCACGCGGAGATATACAACGCAGCGATAGTCCCAAGTGAACCGAACAAAATATACTGGGTGACATTCTCGTTACCCAGTCGCCATACCCACAGTGCGAAAATGGCTGCCACGAAGATGATCACGAAAAAGAAGCTGAAAACCGGCACCACCTGGTTACGACGTAGGACACGAATCGGTGGCGCCTTGCGTAACAACCAGAATGGCGGCATTATAAATGCCAACAGGGTAACCAGCCCGGTAATGGCACCCACCAAAACCGGCGTCATATCCGGTTGCGGCAGATCAGTCACGATCAAATTTGCCATTACCTGGGCCAGTCCCAGTTGTCCGACATAGCCTATCACGCAACCAATGGCGATCACGATGATGGCAAAGAATAACATTTCAAACAGGAACAACAGGAAAATGCGCGTTGAAGTCAGGCCGCCGGTACGCAAAATGGCCACGGTATCAATATGCCGGCGAGAATAGCGCAATGCCGCCAGCGCAGTAGCAATGCCCCCCAGTAACACGCTAATCAGCGCAATGATATTCAGAAAAAACTCGGAGCGATCGTAGGCGAAGCGTATTTCGGGACGACCATCTCTTACCGAAATCAGCTCTTCACCATGTTGCCGATCTTTTTTGACCTGGCGAATATAACGCTCAACTTGCTGACGTTCACCGGCAACCAGTAGCCTTTCCTTGAAGCGACTACCCGTTTGCATCAATCTGGTTGATGCCAGGTCGTCACTGTTTAACATCAGGCGTGGTGCCATTCGAAAAAATTCTCCACCACGGTCCGGTTCATAGTTAATGACGCGACTGATAGTAAAGCGGCGTGCGCCCAACAGTATGCTGTCACCGACATCCAGCGCCATGGCCTGTAACAGACGAGGTTCTACCCAGACTTCACCACTGGCCGGTTTGCCCCTGGTTTTTTCTCCGCTAACGAACTGTCGCGTGCTAAGGCGTAAATTGCCTCGCAGGGGATATTGCGCATCGACAGATTTCACTTCCACCAACTGAACCGCATCCCCTGCCACCAACACGCTGCGAAACAACCTGACTACTGAAACGGACAAGCCAAGCTGCCGAGCCTGCTTGATACGTTGCGAATCGATGGCCTTGCTGGTGGCAATCACGAAATCTGCTGCAAGTAATTCACTGGATTGCTGGTTCATGGCCAGCTCAACACGGTTAACAAAAAAACCAACCGTCGTAATACTGGCCACGCACAACACGAGCGCTAACAACAACAGGTTCAATTCACCAGCTTTCCAGTCACGGTAAAGAAAGCGCAATGCCAGTTTAAGCGTATTCATGCAATCGCGCTTTGTGTGTCAGATTTAATTTCACCACCGGCAATTTCAATAACGCGGCCACAACGTTGCGCCAGTTTCTGATCGTGCGTCGCAATGATGAGGCAGGTTTGTTTCTCTTTGTTCAGTTCAAATAACAGGTCGATGATCTGCTGGCCGGTATTGAGGTCAAGGTTACCGGTGGGCTCATCGNNCGTTGGTCTTCATTAATTTGCGTGATGACACGGCCTTCAAAATGAATATCACCGCCACTCGGCAAATCCAGACCTGCCAGTAAGCCAAGCAAGGTGGTCTTACCCGAGCCAGAGGCACCGACAATCGCGTTGGTACTGCCGGCACTAAATGCAAGATTGATGGTCTTAAGTATTTGCAAGGGCTTGTCGCCACTTGTCAGGATTTTACTGATATTATTGGCTTGCAAAAAAGGTGTACTACTCATGCGTAATCCGTTTTATTCCTGCCTGCTAATTGTCTTGCTGCTGACACCAGTCACTGGCAATGCCAGGCAACCCGTAATCCTGATTATTGGCGATAGCCTGAGCGCAGCCTATGGAATCGAACGACATGCCGGCTGGGTGCAGTTATTACAGCAACGTCTTGCTAAAAAAGGCTACCCATACCAGGTAGTGAATGCAAGCATCAGCGGTAATACCACGCGCTCGGGCCTTGCGCGACTGCCTGCTGCACTAAAACAGCACAAACCTGCGATCGTGATCATCGAACTTGGTGGTAACGATGGTTTACAGGGCCTGTCGATCGAGGAATTTCGCACGAATCTTTCCCGCATGACTGGCATGGTTAAAAAGCAGGGCGCGAAAGTATTACTGTGCGGTGTCCGTATACCACCCAACTTAGGCATGTTATATGCCACAAAGTTCCAGAACGTGTATCGTGATGTTGCACAAGAACACCAGTCCCCACTCGTAAAACATATTTTGAAAGGTGTCGCGGAAAATGCGATGTTAATGCAGGAAGATGGTGTACACCCGACAGCCAGCGCTCAACCACTTATCCTGGAAAACATCTGGAAGGAACTGCACAAGCTCATTGTATAATTTCTACTGCCAGTTCGTGAAAACTGATCACGTAGTCATCGATATGGCTGTAAAAATGTTCATCCTGCTCTTTGGTAAGTGGTAAATCAAGAATCAGCTTAATTATCTGCTCACGGTTAAACGCCAGGTTGTCGCGGTAAACCTTAGACTGGTACACCTCGGGCTTACTAAACAGACGAACAAGCTCGGCGTGTTTTTCATTGCTGGGCATGCTGCTATTCATGACCAGGCGCAGTTCCTTTTGCCAGGCACGGCGAAACTCGATACGGTGCTGTGAAACTGGTTTGAACTTTTCGACATGTTGCCTTATGAATGTGAGCTGAGCTTCATTCATATCGCCGAACCAGATTTCCAGGCT
>DJMK01000034.1 GCA_002436485.1 Proteobacteria bacterium UBA6492
TTCAACAATATCGGTGACTTCACCGATTGAGCGTTTAAACAAATCGGTCATTTCGACCAGCGGCATGCGGATTTCATCATAACCATAGGCTTGCATAAGCGACTGAAATGTTGACTCGACCAGCTGCCACCTGCCTGACTCGGCTGGCAGTATATCGTTCATACCACGAATTGCCTGGATTGACTTTGCCATGTTGCTTTATTTATTANNACCAGCCGATACAGCAACCTCTCACCACCCGCATCAACAACTTCCGTCCATGAGTCCTCTGAATACGCCAGGCGTAAATTCGGTTTTATGCTGCTGGCGACAGGCGGCTGCTTGAGCGTGATTTTCTCGTCTGTAGCAGTATTGTTTTTCTTGAACTCGGTTATCTCGGTTGGCTCGTTATCTGTAGCAGCCGTTGCCGGGTTATTTACAGTGACTGTCTCATTGTTGATATAGGTTGTCGTTTCTTCCGCCGATTGTCCGTTTTCAACTTCGCCAGGCAAAATAATCCGTTCGGTTACCGTATCATTTGGCTGGTCTGTTTTTTGTCTGGTTGTAGCCTCAAACAAAATGAACCCAACGGCAATTACTGCCAACAAAATCAGTAACACGATAATAGGCGAATAAGATGTCTTACTGACTGGCTTAACCTTCGAGGCAATATTGACATTNNTAACCGCATATATAGGAAGGCGCAGGTAACTTTTCGTAATCATCCTCTTCCAGCGCAGCAATCAACCTGACATCAAGGTGTAAATGATTCGCCACCTCATCGCGCGTCATGCGTTTATCTTCGCGTTGCGCCTGCAAGCGTTTGCCCGGCAGCTCTACATTTGCTGCTACAGATTCTTCTTCGGGTTGATCTGTTGAGACATTCTCATCAGACATTTTATATTTTTCCCTCTGCTTCCAGCTTCTTTAACAACTTGGCTTCCTTTGAAGCCGGGAATTTTCCTTTTAAAAGCACCTTGTAACTGGCTACAGAATTTTTGTTGCCGCGGTCTGTCTCAATTAATATACCCAGCCACAGGCTCTCGGGAGTGTGCGCTGCCAGTGAGATATAGCGTTTGTAAAAACTGTAGGCTTCGGCCTTTTCGCGACGATCATAGGTTATCTGCGCCATTTTCAGAATGCTTTTTGCCATTTTGTTATTGATAGCAAGTGCACTTTGAAACGCATCTTCCGCCTGTCGCAATTTGCCCTGTCGATAAGAACACAAGCCCAGATTTTCATGCGCATCTGCCTTGTAACGATACAGCGGGTCATCAATAATCTTTTGAAAGTTGCTGATAGCCTGTGCGTAACGGCCCTGATCACACAGGAATATTCCGTAGTTATTCAGTGTATTGGCGTTGCTCGGCTCGATATCGAGTGATTTTACAAAGTTGTCCTCGGCCTTATCATATTCTCGCAAACGTCGATGTAATTCTGCTTTGTAATGATATGCGTTTGCATTGTCAGGATTATAATCAATTGCCTTCTCAAGCTTGCCTAGCGCACGTTTGTATTGCCCTCGTTGCATATAACCAAGGCCGAGTTGGGCATTAATCTCAGAAGCACGCTCCTTGTCCTCTGGCTCCATTACTACTTCAGTAGTACAAGCACCAAGCATGGAAATAATCAATCCGCCTAGCAGCAGTTTTTGCATTATATTGCTCCCACCTGGTTTTGTTTACGTTGTTGACGCTTGGTCCGATCCATTACCTGGCCCGCGAGCTGGCCACATGCTGCGTCTATATCATCACCGCGTGTCTTGCGCGTAATCGCTGTTATGTTATTTTTCAGCAGGATTTCACGAAATGCGTCAATCCGCTCCTGGCTGGAACTTTTATATACAGTGCGCGGAAACGGGTTAAACGGAATCAGGTTCACCTTTGATGGCAAGCTACGCAGTAGCCTGGCAAGTTTTTTTGCATGCTCATCCGAATCATTAACACCAGCTAGCATGACATATTCTACCGTGACTTTACGGCGAGATGCGCCATTATCAATATAACGTTTACATGCAGCGATCACTTCTGCTATTGGGTATTTCTTGTTTAGCGGTACCAATATGTCTCGTAATGCATCATCCGGCGCATGTAATGATAATGCCAGGCTAACATCACAAATTTCCTTCAATCGATCCAGGGCAGGTACGACGCCTGATGTACTGAGTGTGACACGCCGTTTTGACAAACCATAGGCATCATCATCCAGCATCAGTGAAATCGCGCTTACGACATTGTCAAAATTTAACAGCGGCTCGCCCATACCCATCAGGACGACATTGGATATATGACGCTGATCACGTGGGGTTGCACCCATTGCATGATTGGCAATCCACAGCTGACCAATGATTTCACCGGTGCTCAGGTTACGATTAAAACCCTGCTGCGCCGTCGAACAAAAATCGCAATCCAGCGCACATCCAACCTGCGAGGAAATACACAATGTGCCACGTTCTGCTTCAGGTATGAATACCGTCTCGATGCAGTTGAGGTTATCGATACGCAATACCCACTTAATCGTACCGTCATGTGAACGATGCTCGCTGACAATTTCAGGCAGGCGAATCTCGGCAATGTCCTTTAACTTTTCACGCAAAGCCTTGCTGAGATTGGTCATAGCATCAAAATCACAAACACCAAACTGGTAAACCCATTTGAGTATTTGCGAAGTACGAAAAGACTTCTCGCCAATTTCGGCGAAAAACATCTCCAGACCATGGCGGTCCAGATCAAGCAGATTTGTCTTTTCCGATGTTTTCACCATCACTCCGCTTAGCGCGTACGTGGACAAATGCCATCTTCGCCAAAGAAAAAAGCGATCTCGGTCGCGGCAGTTTCCGGCGCGTCGGAACCATGCACGGCATTTTCGGTAATATCCGTAGCAAAATCCGCGCGAATCGTGCCGGGTGCCGCGTCTTTCGGGTTGGTCGCACCCATCACTTCCCGGTTTTTAGCGATGGCATTTTCACCCTCCAGTACCTGCACCATGATTGGGCCGGAGGTCATGTAGTCAATCAATTCGCCGTAGAATGGCCGTTCCTTGTGAACAGCATAAAACTCACCCGCCTGTTCCTTGGACAAATGCATCATCCTGGCGGCAATAATCTGCAGACCAGCCTTTTCAAAACGGCTGTATATCTCGCCAATTACGTTCTTGGCTACCGCATCCGGCTTGATAATGGAAATTGTACGCTCAGTTGCCATGCAACACTCCAAATTTTTCAATAGAAACAATAACATAAACCCGCGGGAATACGCGGGCCAACATCACAGATCAATAGCTATATATGGGATGAATTGTAGCCGCTCAACGGCTGCTACGGCAATGTTCCGGGCCCTGTTCAGGCCACTATTTCGCCAGTAATCGAGCTATTCCCGCTCTTCAAGCCAGGCCATCTGAATCGCTTCCAGGATTCGCTCACCGCAATGTGCTGGATCGTCATCAAATTCATCGAGCGCCATGACCCAGTTAAGTAAATCAACAAAATTAATCGTTTTTGGATCCGTTTCCGGATGCGCTTCATCGAGCTGAATCGCGATTTCCAGTGTATCTGTCCACTTCAACCCCATGGCTATCTTCTCCTCGGTGGTAATAGTATGCCCTGTTAAGCAAGTCACATGCTCAATGGTTTTCGGAAACCATATTGATAGTGTATTTCGGAATCTCGATCACCAGGTCCTCATCGCCGACAATTGCCTGGCAGGATAAACGTGAGTCTGGATCCAGGCCCCATGCCTTATCCAGCAGGTCATCCTCTTCTTCAGTTGATTCGTGCAGTGAATCGAAACCTTCACGCACGTATACATGGCATGTTGTGCAGGCGCATGATTTTTCGCAGGCATGTTCGATCTCAATACCATGCTGTTGCGCTGCATCACAGATACTAATGCCGGGGTCTACTTCAAACATCGCACCCTCGGGGCAAATTTCTTCATGTGGCAAAAATATTATCTTCGTCATAATCAAATCTCGTTTACATTTTGTCCTGACAAGGCTTTTTTGATTGACTGGTCCATACGACGCGCCGCGAATTCCGTTGTCAGGTTATTTACTTCATCTATTGTTTGCTTGATAAGATTGTGATCGTTGCCATTACGGACGTTTGCCAGTCTTTCGACCGCTGAGTCTATCCCGGTGCGTTCCTGCTCGCTGAGCAATTGTCCATCCTGTTGCATTGCCACCTGGATTGCCTCGATAACACGGTCCGCTTCAACCTGCTGCTCACGCAAATTGCGTGCAGCGACATCTTCCTCCGCATAAGTAATGGAATCACGCAACATGTTTTCGATTTCGCTATCAGTCAGGCCATACGAAGGTTTGATCTGGATACCACTTTCAACTCCAGTCGTCTCTTCGCGAGCCATTACCGATAATAAACCATCGGCATCAACCTGAAAGGTCACCCGAATTCGTGCTGCACCCGCTACCATCGGTGGTATTTCATGTAAGGTAAACTTGCCAAGTGAACGACAATCACTGACTAGCTCACGTTCACCTTGCACTACGTGTATCGTCATGGCGGTCTGGCCATCCTTGAAGGTAGTAAAATCCTGTGCCCGCGCGACAGGAATGGTCGTATTGCGTGGAATGATCTTCTCTACCAGGTTACCCATGGTTTCAAGACCAAGCGATAACGGAATCACATCCAGCAACAACAACTCATCATCCGGTTTGTTGCCTACCAGAACATCTGCCTGTATGGCTGCGCCAATGGCCACGACTTTGTCAGGATCAATATTGACCAGCGGTTGCTTGCCGAAAAACTCCCCGATTTTTTCGCGTACTCGTGGCACCCTGGTCGAGCCGCCAACCATGACAACCGCCTCAACCTCGTCAGCTGTGACTTTTGCGTCACGCAAAGCTCGACGTGAGGTAATAATGGTTTTTTGTATCAGCGGATCAACCAGCTGATTAAAGATTTCTTTAGACAGAACTCCTTCCCAGTACTCTCCATTTTCAAGTTCAATTTTTAGCTCAGCGGTATCAGCGCTGGTCAATGCCTCTTTTGCGGCACAGGCATCGCGCAACAGGCGTCGTAGCTGATGGTGACCAGCATCATCTGAAATCTTTGCCTGCTGCATGATCCACTTAGCAATGGCATGATCAAAATCATCTCCACCAAGTGCAGTATCGCCTGCCGTGGACATCACCTCGAAAACGCCCCTGTTTAAACGCAGAATAGAGATATCAAATGTACCGCCGCCTAAATCATAAACGGCAATGACTCCTTCACCACCCTGGTCCAGGCCATACGCCACAGCAGCGGCCGTGGGTTCATTTAACAGGCGCATCACATGCATTCCGGCAAGCTTGGCAGCATCCTTGGTTGCCTGTCGCTGTGCGTCATCAAAATAGGCTGGCACGGTGATAACAGCGCCATTTAACTCGTCACCTAACGTGCGTTCTGCACGATCTTTTAGTACACGTAGAATATCGGCCGAAACTTCGACAGGACTTTTCTCGCCTGCTGCTGTCTTGATGCGTGGCACAGACGAATCAGATTCAGCAAATTCATAGGGTAGCCGTGTGCCAATATGTTTCAAATCCAGCACACCACGCCCCATCAATCGCTTGATGGAAGAAATCGTGTTTAGCGGATCAGTGGTGGCGTGTTTCTTTGCCTCACTTCCGACAAGCGGTTCGCCATCAGCCAGGTAATGCACCACCGAAGGTAAGATGTGATCGTCTTTATCATCAGGCAACGTGTCCGCCACACCACTGCGCACGGTTGCAACGAGTGAATTAGTGGTGCCAAGATCGATACCTACTGCGAGTCGATGTTCATGCGGCTTGGTAGACTGGCCAGGTTCACTGATCTGTAATAACGCCATTATTTTTTACTGTCGGTATTTTCTCGCTAAACGAGATCGACCAGCTCCTCTTCCATTGCTTCACACTCATTGAGTAACTTTTCCATAAACTGTAACTTATGGATTTGTGACATGGCTTGATCCAGATCATCCTGCGCAATCAAACTGCCCAGTGTCCCGATCATGTCGCTGATTTTCGATTCAACTTCCTGCATCAGTACGCCGAGGCTGGACATTGCATCAGGTTGTTGCCTGATTCCGCCAAGAGTCTCGCGTAACTCCATCTGCTCCATCAGAAAGTCTGGCTCGAAGGATGTGGCATGTTGATCATCAAACACAATACCCCTGAGTTCCAGTATGTAGCGGGCTCTTTTCAGGGGGGACTTGAGGGTATGAAACGCTTCGTTAATGCGTGCTGCCTGTTGTACAGCGAGCCGTCTATCACGATCGCTTGCATTGGCAAACTTGTCCGGATGGACGGTCTTTTGTAACTCGCGGTACTTCTCCGACAGGGCAGCGCCATCCAGCTCAAAACTGACAGGCAACCCGAACAATTCAAAATAATTTTTTGACAGATCCGTGCTCATGATCTGTCGTTAAACAGTAAAACTCTCGCCGCAACCGCAGGTATCTTTTTCGTTCGGGTTATTGAACTTGAAACCCTCGTTTAAACCTTCCTTTGTGTAGTCAAGTTCAGTGCCGTCGATATAAACAAGGCTTTTAGCATCGATATAGATCTTCACACCCTGGGATTCAAAAACTTCGTCACCCTCATCTGCGCCATCAGAAAATTCCAGCACGTAAGCCATACCAGAACACCCGGTGGTTTTGACCCCAAGACGCAAACCTTCCCCTTTGCCACGATTGGCGAGGAAATCCTTGACGCGCTTCGCCGCTGTTTCTGTCAGGGTAACAGCCATGGAACCTTACGCGCTTTTAGCTTCCTTGGTGGAGCCTTGCTTTGACTTGTAATCATTGATCGCAGCCTTGATAGCATCCTCGGCCAACACGGAACAATGCACTTTCACTGGCGGAAGTTCCAGCTCCTCTGCGATCTGGGAGTTTTTAATTTGAGATGCTTCTTCCAAGGTTTTACCCTTGACCCATTCGGTCAACAAAGAACTGGATGCAATCGCTGAACCACAGCCATATGTCTTGAACTTGGCGTCCTCAATAACGCCAGCATCGCTAACCTTGATTTGCAGTCGCATAACATCACCGCAGGCAGGCGCACCAACCATACCGGTACCAACATCGACGTCTTCCTTGTCCATTGCACCAACGTTGCGAGGATTCTCGTAGTGGTCAATTACCTTATTACTGTATGCCATGGTTTATACCTCTTACAAAAGTTAACGAGTTAATGGGCAGCCCATTCAATGCTGTTCAGGTCGATGCCTTCTTTATACATCTCCCACAGCGGCGACAACTCACGTAATTTGCCAATATTTTTGCGTATATCTTCGATCGCAAAGTCCACTTCTTCTTCCGTGGTAAAACGACCGAACGAAAAACGGATTGAACTGTGTGCCAGCTCATCGGAACGTCCCAGTGCGCGCAGTACATAAGAAGGTTCCAGTGATGCCGAGGTACAGGCAGAACCGGAAGATACCGCCAGGTCCTTCAGCGCCATGATCAGGGATTCACCCTCGACATAGTTAAAACTGACATTCAGGTTGTGGGGGACACGTTGCTCCATGTCACCATTGATATAGATTTCTTCAATCGATTCCAACCCCTTGATAAGGCGATCGCGCAACATACGAATCCGCTCGTTATCGGCGGCCATTTCTTCTTTCGCCAGGCGAAAAGCTTCGCCAAGACCAACTAGCTGATGTGTTGCCAGGGTGCCGGAACGCATGCCACGCTCATGACCACCACCATGCATCTGTGCTTCGATACGTACGCGTGGTTTGCGGCGAACGTAAAGTGCACCCACACCTTTGGGACCATAAATCTTGTGTGCCGAGAAGGACATCAGATCGACTTTCATGTCCTGCAGATCGATTGGCACCTTGCCAGCACTTTGTGCAGCGTCTACGTGAAACAAGATTTTGTGCTCGCGTGTAATTTCACCGATGGCCTTGATATCCTGAATGACACCAATCTCGTTATTCACATGCATGATGGAAACCAGAATCGTATCCGGACGGATGGCTTCTTTCAGTTTTTCCAGGTCAACCAAGCCGTCTGCTTTTGGATCAAGGTAAGTCACCTCATATCCTTCGCGTTCGAGCTGTCGACAGGTATCGAGTACTGCCTTGTGCTCGGTTTTGCAGGTAATAATATGTTTACCGTTCTTGTGGTAAAAATGGGCTACACCCTTGATGGCAAGGTTGTCCGACTCTGTTGCCCCGGAGGTAAACACAATTTCCTTGGGGTCGGCATTCACCAGCGCAGCAACGTTGGCACGTGCTTCATCAATCAGTTTCTCTGCATCCCAACCATACTGGTGAGAACGTGAAGCGGGATTACCAAAATTCCCTTCCAGGGTCAGGCAATCACACATTTTTTTAGCAACACGCGGATCAACCGGTGTTGTGGCAGAGTAGTCAAAGTAGATTGGTGTCTTCATGCTTCCTCATCTATCTCCGTAACTTATTTCACCATAAGCCAACAAGCGTAGGACAGGTAAATTTATCACCTTTCACACACAGCACAGTTGGCGGGGCTGGTTATCAGGAAACAGCGGCAGACTGTTTCAGGTCGTCGATATTAATGCTGTTCTTGTTGCGTTCCTGGCGAGCGGCCACTTCCAGAATTTCTTCGCGTTCAACAAGGTCACCCAGGCTGATTTCGCTAAGGAAGTTGTAAATACGTTCACTTAGCTCTGCCCATAGTTCATGGGTGAGGCACATGTCATCGTTCTGGCAGTTACCAAGGCCACCACAACGGGTCGTTTCGATGTTTTCATCAACCGCGGTGATAACATTCGCGACCGGAATTTCTTTGGGCGAACGGCTAAGACGATATCCACCACCCGGTCCACGGGTACTGTCCACAAGACCCTGGCGACGCAGCTTGGCAAATAACTGCTCAAGATATGAAAGTGAAATCCCCTGCCGTGATGAGATGTCAGCCAGAGTAATCGGGCCATCCTCGTAGTGCAGGGCCAGGTCCAGCATAGCTGTGACGGCGTAGCGTCCTTTAGTAGTCAGTCTCATTGCGATATCCTACGTAATTTAGTAATCTATGATTTACCGATAAGCGTGTGAATCTTACTCTTACCTGACTGTTCTAGTCAAGTATTTTCTTTCCGCAAGTTATTCGTCGAGATTTTCTAACTTACTGTTTTTCTTTGGATTCTTGATCCAGAAGAGAATTTTCTGGTTCCTGGCTACTGATATTGCAGGGGCCAAGGTCGGGTAATTTGACCTCGTCCATCTCCATACCGAGCGTTTTGAGGGATTTGCACATGTTTTCCATCTGCTGGTCCATGGCATGTACGTGGTCCAACAGGGCTTCGATGGCATTCGCTACCGGATCAGGCATATCCTGACTGGTTCCGTAGGCATCAAATCCGATTTTTTCTGCAAAGGCGGCTCGCTTGGCCTCATGGACATGCTTGTCATTGCTGGCCCGCACAACACGACCCGGAATACCGACCACGGTAGCATCACTAGGTACATCCTTCACGACCACTGCATTCGAACCGACCCGTGAATTCTCACCCAGCTGTATCGGACCGAGCACCTTCGCGCCCGCCCCAACCACAACGTTATTGGCCAGTGTGGGATGTCGCTTGCCCTTGTCCCAGCTTGTACCACCCAGTGTGACACCGTGATAGAGAGTGCAGTCATCGCCGATCTCGGCGGTTTCGCCGATCACCACCCCCATACCATGGTCGATAAAAAAACGCCGGCCGATGGTGGCACCGGGATGGATTTC
>DJMK01000054.1 GCA_002436485.1 Proteobacteria bacterium UBA6492
TTGGCCCTTGCCAGCATGTCCTCGATTTCGTTGAGCGGGACATCCTTTTTAAGTTTGATGGTCAATGCCTGTGAATGACATCGCATCGCGCCAATACGTACACACAGACCATCAATAGGCACGGGGTTGTCGCTGCGACCAAGAATCTTGTTGGTCTCGACCTGTGCTTTCCATTCTTCTTTACTCTGTCCCGAATCTAACTGAACATCAATCCACGGAATCAGGCTCGCGGCAAGGGGCACCGGCCAGTGCTCCAATGGATAACTGGCGCCACGAATAAAATCGGTAATCTTTTGATCGATTTTCAGAATCGCCGTTGCCGGATCATCCAGCAAAGTTTTGGCATCGTCATGAATCGAACCCATCTGGCGAATCAGTTCACGCATGTTTTGCGCTCCTGCACCGGATGCGGCCTGGTAGGTCATTGGCGTAATCCACTCAACCAGATCCTGTTCAAACAGACCACCAATGGCCATCAACATCAGGCTAACGGTACAGTTACCACCAACATAGGTTTTAACACCATTGCCGATACCCTTTTTGATGACATCGAGATTCACCGGATCAAGAACAATGATACTGTCGTCTGCCATACGTAATGACGATGCGGCATCAATCCAGAAACCTTGCCAGCCTGCCTTGCGCAATTGCGGATAAACTTCCTTGGTATAATCACCGCCCTGGCAAGTAATGATGATATCCATCGCCTTGAGTTCATCAATGTTTTTTGCATCCTTCAAAGGCGGCACATCTTTACCGACATCGGGGCCAGGTTGACCAGTCTGTGAGGTGGTAAAGAAAACCGGTTCGATCACATCAAAATCTTTCTCCTGTTGCATACGTTGCATTAACACGGAGCCGACCATGCCACGCCAACCGATTAAACCAACACGTTTCATTCTTACTTTCCTCTTAACTTAATTATTTAATTCTTTTAGTTTTGCAACTACGGCATCACCCATCTCAATGGTGCTCACTTTTTGCATGCCGTCACTGTAAATATCCTCGGTCCGCAGCCCGTCATCCAGAACCGCGCTCACTGACCTGTCTATATGTTCTGCCATATCCGGCTCATTCAGCGTATAACGCAGCATCATCGAAACAGACAAAATGGTTGCCAACGGGTTAGCCTTGTTTTGCCCAGCTATGTCCGGTGCCGAACCATGTATGGGTTCATACATACCCTGACCGGTTTCATTTAATGATGCAGAGGGCAGCATCCCGATCGATCCGGTCAACATCGCGGCACAATCTGAAAGGATGTCACCAAACATGTTAGTTGTAACGATGACATCAAACTGTTTGGGTGCGCGCACCAGCTGCATCGCGGCATTGTCGACATACATATGACTCAACTGCACGTCGGAAAAACTGCTATGCGTTTGTGTCACAACGTCACGCCACAGTTCGGTGCATTCAAGCACATTTGCCTTGTCGACCGAGCAGACTCGATTGTTTCGCTTACGCGCGATATCAAACGCCACCTTGGCAATGCGCTCAACTTCGGATTCCTTGTAGACAAGCGTGTTAAAACCTTCACGTTCACCATTTTCCAGCTCGCGCACACCACGCGGCTGACCAAAATAGATACCACCCGTTAATTCACGCACGATCATGATATCCAGGCCAGACACGATTTCCGGTTTTAGTGTCGAGGCATCGGCAAGTTGCGGGTAAAGAATCGCAGGCCGCAGGTTTGCAAACAGGCCCAGTTCCGAACGCAATCCTAACAAGCCTTTTTCAGGCCTGACTGCAATCGGTAACGATTCCCACTTGTGTCCTCCCACGGCGCCAAGTAAAACCGCGTCAGCATCTTTTGCAAGTGCAAGCGTATCATCCGGAAGTGGTGAACCTTTTTCATCATAGGCGGTACCACCAACCAGCGCTTCTTCCATCTCGACATCCAGGCCATAATCTGCCTTGAGGGTTCTTAATACCTTTAACGCCTCGCCAATAATTTCCTGGCCTATACCATCGCCCGGGAGCACCAGAATGTTTTGTGTCATGATGTTTGTTCTCTATTGTTGTTTAATTCAAAAACGCTACTATCTGAAAAGCCAAGGCGCAGTCTGTCTACGCTTTTCCTCGTAGGCTTTAATGTCGTCAACTTGCTGCATGGTCAGGCCGATATCATCCAGCCCATTAATCAGGCAATGCTTGCGAAACGCATCCACCTCGAAACCGAATTTTGTTCCATCCGGCTTTGTGATAGTTTGTTCTTCAAGGTTCACCGTAAGTTGGTAGCCTTCATTTGCATAAACATCCTGAAAAAGCTCATCGACGATCGCAGCATCAAGCACAATTGGCAGAATGCCATTTTTAAAACAGTTATTAAAGAAGATATCCGCGAAGCTGGGCGCGATAATAACTCGAAAACCGTCATCCTCCAGCGCCCAGGGTGCGTGTTCACGCGAAGAACCACAACCGAAATTTTCGCGTGCCAGCAGAATTTCTGCATCCTGGTAACGCGACTGGTTCAATACAAANNTGGGAATAATCGCGTCGGTATCGACGTTGGCACGATCCATCGGCGCTGCGATGGCTGTCATTGTTGTAAATTTTTTCATTGCACTCTCTCTAACAAACGATCAGCATGGCCCAATATCAGGCCAGTTCACGCAAATCAATAAAATGACCAGTCACTGCCGCCGCGGCTGCCATGGCCGGACTGACCAAATGTGTTCTACCACCCTGCCCCTGACGACCTTCGAAATTCCGATTCGAGGTAGAGGCACAACGCTCACCCGGTTCAAGGCGATCGGCATTCATGGCAAGACACATGGAACAACCCGGTTCACGCCATTCAAAACCGGCTTCAATAAAAATTTTGTCCAGCCCTTCTTTTTCTGCCTGTTGTTTTACCAGGCCAGAGCCCGGTACAACCATGGCCAGTTTAATAGTGCCTGCCACTTTTCTACCTTTTGCAATGGCCGCCGCGGCCCGCAAGTCTTCAATGCGTGAATTGGTACACGAACCAATGAATACCTTGTCTGGTTTGATTTCAGTTATGGGCGTGTTTGCTTCCAGCCCCATATATTTTAAGGCTGCCCTTGCACCTTCCTGTTTGACTGGATCAGTAAAACTTGCCGGATCGGGAATACGGGCATCCACACCCACCACCATTTCAGGTGACGTGCCCCAGGTCACCTGGGGTTGAATGCTCGCGGCATCCAGGATGACCACGTTATCAAACTCGGCATCCTCATCACTGACCAGGTTCTTCCAGTCAGCCACGGCCATGTCCCACAATTCACCGCTCGGTGCATAAGGACGGCCTTTAACATACTGAATCGTCTTGTCATCCACTGCCACCATACCGGCACGGGCCCCGGCTTCAATGGCCATGTTGCACAAAGTCATGCGGCCTTCCATGGACAATGCTCGAATTGCATCGCCGCCAAATTCAACCGCGTAACCGGTACCACCCGCGGTCCCGATATGGCCAATGATCGCCAACACGATATCTTTTGCCGTCACTCCTTCTGCTACCTGGCCGTCGACACGCACCAGCATTGTCCTGGATTTTTTCTGGATCAGGCACTGGGTCGCCAGTACGTGTTCCACTTCGGAAGTGCCAATCCCAAAGGCCAACGCACCAAAGGCGCCATGGGTCGAAGTATGCGAATCACCACACACTACCGTCATGCCAGGCAAGGTCGCGCCCTGCTCGGGACCAATGACATGCACAATGCCCTGGCGAATATCGTTCATACTGAACTCAGTGATGCCAAAATCCGCACAGTTTTGGTCCAGGGTTTCGACCTGGGTGCGCGAGACCTCGTCAGCGATACCTTTGTCGCGATCGGTGGTCGGTACGTTGTGATCTGGCACAGCCAGGTTGGCATCCACACGCCAGGGTTTGCGACCAGCGATGCGCAACCCTTCAAATGCCTGCGGTGACGTTACCTCGTGGACCAGGTGCCGATCGATATAAATCAGTGAGGTACCGTCACGGTTATCGCGCACTTCGTGTGCTTCCCAAAGTTTGTCGTATAAGGTTCTACCTGCCATGTGCCTGTCTCTGGTTGTATTGATGAAATACTAGTCGCCTTGCTATTATTACTCAAATTCATTATTTTTATATTAACTATTACTTTTTGGAATATTTAATCATGGATTTTGCCAACCTCAAGGCCTTCATCAGTGTCGCCGAACAGGGCTCCTTCTCCGCAGCCTCTGAAATCCTTTTCCTGACACAACCCGCCATCAGCAAGCGCATTGCCACACTCGAACAGGAGCTGGATGTTGAATTGTTCGATCGCATCGGCCGACACGTCACACTGACCGAGGCAGGCAAGGCACTATTACCACGCGCGCAGAAAATCCTGTTGGAGGTTGAGGACAGCCGTCGCGCGATCAAGAACCTCAGCGAAGAAGTCAGTGGACTGTTAAGCATTGGTACCAGCCATCATATCGGCTTGCATCGATTGCCGCCGGTGTTACGTGCATTCACCAGGGATTATCCCGAGGTTGAACTGGATATCCATTTCATGGATTCCGAGGAAGCCTGTCGCGCTGTTGAACACGGTGAACTTGAGATGGGAATCGTAACCCTGCCCTTGCAACATTCTGTAAAACTACAAACCCGTTTAATCTGGCCTGATCCGATGTCCGTTATCGTAGGTAAGGCACACCCACTATACAAGAGCAAACAACTCACACTCAAACAATTGGCAGAACACAAGGCGGTGTTGCCGGCACGTGGCACGTTTACGCGTGAAATTATCGAGCAGGCCTTTGATCAACAGCACATCAAGGTGAACATAAGCTTATCCAGTAACTACCTGGAAACCATCAAGATGCTGGTCAGTGTTGGACTCGGCTGGAGCGTGTTACCTGACAGTATGCTCGATAAAGACATTCGTGCAATACCAACACAGCGATTAAAACTTAAAAGAGAATTGGGTATTGTCACGCACAGCGCACGGACACTGAGTAATGCAGCACAGGTAATGCAACACATACTTCAAGCAAGCGTAACCTAACCAGTAACAGATTTAAAACCTGTTTATTCTTTTAGTTCACGATTGAATTTTTGCTCGTCGATATGGCATCCCAGGTAATCAACAATACTGCGCATGTCCTGCTCCCCATTTTGCAGACAGCTGGTTGCACCCGGTGACGGGGTCATGTTGAAAATCAATCCATTGCCTGGATTTATCTTGGCTTCACCCAGATGCAAGCGCCGGTTTTGCTTGTCGATCATCACGGGACGAATACCACCGATACCTTTGGCAAAGCTCAAATCCTGCAATTGTAATGTGGGCACAATCTTGCGTGCATCCTTTAAAAATAATCGTTGTCGTACATAGGGCACTTCAAACAAAAAATTCTTAACCATATAATTGCGGATATCTTTCACTTTGAACAAATCCCACATCACCTTTAATACATCTTTATCAAGATGAAAGACACGCAGGAAGTCAGGAATAGTTTTGAAATTATGTCGCTCAAGCATGGGCAGAATCAGCGCCGTTGGTCCAAAACGGGTTTTGCCGCGTATCAAGAGATCCGGATCGCCATGAATGGCGGCAAACGGTAACTTGTCATTTTGCAGCGTATACACCTTGCCGCGTAAGACATCTGGCGCATAATAAAAACTGCCCGCTACCGGCAAGCAAGCGTATTGTTTGCCATACCCCATGCGTTGCGCGAATAACAGGCTATGACCACCTGCTGAAACGACAACCATTCGAGAATGTATAGTCCCCTTGTTGGTTACCACTTCGTATCCAGTATCGTGTGGACGTATTTCTGATACCTTCGTTGCAAGATGTACGTTAATCGATGTTTTCGATTGCTGGCGGGCCTGTGCGACAAATGAATCAGCCAGGGCGTGAAAATTGACTGCCGTATAGTCATCTTCGACCCCAAGTGCCACGATACGCTCTGTTCTCCCCCAAACCACGTTCGGTTCGATTCGGCTAATACCGTCCGCCTCCCAGAATTGCATTTTCTCGAAATGCGGACTAAATGACTTATAGCGGGCCTCCAATGCGTCGCACTCGTGCTCTCCTACCGCCAGCACCATCTTGGAATACTTGTAAAGAATATGTTCGCGTCCGGCTAGTCCCCTGGCGTAGTTGACCACCATGGCAGCACCTTGCTTGACCTTGATGGCCTTCTCCAGAGAATAGTTTGTTTCGATGTCGCCACAGTGCAGTGTCTGGCTGTTATTACGCCCATGTGTATTGAGCGCTGCAATGGTGGCACATTTCTCCAGCAGACTAATATTTTTCAGATCGGTATAACGGGAAAGAAGATAGAGCAGCGCTGCACCGGATATGCCGCCGCCAATAATCGTGACGTCCTGTTGTGTTTTGTGCATTGTCTTACGCACCTTGTTGCTCACACTATGCTATACGCAGTTTCTCTCACATAGATGTCAGGTCGACTGCAAAGTTCAACCCGTGGTTGCCTTGTCGGGTTTTATGTAAGTGTAGGCAATGATAAAACCCAGAATGCTAAACGCGACCGAAATAAAAAACACCGAAGATTTACCCAGGTAATCCCAGGCAAAGCCGCTGTACAAGCTGCCAATCGCACCACCCGCACCAAAACTGAGACTGCTATACAACGCCTGCCCCTTGCCCTGGTGCCGACCAGTAAACATCTGGTGGATCAACCTGATTGCGGCGGCATGATAGACACCAAAAGTGGCGGCATGCAGTAACTGGGCAAACAACATGATTGACAACACATCAGGCACAATTGCAATTAACAACCAGCGAAGTGTGGCCAACAGCAGGCTGACAAGTAACAGGTGACGCAAACTCACATGCCTGAACACCTTGAACATGTATATAAACACCAGTACTTCGGCACCCACACCCAATGCCCACAGCCAACCAATATTCGAAACGCTGTAACCAAAACTCTCCATGTAGCGGGAATAAATCGCATAGTAAGGGCCATGGCTAGCTTGCATACAAAAACACGACAGCAACAAGCCTGCCACGGCAGGTCGCGCCAGCACTTTTGATAATGGCTGATGATCCATCGGCAAATGCCCGGATGCCCTCTCCGGCACCAGCAAACTCACCAGCCAGATAGCGGCAAGCAGTACCAGCACAAAAACCGGTAATTGTAAAATTGATACTGCTTCGAAGACGTAACCCAATATAAGTACCGCGATCACGAATCCAATCGAACCCCATAAACGGATACCGCTGTAGTGTTGCTCACGATCACCAAGGTGATTAAATGTCGTTGCTTCAAATTGGGGCAATGCTGCATTCCAGAAGAAACTGAACACCAGGATAACGAGTACCAACCACCAGAATTGTTGGTCGTACAGGATGCCGGCATAAGTAATAGCCGCGATAAAACACCCGATACGCACTATGGTCATGCGCTTGCCAGTATGATCGGCAATCCAGCCCCAGATGTTTGGTGCAATTATCTTGGTCGCCATGAGAATACCGATCAGGATGCCGGTTTGGCTGGCTGTGTAATCCAGCTCTTTCAGGTAAAGATTCCAGTAAGGAACAATCGCGCCGAGGCTGGCAAAGTAAAAGAAATAGAAACCCGACAAGCGCCAGTATGGCGTATTGCTGGAGTTATCAGACATTGAAAATGTCAGTCCTTGCTGGCAGGAATAACAGGTGTTTCAGATTTTACATCCATATTCTGGGCACGATGACGTAACACGTGATCCATAAGTGTAATGGCAAGCATTGCCTCGGCAATGGGCGTGGCACGAATACCGACACAGGGATCATGTCGACCCTTGGTAACCACTTCAGCCGTTTCACCTTTGACATTTACGCTTTCGCCGGGAAGGCGAATACTTGAGGTTGGTTTAAGCGCAATACTGACAACTATATCCTGCCCAGAGGAAATACCACCCAATACACCGCCGGCATTGTTGCTGGCAAAACCATTTGGCGTCATTTCATCGCGATGCTCTGTGCCTTTTTGTTCGACACATTTAAAACCAGCGCCCAGTTCAACACCTTTGACCGCATTGATACTCATCATGGCGTGGGCGATGTCTGCATCCAGTCTGTCAAAGATCGGTTCACCCAGGCCGGGAGATATTCCGGTGGCCACCACGTTAATACGTGCACCGATTGAATTACCTTCCTTGCGTAATGCATCCATGTAGGCTTCCAGTTCACTCACTCTATCTGCATCTGGGAAAAAGAAAGGATTGTTTTCGACTTCATTCCAGTCAAACTTGTCAGGCGTGATTGGACCGAGCTGTTGCATATAGCCACGAATCACGATGCCATAACGTTCTTTAAGATATTTTTTTGCGATAGCGCCGGCGGCAACGCGCATCGCTGTCTCGCGCGCCGAGGAACGACCACCACCACGATAATCGCGTACACCGTATTTTTGCAGGTAAGTGTAATCGGCGTGGCCCGGACGAAAGCGGTCCATTATGTTTGAATAATCCTTGGAACGCTGATCCGTGTTATGAATAATCAGACCGATAGGTGTGCCGGTTGTTTTACCTTCAAAAACACCGGAGAGAATTTGCACTTCATCTGACTCACGTCGTTGCGTGGTATGACGTGTCTTGCCAGGTTTGCGTCTATCCAGATCGTGTTGCATGTCAGCTTCACACAATTCAAGACCTGGCGGGCACCCGTCAACGACACAACCAATCGCGGGACCATGACTCTCACCAAAGCTGGTCACAGTGAATAATTTTCCAATGCTGTTTCCTGACATGCTTGTTCTTCTTTTTCAATCTATAAATTGATCCGAATATTGTGTTAATTGACTGGCATCCAGTAAAAAAACACCTTCGCCACCATGCTCAAATTCGAGCCATGTAAACGGCACATCCGGGTATGCTTGCTCCACAGCTCGCTGGCTATTACCCACTTCAACGATCAGTATGCCATGTGGTTGCAGGTAATGGATCGCTTCCCTGAGTATGATACGCACACAATCCAGACCATCCTCACCTGCCACCAGGCCTAATGATGGCTCATGCGTGTACTCTTCTGGCAAGTTATCGAATTCTGCCTGCCCGACATAGGGTGGATTAGTAATAATGATATCATATTTTTTTTGCGGCAAATCGCGGAACAGGTCTGACTGGTAGAGTGAGACCCTTTGCTCCAGTGCATATTTTGCAACGTTTTTGCGCGCAACCTCGATTGCCGCCTGATCGATATCGCAGGCGTCCACCAGCGTTTGTTGCATATGTAACGCACAGGCAATGGCAATACAGCCACTGCCGGTGCCCAGTTCCAGGATATTGCTTATCTTGTCCTCTGCAATCCAGGGCTGGAAGTGTTCTTCAATCAATTCGGCCAACGGCGAGCGTGGCACCAATACATGGCTGTCTACATAAAAAGGATACCCGGCAAACCAGGCTTCGTGCGTTATATAGGCAGCAGGCTGTCGTGTTTCGATACGCTGCTTGATGATATCCATGACCGCGTCTTCCTGCGCCGATGACAAGGGTGCATCGAGGTTAAAAGCCTTGAAATCAAAATCGGTTTTTAAAGCATGGCTCAAAAGATAGACGGATTCATCGAGTGCATTGTCGGTACCGTGCCCAAAGAACAGACCGGCGGCATCTAGCTGCGTTGCTGCGTCCTGTATCCACTGCCGCAATGTTCGTTTTTGCCTGCCTGTCATCTCAGGCTGATTTTTTGGCGTGCTTGGGCCGGAATGCGCTAATCACTGATTCGTCTGTTTCCAGGTACGGCCCTTCTATAAGATCAATGCAATAGGGAATAGCCGGAAACACGGCATTCAGGCAATCGGCAATTGCCGAGGGTTTACCCGGCAGGTTGACGATGAGTGACTTGCCACGAATACCTGCGATTTGACGTGACAGGATGGCGGTCGGCACGTATTGCAATGATACGGCACGCATTTGCTCACCAAACCCGTCTAGTATTTTCTGGCAAACGGCCTCGGTTGCTTCGGGTGTTACATCACGCGGTGCCGGTCCGGTACCGCCGGTTGTAACGATAAGGCAGCATTGCTCCTGATCTGCCAGTTCAACCAGGGTGGACTCGATAGTGGTTTGCTCATCCGATATCACCCTGCTGACAGCTTGCCATTCAGAGAGCAAGGCTTGTGCGAGCCACTCCCTGATGGCGGGACCACCGAGGTCTTCATACTCACCTCGACTGGCGCGATCTGACACGGTAACAATACCGATTCTGATTATTTCTTGTGACATTGTGACCTAGAAATCGTATACCAGTGTAACCGATGTGGTGGTATCTGTATTTTTTGTTCCCACCGGAACGTCACTATTGTCTTTAATCTTGAGTGTCGCTTTCATTGCTAAAGAACTATTAATTTTTACTTTTAACTCGGTAGTCGATTCTGTCACGGTATTCTCATCACCACTTTCAACCGACAACTCCTCGATCAAAGAACTGGTTTCACTGATTTGCCATTTTAAACTAGTGGCAATTCGGTAAATTGTTTCATCCACATCTCTGTTATCAGTAAATTCTGTCTGCCTGCCACCAACACCAAGTTCCAGATCCATGTTAAAAATTTTGCCTTCTGACAGGTTTCGCCCGTATCCAATAACTTCAGTGGTGCGTTGATCATAACCGGCGAAAGGGTCATCTTCGTAGCGGAGTGAACCAAAGTAATAGCCACGCGCGCTGAACTGGTACTTGGCACGATATCTGGCTTCTGATCGATCAGCGGTTTTGACGCCGCTGTCCTCTGCTCGTAATAACTCCATATTTAGCTGGTGCGTCCAGGGTGCAGTTTTATAGTTAATTGTCAGCCTGGCATTGCTCGATGATGTCTCGGTATTACCACGGGTTGTAATCAGACCCAGTTCTGCCGAACCACCCCAGCCATCATCTGCCGGGTTCGCCTCTTTCGCCAAGAGTGGCGCAGGAATCAAACACAAGATAAATGATATCCTTCTGAACTGCCTCATCACCTGTAAATCTCCAGTCATATTTTTTATTTTGTATTAACCGCATAAGAATATATGCTCAATGAAATTTTATGCCATTTCACTGAGGCGAACCGGCAACCGCCTTGAGCCCCAGTCGCCTGCTGGTCCGTCAAACACACCCGCGCATAGCGTACCACAGTTGGTACAATGACCATCATCCGTCAAATTCCAGTCGCTCAGCACATACCAGTCACGGCCAATCAACCGTGTTCCACAATTGTGGCAATAGGTGCTCTCACCTTCCTTATCGTGCACATTACCGGTATAGGCATAGCGAACGCCATTCGCTAGTGCGATCTTTCTGGCACGTGTCAGGGTTGCTGGCGGTGTCGGCGGTGTGTCCAGCATTTTCCNNATTGGTTTCATGCTTGATATATTTAAGTGTATCCAGCACAGGCTCCAGATGCCCACCGGTTAACTGGTGATAGAACTTTTCGGTGAACGCCTTTAAATCCACGTTGGCGGCATCCATGTACTGGTAAAACTCGGCCCGTGGTTCAGGGCACACGTAACCCGCCGTGACCGCCACTGACTTGACGCCCTGATCATGGCAAGCCCTGGCGACATCAATCGCATATTCATGAAATATCACCGGGTCATTGTAGGTGTAGGCAACACTCTTACAGTCAAGCTGGGCCGCTATGGTGGCGATTTTTTCCGGGCTGGCCTGATCGGCCAGGATATCAATCTCGCGCGACTTGCTCATGTCCCAATTCTGGCAAAACTTGCAGGCCAGGTTACAGCCGGCCGTGCCAAACGATAAGACCGGTGTACCGGGAAGAAAATGATTCAATGGTTTTTTCTCAATCGGATCGACACAGAAGCCGCTGGAGCGCCCGTAGGTGGTCAACACCATGGTATCGTTCAGACGCCCACGCACGAAGCACAAACCGCGCTGTCCCTCGCGCAATTTGCAAAACCGCGGGCACAAATCGCACTGAATGCGTTTGTCATCCAGCCAATGCCAGTACTTGACGGGCCTGGCCTGTGTTGATTCTATGGGTGTGTCAGACATAAGAATTAGAATATTATAACAGCAGACCCATATGCTATATATATGGATGTGAGGTGAATTTTTAATGACTGAACAGATTAGACAACCCGCGGTCGCTGGTATGTTTTATCCTGCTAACCCCGACGAGCTTGGCGCGATGCTTGACGAACTCTTGTCGCAGGCCAAACCCGTGGACGCGAACACTCCCAAGGCAATGATTGTACCGCATGCCGGTTATATCTACTCAGGCCCGGTTGCTGCCTCTGCCTATCAGTTACTCAGCGAGTCAGCAGAAATAATCAAGCGTGTGATTCTGCTCGGTCCTTCGCATCGCGTCCCCTTTCATGGCATGGCGACCAGCTCGGCCAGTCATTTTGCAACACCGCTTGGGCTCATTCCGCTGGACCAGGAAATCATCAAAAGTATAAGTAACTTGCCGGGCGTTAAACTGCTTGATGAAGCACATGCGATGGAACACAGCCTCGAGGTTCATCTGCCCTTTTTACAGAAAACACTCTCCAGTTTCAGCCTGGTACCGATTGTGGTTGGCGAGGCAAACACTCGGGAAATTGCTGAAGTACTCAAAGCTGTCTGGGGTGGTGACGAAACCCTGATTGTAATCAGCTCCGATCTCAGCCACTACCACGATTACCAGACCGCAAAACAAATGGATCGCGCTACTTCTGACGCAATTGAAAAACTTTCACCTGATGACATTGGCTATGAAGATGCCTGCGGTCGAAACCCGGTAAAAGGACTGCTGTATCTGGCACGTGAGTTTGGCTTGCATGCCAGAACGATAGACTTACGCAATTCAGGTGATACGGCTGGTCCACGTGACCAGGTTGTTGGTTACGGTGCTTATACCATCAGCTAATCTGCATGATATCCGACGAGGACAAAAAAACCCTGCATGAGATTGCACGTGCCTCGGTAAAATCAGGACTGGAGCACGGTTGTGCAGTGTCAGTGGATCCCAATGACTACCCTGCACACTTGCGCACCAACAAGGCTACCTTCGTCACCTTAAAAATCAATAACCAGTTAAGGGGTTGTATTGGTACCTTGCAGGCACGGCAACCACTGGTAAATGATGTCGCAGAACATGCCTATGCCGCTGCCTTTCGTGATCCACGCTTCAGTCCACTCAATGAAAATGAATTTACTCAGTTGCAGTACCACATCTCGGTTCTTGGCGAAACCGAGCCGCTAGCGTTCTCTAGTGAACAGGATCTGCTTGACAAGATAAGACCAGGTATCGACGGGCTGGTTTTATCTGAAGGTTTGCATAAAGGTACGTTTTTGCCTTCTGTTTGGGAGAGCCTGCCAACACCAAACGAATTTCTACGTCATCTGAAACAAAAGGCCGGCTTGCCGGAAGATTACTGGTCTGATTCGATTAAAGTCGAACGCTACACGGTTGAAGAGTTTTAAAAAAGGGACTTATCCTGCAAGATAAACGTCAATCAGGCAGAATCAGAAAGCCGGTTGGCCATACGGGCTTGCAAACGTATTACCGCCTGCGAATGTATCTGGCTGACTCGCGATTCACTAACGCCCATCACTGCGCCTATTTCACGCAAGTTAAGTTCTTCATCATAATACAACGCCATCACCAGCCTTTCGCGTTCGGGTAAGCTGGCAACCGCTTCAGAAATGATCTTCTGCATGTCCTCTTTTTGCAAACCATCAAGTATACCGGGAGCGTTGTCAGAGAAATTATCCAGCATGGATTCTTCGCCCACGCCCATATCTTCAACACTCAAAACCTTGTGGTAGCTGTTATCCTGCAGAATCTTGTAATACTCCTCGAGGGGCATATCGAGGTTATCGGCAATTTCCGTATCGCGCGCATCACGCCCTTTTGAGTTTTCAATTTCACGTACCGCCTCGGCCACCATGCGTGCCTTGCGATGCACAGAACGTGGGGCCCAGTCATTCTTGCGAATTTCATCCAGCATGGAACCGCGAATACGAATACCTGCATAGGTTTCAAAACTCGCGCCCTGGGAATGGTCATAGTTACGTGATGCTTCAAGCAAACCAATCATGCCAGCCTGGATCAGATCTTCCAGTTGCACACTGGCCGGTAAGCGATTGATCAGATGACAAGCAATCCGTTTTACTAACGATGCATGCTTCTCGACCAATTGATCTGGCGAGATAGTTTTCTCCGGTACGTACATAGCTGCCTCGTTCATATTATCGCCTTGCTTCTGGTATGTTTCAGTTCTTCCCTGCTGCAGCTTATCGGCTGCTCTAGGCACCGGGATATCTCTGCATGCCGTGAATACGGGAGATGTCCCTCATGCCCTCTCATCAAAACGCCAGGCATTAGCATGATCGCTTTTTGAAGGCATACTTCCCTATTCTAGACCAACATCCAAAAAAGGCGCGGTATCTTATTAAATTTTATTACAAATTTGGCCGTAGTGCCGCCTGCTTCGGGGCTAACCGTGATCCCGGTTGTGTTTTATTTGAACAACTGTTGACGATAATACTGTAGCTCCTCGATGGATTCGCGGATATCATCCAGGGCCAGGTGTGCCCCCTTTTTTTGTAAGCCTTTGATTATATCGGGATTCCAGCGCTTTGCCAGCTCCTTCAGTGTGCTGACATCCAGATTTCGGTAGTGGAAAAAATTCTCCAGTTCCGGCATACAGCGGGCAAGGAAACGTCGGTCCTGGCAGATGCTATTGCCACACATGGGAGAGGCCTTGGCTGGAACGAATGCCTGTAAAAACTCAATCGTTGCCTCTTCGGCCATGCGCTCTGTGATGGCGCTTTGTTTTACCCTTTCAATCAGCCCGGAATTTCCATGTGTACGCTGGTTCCATTCGTCCATACCTGCCAATACCTCGTCAGGCTGATGAATGGCCAAAACCGGACCTTCCGCAAGTGTATTCAATTGTGCATCGGTAACGATAGTCGCTATCTCGATAATGACGTCGTTCTGTGTGTCGAGCCCGGTCATTTCAAGATCGATCCAGATGAGATTGTTACTGTCCTGTGCCATATGCTGCCTTGTTTGGATATAGTCTTGTCAGGCATTGTAGCAAAGGCTAACCTGCGGTTCCTGATTCAATGATACGCGTATCGCAAGGAGTTTGATGTGTGGTTTAGTTATGTATTCCTGGTTGCACTGTTCGGCGCACTTGGCCTGCAATGGTGGCTTAATCGACGACATCTGCAACACATAGCGGCGCATCGCTCAGCGGTACCGGATGCATTTAGTGACAGGATCACGCTGGAATCGCATCAAAAAGCCGCCGATTACACTTCAGACAAGGTGCGGGTAGGTACAGTCGAATTATTTTATAGCAGTTTGATCTTGTTATTATGGACACTGGGTGGCGGATTGAACCTGCTTGATACCATATGGCAAGGCTGGTTCTCTGACCCGTTATGGTATGGCGTCGCAGTCATCATCAGCCTGATGCTGATTGGTGCTATTCTGGATCTGCCCTTTGGCATATACCGCACATTCAAACTCGAACAACGTTACGGTTTTAACCGTACCACGCCCATGCTGTTTATCGCTGACCTGGCAAAGGGGCTATTGTTAATGCTGGTCATTGGGACACCGCTAATCTGGGTGGTGCTGTGGTTAATGCATCACGCCGGGGAGCTATGGTGGATTTATGTCTGGGCAGTCTGGATGGTCTTTACCCTTTTGATGTTGTTTATCTATCCCACATGGATTGCGCCACTGTTTAACAAGTTTTCCCCGCTGGAGGATGCAGCGCTAAGGGAACGCATCGTGAACCTGCTGAATCGCTGTGGTTTTACCAGCCAGGGCATCTTCGTGATGGACGGATCGAAACGCTCCAGCCACGGCAATGCCTACTTTACGGGACTCGGCCAGAACAAACGTATCGTGTTCTTTGACACCTTGCTCAAGTCACTGCAACCCGAAGAAATTGAAGCGGTCTTAGCTCACGAACTCGGGCATTTCAAACGTAAACATATACAAAAACATATCGTTACCATGGCAATACTCACACTTGGCAGCCTTGCCTTGCTAGGCTGGCTGATGCAGCAGAGCTGGTTTTACCAGGGGCTTGGAGTGGATAATGCCACTACCCATAATGCACTGATCCTGTTTATGCTGCTGCTGTCGGTATTTGGCGTCTATTTTCAACCCATCTTTTCACTGATGAGTCGTAAGCATGAATTCGAAGCCGATGATTTTGCCGCGACGCAAAGTAAACCGGGAGAACTCATCAAGGCCTTGGTTAAATTATACGAGGAAAATGCCAACACGCTGACGCCGGATCCGTTGTACTCGGCGTTTCATGATTCGCATCCACCTGCACCTGTACGGATTGCACACTTATCGTCTAAAATTAACAAGTGATTTTCTTTAGAAAAATGAACATGAACTGGCAACATCTGACTCTGCTTGTCTTGCTCACTGGCTCGAACCAGTTTGTATATGCAGGCGATGCGCAGCGTGGCAAGGTGCTGCACGACGAGAACTGTACCAAATGCCACATCTCGCTGGTTGGTGGTGATGGGACAGGCATCTACGTGCGCGAAGATCGCCGCATTGATTCATACTCGGCACTTTACAACCAGGTAAAACGCTGCAAAACCAGTCTTGGCGTACCCTGGCCAGAACATCAAATCGAAGATGTGATCAGCTACCTGAATACAAAGTTTTACAAGTTCGATGTGCCCAATAAAAAAGCCGATGACTGATCTTTGCGATGAAAGCTGCTCTGCCTTGCCCAAAGGAAGCAATTCACTTGACCAGACTGAAATCGCAGATTTGTGCCGACAGGTACCGGATTGGTCGCTAGAGAACGACAACAATGCTATCGCGCGTACTTTCAGTTTTGCCAATTACTATGAAACCATCTCATTTGCAAATGCTGCAGCATGGATTGCTCATCAGCAGGATCATCATCCCGAGATGATAATTACCTATAACCGCTGCCGTATCGAATACAGTACACATTCAGTAGGCGGCCTATCAAGGAATGATTTTATCTGTGCATGTAAAACTGATCGCCTGTTAAGCTGATCACATGTCAACAGACACAGCACCACCCACTCCTGATAACCTTGACCATCACGGCACTGTCATCACGAATTTCGGAAACGAGATTCTACTCGAAACAGACAGCGGCATGCGTGAACGGGCCATCGCAAAACAATCACTCGCTACACTTGTAACCGGCGACAGGGTCACATGGCAACGAAATGAACAGGGCCATGCAAGCATCTACGAACTCCATGAGCGCCATGGCGTGCTGGCCCGTGAGACTAAAGACCGGCAACAGAAAATTATTGTCGCCAACGTGGATGTTGTGCTGATTGTCTGTACCCATAAACCGATGTTTAAGACCGGCCTTATCGATCGCTATCTTGCGGCATGTGAGCTGGCCGGCATTTCTGTGTGGATTGTATTTAACAAGACTGATGTGATGCCGAATGACCTGCAGGATCAGATAAGCACGACTTTTTCGCGATATGAAAAAATCGGTTACCCTGTTTACTATGCCAGCGCAAAAACAAAAACCGGCTTTGATACAATTATGACGGCTCTCAAGGGAAAAACCGCCGTACTGGTGGGACAATCCGGCGTTGGCAAATCGACTATCATTAAGGCTCTTATACCTTCAGCCAGCCCACGCATCGCAGCCATTTCCGAAGCAAGCAACAAGGGGCGACATACCACCACGCACACGGAAATTTATCATCTAAACGACACCACCAGCCTGATCGATTCACCCGGCATTCGCGAGTTCGGTCTGAAGTCAAACGACCGTGAAATACTGGCAGAGGGTTTCAGGGAATTCAGACCGTATATTGATGCTTGCCGTTTTCGTGATTGCCGGCATACCGGTGAACCGGCTTGTGCGATTGATATAGCGGTTAAGGAAGGAAAAATCGATCCAGCACGACTGGAAAGCTATCGCAACATCCTCGAATCATTTAATGCCACATAAAAAAGTGACTGAGCTCAGTTGCTGACATCTCGTCTACCCTGAAACGCATGTGACAGGGTCGAGCCATTCACAAATTCCAGCTCACCACCAATTGGAACGCCATGCGCGATACGAGTAACACGAATACCTGACTGGCTGGCCATATCCGCAATGTAATGCGCAGTGGCTTCACCTTCTACCGTGGTGTTGGTGGCCAGAATAATTTCGTCGATGCTGTCTTGTTGCAATCTTTGTTGCAACACATCAAGGCCAATATCATCCGGGCCAATACCATCCAATGGGGATAGATGTCCCATTAGTACAAAATACAAACCCCGGTAATCCGTCGCCTGTTCAAGCGCGACCACATCTGCCGGTGTTTCTATGATGCATAGCTGACTTTCATTACGCGAAGTATTGGAACAGATCTCGCAAAACTCGTCTTCGGTGAATGTACGGCAACGTTTGCAGTGTCCAACATGATCGACAGCATCTTTGAGTGCACTTGCCAACAACAGCGCACCTTCACGATCACGCTCCAGCAGGTGATATGCCATACGTTGCGCAGACTTTGGTCCCACACCGGGCAGGCACTTGAGCGCACCGATCAACTTGTCTATGAGTGGACTCACAAAATATCACTAGAAAGGGAGTTTAACTCCGGGCGGTAAATTCAGGCCCGCCGTCAGGCCAGACATTTTTTCCTGTGAGGTTTTCTCAACCTGGCGTACTGCATCGTTGACCGCCGCTGCCACCAGATCCTCAAGCATTTCCTTATCATCCATAACACTGTCATCAATGGAAACGCGCTTGATATCATGACGACCTGTCATGACTACCTTGACCATGCCGCCACCGGCCTGGCCTTCGACTTCCATTTTGGCGACCTCTTCCTGCATCTTCTGCATGTTTTCCTGCATCGCCTGGGCCTGTTTCATTATATTTCCAAGTCCACCTTTCATACTGTTTCCTCTGTCTAATCGACTGGTTGTATTGTATCCGGGTTTATCTGTGCACCAAATGCATCAACAATTTTCTGCACATTGGTATCCGACTGAATGGCGACTTCCGCTGCTGCCCTGCGTTCTTCGGCCAGTCTTGCCTGTTTTTGTGCTGGTGTCTCATTGCTGGCCTGCCCTGCTGTGATCTCCAGTTGCAGGGATGTTGCTAGTTGTTTTTCCAGTTCTTCGCGTAAGCGATCCTGTCTATCTCTGGTTAACAGGTTTTCACAGGCAGGATCCAGCAACAGCACAATTTTGTTGGCCGATTTTTCCTGTAACGCACAATTCATGGCTAACTGGTTAAGGACGCCACCCAGTGACAAGGCATTCACCAGTTCTTCCCAATCATCCATGTCAGTTGTAACTGGCTGTTTATCGGTAATGGCTGGCTTTGTGACAACCTGTTTTGCCGGGGCTGTAGTCGGTGCCTTGTTTTCTACCTCGGTTTTGGCCGGTTTGCCCTCTTTTACTGCCGGTGTAGCAGGGGCAACTGCACTCGCACTCTCAGCAGATGCCGGTCGAAATGCCAGCATGCGCAACACAATCATTTCAAAACCGGTTTGCATATCCGGGGCGAGCGGTAAATCACGTCGTCCGTTAACACCTATCTGGTAAAACAACTGTATATCTTCAGGTGCAAGTGATTGCGCAAGTTGCTCCAGCTGCTGGTGATCCCCCATGGCTTCATCATAGGAGTCCGGGATTTGTTGTATCAAGGCAACTGCATGTAACACACTCAGTAACTCGGACAGCACGTTACTATAATCCGGCGCCTGCTCATTCAAAAGCTGCAGTGCACTAAGCATATTGTTGCCATCGCGTTCGGATAATGCGGCTAATAGCTCATATATATAAGTGTGTTCTATCGTGCCAAGCATCTGCCTGACATCATTCTCGAGCACTTGCCCTGAACCAAACGCGATGGATTGGTCCAGCAGGCTGAGTGCATCACGCATGCTGCCATCGGCAGCGCGCGCCAGGTGTTTCAGTGCTGCATCTTCATACGTGATGTTTTCATTTGCCAAAAGGTGTTGTAAATGAGTGACAATCAGATCTGGGTGCAAACGCTTGAGATTGAACTGCAAACATCGCGAAAGAATCGTGACCGGTAATCGTTGCGGATCGGTCGTTGCTAACAGAAATTTAACATGCGGTGGTGGTTCTTCCAGTGTCTTCAACAAGGCATTAAAGCTGTGGCCGGACAGCATGTGAACCTCGTCGATCAGGTAGACCTTGAAGCGACCACGCGTCGGCGCATACTGAACATTGTCCAACAGGTCGCGCGTATCTTCCACCTTGGTGCGTGAGGCCGCATCAACCTCGATCAGATCAACAAAGCGCCCTTCATCGATTTCCTGGCAGGACTGGCACTGGCCACAGGGCTTGGCGCTGATGCCGGTCTCGCAGTTCAGGGATTTAGCCAGAATGCGCGCCAGCGTGGTTTTACCAACGCCGCGCGTACCGGTAAATAGAAAGGCATGGTGCAATCTTCCAGTGTCCAGCGCATTGGTCAACGCGCGAAGCACATGCTCCTGCCCAACCATCTCGCCAAACGTTTTTGGCCGCCATTTTCGTGCCAGTACCTGGTAACTCACAATCGATAACTATTTATGCTGTATCAAACCGACATTCTAACCATCTCTGGCTAGCACCGCACGGTGAAAATGGATGGGTGGCGCCCGCACCCGCTACACCCCGGCGCCCGAGTCAATTGCTACCGTTGCTCCCTTCCGGGC
>DJMK01000199.1 GCA_002436485.1 Proteobacteria bacterium UBA6492
CGAAGACATCCTTGCTGCCATCTTCTGGTGTAATAAAGCCAAACCCCTTGGTTTCGTTAAACCATTTTACTGTGCCTGTAGCCATAAATACCTCTATATATCAATGTGTTACAAATATTGCCAATTATTGCGAGGTATTTGACGAGATAAAACCAAAGGGTATTACTAGAAAAAAACCTGAACAATGTGCAACTAGATAAATTTTAACTTACCTGCATAAACTATCAAGCAAAATACAATCCTGGTCGTGCAAGAATAAAACGCCATTAACATGTGGTATCAAGCATTTTTTCTTTTTCGTGGCGGGCGAGTTGCTTGATCGCATACTCCCTGCTCAGAGCCTCGGCCCGGGATGCGACCTTTTCACGATAGACAAGTTGTACCGGTCTGCGAGCCCGGGTGTAACGTGCCGCTAGTCGATCATTATGATTGTGCTCATCAACCCGTCTGGCAGGATCGAGCGCAACACCGGTATACAAACTGTCATCAGCACAACGCACGATATAAACATACCAATCAGACATATCAGTCGTTGCGCGAAGTGACCTCTATCAGGTGATAGCCAAACTGGGTCTGTACCGGGCCCTGTACCTTGTTGAGTTCCGCTGAAAAAACCACGTCATCAAACTCCTTGACCATCATACCCTTGCCAAATTCACCAAGATCACCGCCTTGTCCACCCGATGGGCAATTTGAATACTCCTTGGCGAGTTCGGCAAAATCGGCCCCTGATTCAATTTGTGCCTTGAGTTGTTCACATTGTTCACGTGTATCTACGAGGATATGTCTTGCGCTGGCTTTTGGCATGTTTGTCACCTGGTCCTTATTATTCTCATGAATTATATGGGATTATAGCCATCTGGCCCGGAAAGTTAAGTTACATTAACAGCTTACGTTAAATCAGGCTCGGCGAGCGTATATACCTATAAAATCCATGACTTTTTCATGTATCATAGGCAGCCTGTCCAGCACAGTCTGTCATTCCAGGTTGTTCGATAAAGCATGCCAACACTCGAATTCGATACCGATTTAATCCAGCGTTACGATACTTCCGGTCCACGCTATACCTCCTATCCAACGGCTGTCCAGTTCACAACCGATTTTGGAGTGCAGGAGTATCAGCAGCAGGCCGAGTTAAGTAATGCCGGTGGTCGCGCCCTGTCGTTGTATTTCCATATTCCGTTTTGCGACACGATTTGTTTTTATTGTGCCTGCAACAAGATTGTCACCAAGAATCGCAAGCATGCCGAACCCTATCTAAACGCGCTTTATAAAGAGATTGCCCTACAGTCCAGCTTGTTTGACCCGCAACGCAGCGTGGACCAGTTGCACTGGGGTGGTGGTACCCCGACATTCATCAGCACAGAGCAGATGCGTGAACTGATGAGCCAGACACGCCAGCACTTCAACCTACGCGATGATGACCAGGGTGAATATTCCATCGAAGTCGATCCACGTGAGGCGAATCGTGACATCATCCTGTTATTACGCGAGCTCGGCTTTAACCGAATCAGCCTGGGTGTGCAGGACTTTGATCAACAGGTGCAAAAGGCGGTAAACCGCATACAGAGTATCGAGCAGACCAGGGAAGTCATGGATGCCGCACGCGAGAGCGGTTTTCACTCGGTCAGTCTCGATTTGATATACGGCCTACCACACCAAAATCTGCAAACTTTTAATGACACGCTTGATACCGTGATTGCGCTGGACCCAGACAGGTTATCGATTTTTAACTATGCACATCTGCCTGACCTGTTTAAGACACAGCGGCAGATCGATGCCAGTGAATTACCCGATGCCAAAACCAAGCTGGCCATACTGGAAACCTGTATTGAGAAACTGGGCGCAGCCGGTTATCAGTATATTGGTATGGATCATTTTGCCAAGCCTACAGACGAACTGGCTATCGCGCAGAACAGCGGAACCCTGTACCGGAATTTTCAGGGTTACTCGACCCATGCTGACTGTGACCTGGTGGGACTCGGCATTACCTCGATCGGCAAGGTTAACGATTGTTATAGTCAGAATCTCAAAACCATCAAGGAATACGAAACGGCAATCGATGCGGGACAATTACCCGTCATGCGCGGCCTGATACTCACTGAAGATGACAAGTTAAGGCGCGAGGTGATTAGCCAGCTCATCTGTCACTACCGGCTGGATATTGCATCGCTTGAAAAGCAACATGCAATACAATTCGGGGATTATTTTGCAGACGCCCTGAATGGACTTGCGCAAATGCAGAATGATGGTTTACTTACGTTTGACACAAATACGATAGAAGTGAAACCAAAAGGCTACCTGTTGATTCGCAATATTTGCATGGCCTTTGACAAGTATTTGTCCAGCCCGGGAAAACGGTTCTCCAAGGTAATCTAGCCTGAACTTCCAAGTGTTTTGAAACCGATTTAATTAACGCTCTTTGCCTGAATCTCGTTACCAGCTGAAAAATAATTACATGCATATTCAATCTGGCTGAGCTTTTCACTGTTGTGCGGATAAATCGCAAACACACTGCGCTTGATAACAGGTGCGTCATTCACCATGTAAAGGGATTTTCCTTCAATCAGCTGTGACACCATCGGTTGTGCCATGTAAGCGGTACCTCCGTTGGCAATAAGGTAGTCCAGTGCAATGCGGCCGAGCATAACGCGCAACCTGGGCGTTGGTATATCGGGAAAATGGCGTGCGTGGGCCAGGGCAAAACTGGTGCCCCATTCAACCAGTATGTAGTCTTCCATGACCGCCTGGCTGGCGCTTAGCCCCTCTCTGGTGCTCACCATTACAAACGGAATCGTGGTGACCTCGAGACATTCAAAGTCCATTAATTGCGGGTTATCAAATACGAACCCCAGGTCGATCGTGCCTTCCTGTACCCGTCGCGACAGCACATCGGGGCCATGCACCTCGGCATTGATGATCATATCCGGCAGGTTCTTGCGCATATAGGTCATCCAGTCACCCAGCACCGAGTCCCACAGGCTCGGTGTGGCCCCGACAACAAAAGGAATCTTTGACTCATCTTCCACGCCGATTTCCTGCCTGGCGCGGGTCCAGGTTGTAACTATGCTCTCCGCATAACCCAGTAGACGTTCACCGGCGGCAGTCAACTGGATATTGTTACGCTGCCGTGTAAATAGTGGAACCCCCACCCTGTCTTCGAGCAGCTTGATTCTCGCGCTGACGGTTGACTGGCTGATATAGAGATTTTTGGCCGCCTGGCCGAAATGGCGGCAGCGGTTAACTTCAATGAACGTCTTTAGCGCATCAATATCCAAGTTATACAGTCCTCTTACTAATCAGACAGACCGATTTACACAATCGGTAAATCTCATGCTGAAGATAGGATCAGTCACTACATATTTCAATCGAATATTCCGATTTAAATCCGATGACAAAAAGGCTTGCAGCCAATACAACCTGGGTAGTTAAACAAATGAGAAAGTACAAACAGGAGGGTCTGGCACTCCGACCTGCTGGTGGGACACAGAGAGTATCAAGGAGACTACATTCTAGTCAGACTCTGGGATAAGTATCTGCGGGCTTACCAAAGATCATCGAGTTCGCGCCTGAGTCGCATGTCTTCCAGGCGCACTTCCAGGCGGCGCCTGGCATCTGCCCGATCATTGTCACCATGCTGAATAACAGCACTATCCATATCATCAATTTCGATGCTATTGATATCATCATTTATTGCATTCATATTTATCAAATCCCACTACTACTGGAAGATCGCATATGTATTAGAATAAGATGTTCAAGTCAATCAGATGATGATTAATATTATCGATTGACTTAATTATGCATTCCGATTAACAATTGTCGTAAATGATAATCTTTTTCATTTGATTCCATGGCTATAAAACAACTTCCAATCCTGGGCTGGCGCGAGTGGGTTTCATTGCCTGAACTAGGCATAAAAAAATTGCGCTGTAAGGTTGATACTGGCGCCAAAACTTCTGCGCTACATGCTTTCTACGTGGAAGAATATATTGAAAACGGTAATACCATGGTTCGCTTTGGTTTGCATCCCAAGGACAAGAGCACTGAACAGGAAATTCATTGCACTGCGCATATATTTGATCAACGCAATGTTACCGATTCAGGCGGCCATACGGAAAAACGCTATGTTATCAAGACACCAATCACGCTTGGTCAATATACATGGAATATCGAACTCACGTTAACTAACCGTGATACCATGCTGCATCGTATGTTGCTGGGACGCGCTGCCATCGTGGATAATTTCCTTGTTGACTCGGGCAGCACCTACCTGATGGGCAAACCATCCAAGACACCAGCCCCGCTCGCTATCAGCCGCCTGTTACATGACGAGGAAGAATAATCATGAAAATTGCAATCCTGTCCCGAAACAAAGATCTGTATTCGACACGTCGAACGGTAGAAGCCGCTGAACAGCGTGGACATGAAGCCTATGTCCTGGATGTGCTCAAGTGCTACATGGACATTACCTCTCATCGACCGGCTATTTATCACAAGGGTGAAAAACTGGAAGGCTTTGACTCACTTATACCACGTATTGGTGCATCAGTGACCCGCTATGGCACGGCCGTGCTAAGACAGTTCGAAATGATGGGCGTCTATCCCATCAATGAATCGGTTGCGATTACCCGCTCACGCGACAAGTTGCGTAGCCTGCAATTGTTATCACGCAAGGGTGTCGGTTTGCCTGTTACAGGCTTTGCCCATTCCATCTCGGATACTAACGAACTAATAAAGCTCGTGGGTGGTACACCGCTGGTGATCAAGCTTATCGAAGGAACCCAGGGCCGAGGTGTAGTGCTGGCAGAAACCAAAAAAGCGGCCGAAAGTGTCATAGATGCTTTTCGTGAACTGGATGCTAACTTCATCGTACAGGAATTTATCAAGGAGGCAGGCGGTTCTGATATTCGTTGCTTCGTGCTGGGTGACAAGGTCATTGCCGCCATGCAACGTACTGCTGCAGAAGGCGAGTTTCGTTCCAACCTGCATCGGGGCGGTAGTGCACAAATTGTCAAATTAACCAAGGAAGAACGTGCTACAGCAGTTCAGGCCGCCAGGGTGATGGGTTTGAACATGGCTGGCGTAGACATATTGCGTTCTAACCGCGGTCCGCTGGTCATGGAAGTCAACTCATCACCGGGACTGGAAGGCATCGAAAAGGCCACCGGCAAAGATATTGCCAACATGGTTATCGAGTTTATTGAAAAAAACGCCAAACCTTATAAGACCAAAACCCGAGGCAAGGGCTAGGCCAGTTTCGGTAAACGATATTTATCAGCTCCCTCGCTGTTTTTTCCTTCATATAAAAACTGACTGTTGCGTAGCAGACTTGCCATGCGTATTGATGCCGGGAATACCCTGGCATGAAGATCGGCATAAGGATGCCATCTTGTAACTATCTCCTCCAACATTCTGCATCCGTATCCATTGCCACGCATTTGCTTGTCCACGACGAAGATATGGATTTCGTTGCCTCCTTTGCCAGCCTGTATCTCTGACATGATGACATAACCTACCTTGCCTGAATCATTTTCAAATATCATGGTCTGAGTTCGGCGGTTATAGTCAATCATGTTCTGTTGCAGCACAATTGCGACAAGGTTTCTTTTTATTCTTTCACGGCCTTGCTTGTTATTTTGCATTATAAAATGCCTATTATTAGCCGCCTGGATAAACAGCCGGTACATCCAGTCAATATCTGTTTCGTCTGCAGCAAATACCTTGAGCATACTTGTAGCCTTTTTTGGCCACAAATATGCTCTCGGCAATGAAAAAGTTAAATCAAAGAATTTGAATCGTATTAATTGGAAAAATCGATAACTGTTTCTAGTTATGGATTATCGAATTTTACCAAGGTGTTTTCGTATAAAACCGGCTGACCGCATGATGGCATCTTTTGATGCCAGGTCATCGGCAAAAGTACGAACGTTCTCCGGACGAAAATCAAAACCTCTGCCAACCCCGGGATAGACAATCAGGCGCGCATCACGCTTTTTATCCTGCATCACTTTGATACTGGTTTCAATCACACGACGTCGTTGATATTGCTCTTGTTCACCGATGAATACCAGGGTAGGTATTGCCAGTTGATCAATTTCCTTTGCGTAACCATAAACCTGCTCTGGCTCAGGCGCGTTGGGATCCTGCCAGTGCGGATAATAGGAAATATAACAGGCAATTTCTTTTTGCTGGCGTTTGAACGTGGTTGCCACTTTCAGTGTGTAATAGCCGCCGCGGGTATGTGAATACAGGCACGCCTGTTTGCTGCTGATATCCTTGCGCTTTAATAAAACATCGACGCCGGCATTGATATCCTTTTCCAGTGCATAGTCATGTTCGACCGGATGCGTGCCGATAAAGTGTGCCTTGTAGATGTCCGGTGCAAATACCACGAAACCACGTGCTGCCAGACGTTTCGCATGGCGTTGAATCAGGTCACCCAGCCCGCGCCGACCATGCATGAAAAACACGGCAGGATACTTCTTATCATCATCTGGGCGAACCACCATCACCGGTACATCCACGTCCCCACTCTGGTAGCTTTTCCAGGTAATCGCCAGCTTGTGATTGGCAGGTACCGCAAGACGTCCTTCATTCCACCAGGTATTGTCCCACCACCAGCTGTTATCCGGTTTGATATCGTGAGCATGCCCAAGCAAGGACAGCAATAACAGCGGGATAGTCAGCAACAATTTCATTCGTATAGCCCTGTTTCCGTAAAAGACGCGCATTCTAATATATAGGGCGAATGATCATGAAAAAAATTTACCGTCTGGTCTTGTATTAGTACTGATTAGTACTATAATAGTTCTCATTAGAACTAATTAGAGCAATGGCATGACTGAAATTACGGCACAAAACGCGGCACAACAGGGGTTTATGCCCCTGCTGAGAGAACTGGTGCGAGCCTACCAGGCCTTTGCCAGCTATGATGCTGCCGGTTTTCGTGACACAGAACTGACTCCGCCACAGGCCGATGTGCTGTTCACTCTGGGCAATACGGAAGGGCTGACCTTCAAGGAAATCGGGGAACTGACCCTGATCACCAAGGGCACCCTCACTGGCATCATCGACCGCATGCAGGAAAAGGGACTGGTCAAGCGGGTCACGCTTAGCAATGACCGCCGCTGCACACGGGTGGTACTCACCGCCAAAGGCATAAAGTTGTTCAACCGCGAATTTCCACGCCAGATTAAATACGTAAAACAGCGCTTCGATCGGCTTAGCCCTGCAGAGCGCGACCAGGCACTACAAAGCCTGAAAAAGCTTCGTGAAATATTTAGTTGAAATTTTTTAACCCAATAGTACTAATCAGTACTTTTTAAAAAGGAGACATGTATGAACACAAACAACGTTGATATGGCAGCCTTGTTGCTGCGGCTGGGTCTGGGAGTCATGTTTATTGCCCATGGTCTATTAAAAATCATGGTCTTTACCCTGCCAGGCACGGTGCAGTTTTTCGAGTCAGTCGGTTTTCCTGGCTTCATGGCCTACCTGGTTACCTATGCCGAGATTATTGGTGGTGTCCTGTTAATCGCCGGCGTTTATACCCGCTGGGTCGCGCTGGCATTGGTACCAGTGTTACTCGGTGCGGTATACGTGCATTTCGGTAGTGGCTGGTTGTTCACTAACCCGAATGGTGGCTGGGAATACCCGGCGTTTCTGACACTGGCTGCCCTGGTTCAGGCCTTGCTGGGTTCTGGCAAGTACGTAGTGCCAGTGCCCTTTGTTAAACAAGCAACAGCAGCACAGACAGCCTAGTCTTCAGCTACTACAGG
>DJMK01000207.1 GCA_002436485.1 Proteobacteria bacterium UBA6492
AGGTGGATACTGACTTCTCCGGCAGGTGTTTTTGCGTTGATTAAACTACCCTTATCATCGACAGACCAGCTCGCAGTGATGTCTGCATCGTTGTCCAGTGCAAACGTCAGTGTCTTGTGGTCAGCACAGTACTCGCGCCATAAAGGATTAAAACGATCATCTGCATTGATAATTGCTGTACCAGTTTCGCTAAGTCCACCGTAAATCTCTCCCTTGGCTTTTGCGACACCTTCAAGACTGCCAAAACCTTCAAGATGTGCAGGACCTGCATTAGTGATAATGGCAACATCAGGCTGAGCAATATCGGTCAGATAGGCAATCTCACCGGCGTGGTTTGCGCCCATTTCGATCACGGCAAACTCATGCTGCTTGCTCAAGCGAAAAAGGGTTAACGGCACGCCGATATCGTTATTCAGATTGCCTTGCGTTGCCAGCACAGGGTGCCTGACTGAAAGAATGGCGGTCAGCATTTCCTTGACGGTTGTCTTGCCATTGCTACCCGTTACAGCGATAAGTGGAAAGGCAAACTTTTTGCGCCAGGCATTGGCAAGTTTACCCAGCGCAATACGCGTATCTTCTACGATGACCTGTGGGCAAGTGGATTGCATTTGCCTGTCAACGATGACCGCGACGGCACCTCGTTCAACTGCAGTCATAATAAAGTTGTGACCATCGAAATTTGGCCCGGTTAGCGCAACAAACAGGTTCTGTTTATCTGTACTACGTGAATCGGTAGAAACCCCATACACGATGAGATCTTTACCTTGCAGCTGTCCGTTTACCACCCTAGCAACTTCCTGCAGACTCATGACAAAGGAAGGTGAATTCATTGCTTCCCTCCATCCAGAATCTCTTGTACGACCTGCTGATCGCTAAAAGGTAATCGACTATCACCGACCTGCTGGTAGGTTTCATGACCCTTACCGGCAACCAATACAATATCATCGGAACTTGCATTGCTTAGGGCATACTCAATGGCCTTGGTGCGATCGAGTTCAACCACCACGTGCCTCGCCTCAGTCATGCCTGATTGAATACCGTCGATAATTTTTTCTGGTGTTTCGTGACGAGGATTGTCATTGGTTAGGACGACGTGACTGGCCAGTCGTTCAGCAATGGCTCCCATAAGTGGACGTTTCGCCCTGTCCCGGTCGCCACCACAGCCAAATACACACCAGGTCTGGCCAAACTCATGCGCCTTTAGTGCTTCAAGTGCCTGCTGCAGCGCGTCAGGTGTATGTGCATAGTCAACAATAACCGTCGGATGACCTGGCTTGCGTAACACCTGCATGCGCCCGTTAATCGATTCAATACGACCAAGCCGTTGCATAGCTTGATCAAAATCAACACCCGCATGCAACAAAACGCCTAGTGTTGCCAGCAGATTATAAAGATTAAACCGACCATACAACGGACTATTCAAAACCGCGTTGTTTGCGCCATAGTGTATTGTCGCGGTAATACCATGCTGTTGTAATTTAATCTGATCGGCATAGATATCTGGTATAGTCGATGAGAGATCAAGTCCATATGTTACGACCTGTTTACTGCTGTTGATTTTTTCAACCAGTTCGCGCCCGAAAACATCATCGATGTTAATAATGCATTCACCGAGATCCTGCCAATTAAACAATCGTGCCTTGGCGCTGGCATAGGTCTGCATATCACCATGGTAATCGAGATGTTCATGACTCAGGTTGGTAAACACGGCGCAGTCAAAATGAATACCGTTAACACGTCCCTGATCAAGCGCATGCGATGATACTTCCATAGCCACCGCGTCAGCACCGGCTTCGTGCATGTCGGCAAGCCATGCATGACAGGTAATGGCATCCGGAGTTGTATGATTAGAAGCATGTAGTTCATCAGGTAATCCCCACCCCATGGTGCCAATCACGCCACACTTTTTGGATGGTGTCATCGCCTGGGCGATAAACTGTGTACACGAAGTTTTGCCGTTTGTACCGGTCACACCAACGGTATACATTGATTTTGATGGTTGCTGATAGAAGCGGTCGGCGAGAACGCCGACCTTGTCTTTCAAATTGTTGACAGCGATTACCGGGACATCTCGTTTGTCGGGCGCACTTCGCCAGCTAACCGGTATTGGCATGGTTTGTTGTTCACTCTGCCACAAAACTGCCGTGGCACCTTTTGCGATCGCATCATCAATGAACTTTCTTCCATCTGACTGGTGACCCGGTACGGCAATAAACAGGTCACCTGCCTGCACCATTCGGCTATCCAACACGAGGCGTTGTATCGTACAAGGTATTCTTTCAGCCAAATCGACCATGCCCTGTACTAACTCGTCGAGTGCGATACCAGTTAGTTTGTTCAGCGCCGCCATCATGGACGCCCCTCCCACTTGGCAAACTTCACATTTTTATCTGGCATATAATCCGGTGGAATATCCAGTAAACGAAGTGCACCGGCGATTACATTACTGAATACTGGCGCAGCAACGACGCCACCGTAATAATCTTTACCTCGTGGCTCATGTATCGTAACTGCCATGACCAGGCGCGGGTTTTCGGCGGGGGCCATTCCGACAAACAATGAGACATACTTGTCATCACTGTAACCGTTAACTCCAACCTTTTTGACTGTACCTGTCTTGCCGGCCACGTCATAACCAGGCACACGTGCTTTCTTGCCGGTACCTTCTGCACTGACAACGCCTTTCAGCATTTTACGTACCTGCTTAACAAAGGTGGCGGGCAATACCTGCTCACCCTGCACAACAGTGTTCTTCAATTCGAGACTTACCGGTTTTAATACACCGTCATTCGCCAGCACCGAATAAGCTCTTGCCAGCTGCAGTGTCGTTACAGAAAGGCCATAACCATAAGAGAGGGTGGCGCGTTCTATATCACGCCAAACCCTGGGGGAGTGCAAGGCACCGGTCACTTCGCCCGGTAAACCGCTACCAGTCAGATCTCCAAATCCGACTCGCTGGTGAACATGTACTAGGTTCTGCGGATTAATTAACAGGGCCATCTTGCTGGCACCCACATTACTCGACTTGTGTATCACTTCAGTGACATTAATGCGGCCGTAATTCCTTATGTCCCTGATCGTATTACTACCGACTTTCATGTACCCCGGTGCTGTATCGATATAAGTACCAGGCGTAAATTTACGACTGCCGAGTGCCGCCGCTACTGTGAAGGGTTTAATAGTAGAGCCCGGTTCAAAGGTGTCGGTTACAACCCTGTTACGATAACGGTATCCTTTCAGGTTGCTGCGGTTATTGGGATTGAACGAAGGCTGGTTCACCATCGCCAGAACTTCACCTGTTTTGACATCAAGCACCACTGCAGAACCTGACCTGGCTTTGTGTTTAAAAACAGCTCGCTTCAATTCACGATAGGTAAGATACTGCAGGCGGCGATCAACGCTAAGTACAAGATCCTTGCCTGGGCGTGGATTCTTCAACAGGTCAACATGCTTGATGACGCGCCCCAACCGATCACGCATCACAAGCTGGCTACCATTGCTGCCGCTTAACCATTCATTGTAGGCCAGCTCAACACCTTCCTGCCCCTTGTCATCAATATCCGTAAAACCAACCAGGTGCGAGGTCACTTCACCGGTCGGATAATAACGGCGATATTCACGTAACAACGAAACACCGGCAATTTTCAGGTCAATCACCTGTTGTGCCAACGACGGATTGATACGGCGCTTCAGGTAGACAAACTCTTTATCATCCTGCTTCTTGCTAGTAATCAACTTTTTGATTTCACGCTGTTGCAGGTCGAGTAACTGCGCCAATTTTGCAAGTTGCGCCGGTGTCGCATCGAACTCCTGAGGCTGCGCCCAAATTGAATCAACCGGAGTACTCACCGCCAGCGGTTCACCATGTCGATCCAGGATCATGCCGCGATGCGCTACAACCGGGATAGTTCGCATGGCACGCGCATCACCCTGTCCCTGCAAAAAATCCTTGTTGGTGACATGCAGGTCAAACGCGCGCGCAACCAGGCCAGCCGGTACCAGTGTTACCGCCAGCATTACAAGCATGATGCGGAAACTGCTTGCAGGTTTGTGCACTTGTTCACTCATGGCCTGACTATTACTACCTCGTTATAATCCAGGTTACGCATACCCAGTTTTTTTCTCGCAACTGCTTCGATTCTTCCATGCGTTGCCCAGGTACTCTGCTCCAGTTGCAGGCGGCCCCAGTCAATATTCAAATCATCGCGTTGTGACTCTAGCTCTCTTAAATCTACATACAGCATGCGATTGCGATGCTTGGCATAGATCACGCCAACTGCACTGGCCATGATCATGATGACAAGCGTCATGTTCACGATACGCAACAACATTAAAGACGCTCCGCCACACGCATAATCGCGCTTCGAGCTCGTGGATTCGCCTTGATCTCATTCTCACTCGCCCTGATCGGTTTACCGACACTCCGCAACCTGGCGTTAACTTCAACGTGAGTTACAGGCAGATCATGCGGTAATTGATCTCCTTGCACCTGTTTACGAATAAAACGTTTTACGATGCGATCTTCGAGCGAGTGGAAACTGATCACCACCAGGCGGCCACCTGCCGCCAGCAAATCTACCGATTGCTCAAGGCAGGTCTGCAGGTCATCCAGTTCATGATTGATATAAATACGAATTGCCTGGAAAGTACGTGTTGACGGATCCTTGCCTTTTTCACGTGTCGGAACCGCGGCGGCAACAATGGCTGCGAGTTGCTGGGTTGTATCGATCGGCGCTGCCTCGCGCGCATTTACGATGGCCCGTGCAATGCGCTTACTAAAACGTTCCTCGCCAAATTCCCTGAGCACATGTGCAATCTCCTGCTCTTCAGCATGTGCCAACCATTGCGCAGCAGACTCACCTGCCTCGGGATTCATGCGCATATCGAGCGGACCCTGCTGCCGAAAGCTGAAACCACGGCTGGCATCATCCAGCTGCGGTGATGACACGCCAAGGTCCAGTAATATGCCATCGACCTTACGCTGCCAGCTGGTCTGCGCCATCGCATGGCCGATATCAGCAAAACTGCCTCTATATATATAGGTACGGGGGTCATCGCCAAATGCCTGACTGGCACTGGCAATCGCTGTCGGGTCCTTGTCGACCACCAACAAACGCCCTTCCGAAGAAAGCTGCTCCAGAATCAATTGACTATGACCTCCACGCCCGTATGTACCATCCACATAAACCCCCTCGGGTTTAAGCTGCAAAGCAGCGATTGCCTCATGTAGCAGGACAGACTGGTGATTCCACTCGCTCACCTGCTTACAGTGACAATGACTCCAGATCGCCCGACAAACCTTCATCCATTCCGGTTTCGTCCAGCATCTGATCACGGCGTTCATTCCAGGTCTGTTCATCCCAGACCTCGAACTTGTTGCCCTGCCCAAGCAAAATCACTTTTTTCTCCAGATTCACCAGTTCGCGCAGCGCCGGCGGCAACAAAATTCGTCCGTGGGAATCGAGATCAACTTCGGAGGCATGGCCCAGCAGAATGCGTTTGATTCTTGCTGCCTGCTTGTTGAGGCTGGGTAACTTGACCAGCTTTCGTTCGATGTCTTCCCACTCGGGTGTCGGGTAGATCAACAGGCAGGGATCGTTCATATCGAGAGTGACCACTAACTGACCCTCGCCAAGCGCACTGATCCGTTCCCGATACCGGGTCGGAATAGCCATACGCCCCTTGGCGTCCAGATTGAGTATGGTGACACCTCTAAACACGCAACATCCTCTATGGGCATCTCTGCCATTTAGATCCACTTTTTCCCACTTCGTAACACTATAGTAGGGAAAACGCCAAAGCGTCAAGTGAATTTGCCCACGGGCTACAGCAAATTCTTGCTTTAGAGTCAGTTACTTAGCGCGTATTTGAAGAAATAATATACAGAAAATGCCGTAAACTGCCAACATAAATAAATAATTAAAACAATATGTTATGAAGTTTAGTTAAAGTGAAAGATTAAGGAAATTTGATCAAACTTTGATCATTTTTCAGGCTGGAAAAATATTCTGGAAATGCGACATGCTTCAAAAAGAGCAGCAGATCAGGCGTGCTGAAAAAGAGTGGAAGTCGGCCGATAAGCCGGGTTCTGTTGAAAGACAATCATTCATCTGGGCCAACCGTCACCGGCTGGCTCTAGCAACCTACCCGAACACAATGTGGGCCACATCGTTGTGTTCCTATTTGGTCTTGCTCCAGGCGGGGTTTACCATGCCGTCACTGTTACCAGCAACGCGGTGCGCTCTTACCGCACCATTTCAACCTTACCGGTCCCGAAGGACTTAGGCGGTATATTTTCTGTTGCACTTTCCGTCGACTCGCGCCGCCCAGGCGTTACCTGGCGCCTCGCCCTGTGGAGCCCGGACTTTCCTCCCCACCCTTTATGGGGGTGAAGCGATTGCCTGGCCGACTTCCTTGTCAGATTGTATATGGGCAGGTCTGGCAATTCAAAACAGTATCATGATTTGTCGTCTGCCAACGCCAATGCCTGTTGATACAGGCTATTTTTAGAATGGCCGGTCAGCTCGGCGGCCGTGCGAGCGGCCTCCTTCACGCTCATGGAACGTAATAACGCGCTGAGTAAACGTGTGACATCAACCTCTGCGACATTCGGTTCAGCTTGCCGCACATTACCCTCAACAACCAGCACCGACTCGCCTTTTTGTTGCTCCGGGTTTTGCTCTATAAACGCACACAATTCCTCGCAGGATTTTTGCATTACGGTCTCATAGGTTTTGGTCAATTCCCTTAGCAATGAAATACGCCGACTAGCTCCAAATATTTCGCATATCGCACTTACTGTTTCGAGTAATCGATGTGGCGCCTCATAAAACACCATGGTGGCCGATTGCTGTCGTAACGCTGTCAGGCGCCTGGCTCGGGCAATGGCCTTTGCCGGCAAAAAACCCTCAAACCAGAACCGGTCGGTGGGTAGCCCCGCAGCTGACAAGGCCGTTACCATGGCGCTGGCGCCGGGAATTGGCACGATTCGAATACTGGCATCATGCGCCATACGCACCAGAAAATAACCGGGATCACTGATTAGTGGCGTACCGGCATCACTGATGAGTGCAACTGATTGTCCGGATTGCACACGATTTATGATTTCGTTAGCCCGTTCACGTTCATTATGCTCATGAAGTGCCATCATTTGCTGATTGATGCCATAATGGGCAAGCAGTTTTTGACTATGGCGTGTATCTTCGGCTGCCACCAGATCAACTGATTTGAGAATATCCAGTGCACGCTGGCTGATATCAGCAAGATTACCGATAGGTGTTGCAACTATATATAAAACACCGCCAGAGTCAGGCACGCTATAATCCTTTCAGGTTAAATGCAGTGAAAAAAAGGCTAACGTTGTAATGAAAACCCGCTATTTATTTTTGTTCATTCTAGCATTAGGCATTGTCAGTTGTACCACCATCGAAAAGGGACCAGAGGTCTCCCTGCAGGATGGTGAAGGTCTGTTTGCCACAGGCGACTACGAGAATGCTTACAAGGCGTTCATCGATCAGGCAGAAAGCAGTGAAGGGACACAAAAAAGCTTTTTACGCATTCGCGCCGCCGCCGCCCTGGCCAGGCTTGAGCGTACACATCAGGCCAGGCAAATAATCGATAACATCAGTATCCAGGACATTGACAGCAATGGCCAACAGATACTCCGTCTGAGCCGAGCACACCTTGCACTGGCAGAACGACAACCCGAGCAAGCACAACTCATTCTTGGCGAGCGTCTACCCGAGGATATACCGGCGATTTATCATGCCGAATTTCATGCTATTCGTGCCGATGCCTACACAATGCTGGGTAACCGACTGGAAACAGCTCGCGAGCTTGTGGCACGGGAAAAATACCTGGTCATACCTGAACAGATAAAACAGAACCAGCAAAACATATGGGCCGCTTTGGCAACCATGAACGAACGCGCATTGCAGCAGCTACGNNCTGAGCCCGTTACGTCTCAAGGAACAAATTCTGTTATGGCGCCAGAAATATTCAGGGCATCCTGTTTCTGAAGAACTGCTGGTTGCCCTATCACAACGCAAACAGGAAGACGTAGCCTATCCGGATCGGGTTGCACTGTTATTACCATTAAGTGGCAAGTTCGCCAAAGCGGGCGAAGCCATACGTGACGGTTTCCTGGCTGCTTACTTTGTTAAGCGTCCCAACATGCAACAACAGGTCCGTATCTATGATGCTGCGGACGATACCCGTGTCACCGAACTGTACAACCAGGCGGTACAGGATGGTGCTGAATTCATTGTTGGTCCGTTAAGCAAAGATGCCTTGCAAATGCTTTCTGACAGGGAAGAGCTTGATATACCCACACTCGCCCTGAATTACCTGCCAACTGAAAATGAAAACCTGCGTGCAAACCTGTACCAGTTCGGCCTGTTGCCAGAAGAAGAGGCCCGGCAGGTTGCAGAGAGAACATGGCTGGATGGTCATGTTAACGCCGCTGTGCTTGTTCCTTCCGGTCCATGGGGGGAACGTATCTATGAAGCCTTCAAGCAGCGCTGGGAATTGATGGGTGGCAAAATTGTCGAGCAACAGTCTTACGATGCTACACGTAGCGATTTCTCCCAGCCAATTAAAATGCTGCTGGATATTGACAAAAGCAAGCAACGATACCGTCGCGTTGCGACCACCTTGAAACGTAACATCAAGTTTACAGAGCGACGTCGGCAGGATATTGATTTTATATTTCTAGCGGCCTACCCACGCCAGGCCAGGCTCATCAGACCTCAATTGAAGTTCTACCATGCCAGCGACGTACCGGTGTATGCTACCTCGCATGTATTTACCGGGGTACTTAACCAGGAACGCGATCGCGACATGGACGGTATGATGTTTGGCGATATGCCATGGGTACTGGCAGAAAGTACCGCGCACCGTGGCATGCGGCCGGAACTGGAAAATCATGTCACTGATGCCGGTAATGCATTGCAACGGCTTTATGCACTTGGAATTGATGCCTTTAATATCATTGGCGCACTCAATACCTTGAGAAACTATCCTTACGAGCGCTTTGATGGTGAAACCGGCAGCCTTAGCCTGGATAACCAGCTGCGCGTCAGGCGTCAGCTGACCTGGGTAAAATTCCGAAGTGGCCGGCCTGTCACCTTTGACCAGGGTAATCTCTAGTTTACCGGTGATGACTACTGCGGAAACAGGGAAGTATGCCGAAGACCTTGCGTTCAGTTATCTGAAAAAACAGGGAATGAAACCAGTCGCGCGAAATTTTACCAGCCGTTATGGAGAAATTGACCTGGTCATGCAGGACAGGGACTGCCTGGTATTCGTAGAAGTCAGGTACCGTAAACATTACCGGCTGATCGATGGCGCATCAACAGTCGATGCGAAAAAGCAGGTGAAATTGATTCGCACAGCACAATACTACCTACAAAAAAACAGGATAGACGTGGACACAAGCGCACGCTTTGATATCATTTCAATAACCCATAAGCAGAACCTGCCTGCTATAGAATGGTTCAAAAACGCCTTTACTGCATAAAGCACGGAAAATATGGATCATCTTGACGCTATAAAAGAGATTATTGCTGACAGTATCAATACCAAACAGGCCGCACTTGAACAAATGCCTGCCGACTTGAGCCAGGCCTGCGAGAAAATGATTGTCTCGCTTAAGAATGGCCATAAGGTGTTATCCTGCGGTAATGGTGGATCAGCGGCAGATGCGCAACATTTTTCATCGGAATTACTCAACCGTTTTACCGCCGATCGCCCCAGTTTACCGGCTATTGCGCTGACCACAGACAGCTCCACCCTTACCTCGATCGCCAACGACTATCATTACAACGAAGTGTTTGCGAAACAAATTACCTCGCTTGGTCANNCATAAAAAAGATATGATCGTTATTGCACTGACCGGCAATACCGGCGGCGAGATCGCCAGGTTACTCAAAGGATCTGATATAGAGCTGCGCGTACCAGCGACAGCTACCGCACGTATTCAGGAAGTGCATCTTTTGGTTATTCATATTCTATGTACACGCATCGACGCCGTGCTATTTGGTATCTAGGCACGAATCGCACAACCTGGTATTCAGGTCAAATTAGCTTATCGATTTCGCAGCGTGGATAGCGTTTTTTCATAAAGCGCTACATCTTCTGCACTATGACAACAGGCCACAATTTTTTCAAACGCGCGTTCTTGTTGCAGCATGCACTGCAGCGCTATTACGCAGGCTTTATCCTTAGGAAAACCGTAAACACCGGTGCTGATGCATGGAAATGCGATGCTATGTACGCTATTTTCAGCTGCCACGGTGAAACAACGCTGGTAACAACTTCCCAGTAATTTTGCTTCATGCCTGTCGCCACCATGCCAGACAGGCCCCACTGTGTGAATAACGTACCTGGCTGGAAGTCGAAAGCCCGGCGTGATCTTTGCATCACCCGTGTCACAACCATTTAATGGTTTACAGGCTGCCAGTAACTCGGGACCTGCAGCGCGATGAATGGCACCATCAACGCCTCCTCCACCTAGTAACGAGTTATTTGCTGCATTGACAATCGCATCAACATTCAGCTTGGTGATATCTGCCTGTTGAATTTCGATCATATGTAGAGGTGTTATTTAACTACCTTGAGATTGGGTTTGCGTGGTTTGGAAGGACCCTGCTCTGGTGGCGGTTCATCATCACCCGTTGTTTCGTTGAACACCATGCCCTGGCCATTTTCTTTTGCATAAATGGCCAGTACGGCGGTAACCGGGAAGTTTACCTGCATGGATTTGCCATCAAAGCGTGCATCAAAAAGCACATGCTCGTTACTCAACTCAAGGTTATCGACGGCACGCGGAGCGATGTTAAGTACAATTTTACCGTTATCCACGTATTTATGTGGAACAAAGACGTCATCATTACTGGCATCCACCAGCAGGTACGGTGTCAAATCGTTATCAATAATCCATTCGTATATAGCACGGAGCAGATACGGCTGACTGGACTTGAGTTCCACGAACAGGTCCTCGCGTGTTGAGAGTTTTTTGCTTACGCTCGGGTAATTTTCTACCTTACCGCGCGAATTTCCTTTTCACTTTCTGTCAGGCTGGATGTGAATGAAGCCCGCGCAAACACCTCATCCGCATACTTGAATAACGGTTTGGCGGCATTCGGTAATTCAATACCATACATTGGTAAACGCCAGATAAGTGGCGCAATCATGCAATCCATCAGGCTGAATTCTTCACTCATAAAGAAAGGTTTGGTATCAAAAATTGGTACCGCACTCAAAATGCTGTCGCGTAATTCTTTTCTTGCAGCATCAACATTATCTCCCGTCATGATGCGGTCTGCCAGTGAATACCAGTCACGTTCAATACGGTACAACATCAAACGATTACGGCCACGTGATACCGGATCAACTGGCATGAGCGGCGGATGTGGAAAGCGTTCATCAAGGTATTCCATGATGACCTGGTGGTTGTATAGGACCAGGTCACGATCGACCAGGGTCGGTACCTCGTTGTAGGGGTTCAGATCCTTGAGATCTTCCGGCGTATCATCAACATTGACGTTTTCAATATCAAAGTTAATACCTTTTTCTGCCAGGACAATGCGTACAACATGACAGCGCGGGCACAGGTCCGCTGAAAACAGGGTCATTGCCAATCTACGATTGGTTACTTGCGCCATTCTATGGTTACCTCGATGATGTAGCTTGCTGAACGCATCAAGGGGGAATCACTCCCCCTTGATCCTTGTTAATTATTCCTGAAGACTAGTGAATGTCTTTCCAGTATTCTTTCTTGAGCATATAGGCAAACACAAACAGGATTGCCAGGAAGAACAGTACAAAGATACCGGTCCGCTGTCTCTCCAGCCTGATAGGTTCACCCATATAGGTCATAAAGTTGACCAGGTCATTCATGGCGCTCTGATATTCAGCCGGCGTCATTTTGCCTTCGCGAATGTATTCAAAATCGACAATCTGTTTTACTTCCTTGCCATGCGAATCGGTCGTAGTCTTGTAAACAGGCTTCTTAAGTCCTTCCAGTTCCCACAACACGTGCGGCATGCCGACATTCTTGAAGCGCACGTTGTTAACACCAACGTTACGTTTTTCATCGACGTAGAAAGTATTTAGATAATCATACAACCATTCTGAACCACGTGAGCGCGAGACTACTGTCAGATCAGGCACGGCGGTGCCGAAGTATTTCTTGGCGTCCTTGGTCTTCAGTGCGACCGTCATCAGTTCACCAATTTTCTTGGGCTGACCTTCTGGTTTTTCATCATCGGAAAAATCAGCGACAAACATCAGGTTATTAGCCACCTGTTCGTCGGTCAGGCCAAGATCACGCCCCATGCGGTTGTAACGCATGTAGGCGGCAGAATGACAACTCAGGCAGTAATTTACGAACAGTTTTGCACCGTTACGCAATGAGTCCTTGTTGCCAAGATTGAGATCCAGCGTGTACTTGTCCAGCACAGGCTCATGTGCACCACCGGCTGCAAAGCCTGTTAATGG
>DJMK01000071.1 GCA_002436485.1 Proteobacteria bacterium UBA6492
ACTTCATCCGCGGTCATGACATCCGCCGAGGTGTACACGGCAAAAGGTCCCGGTGGTGCAACCAGCCGTTGACAAAGATTACCGTAAGTATCGGTAAACTCGAACACCGGCATACTTGGTGTGAGCCGGTATTCTTCCCGCGCGACCCATTGCTGCGCCCCACTGCGTAAGCGCAGCATCAGAATAAACGGTGTCGGGACTGTGATCTCGAATGTCAATTCACAGCTGGTACGTAACCACATCGGGCAAATCCTTTAATGGAATGTGAGAAAACTTTCACGTTTAAAATGTGCCGTTGTTTTGCCGAAGCAACAATCGACACTACAACAAAAATGCAAAGAGACTGGTGACAGGTGGATATGCTAACACATGATCCACTGGCCGATTCAGATATCAGGCCAGTTGATCATCCGCGACGTGATAACGGGGATCTTCGAGTACGTTGACCTCGACCAGGTCACCGGCCTTTTTCAACAGCTCGCGACACTCGCCACTGAGATGGCGCAGGTGCAAGGTCTTGCCGGCCTTGATGTACTTTTCCGCCAGGTTGTCGATGGCCTCGATCGCCGAGTGGTCGGCCACGCGCGAGTTTTGAAACTCGAGAATTACATCATCCGGGTCATCTTCGGGATTAAACAACTCCATGAAACTTTTTACCGAGCCAAAAAACAGTGGCCCGTTAAGCTCATAAATGCGTGAGCCGTTTTCATCATCATAACCGTTCACGTGAATGCGGCGGGCATGTTCCCAGGCAAAAGTCAGTGCCGAGACAATCACGCCGACCACCACCGCCATCGCCAGGTCGGTCAACACCGTAACCAGTGAGACCAGCACCAGTACAAAAGCATCCGTGGCGGGTATCTTGCCCATGATGCGCAGGCTCGACCATTCAAAGGTGGCCAGCACCACGATAAACATTACCCCGACCAGAGCGGCCATGGGAATACGTTCAATCAGTGGCGAGGCAAACAGGATAAACGCCAGCAGGAATAACGCCGCGGCGATCCCCGACAGGCGTTGGTGGCCACCGGAGTTCACGTTGATCATGCTCTGACCGATCATGGCACAGCCACCCATGCCGCCAAACAGGCCAGTGGTCGTATTGGCAATGCCCTGCCCGATACACTCGCGGTTACCGCGGCCGCGGGTGTTGGTCACTTCATCGATCAGGCTCAGCGTTAACAGCGATTCGATCAGCCCGATCGCCGCCAGTACCGCGGCGTAAGGCAGAATGATCATGAAGGTCTCAAGATTGAACGGCACGGCCGGAATATGAAACGTCGGTAACCCGCCTTCGATCGAGGCCAGGTCACCCACTGTCGAGGTCGGCAGGTCGAGCACGATCACCACCAGCGAGATAATAATGATCGCCGCCAGCGCGGCCGGAAAAGCCGCGGTCAACTTGGGCAGATAATGAATAATCAGCATGGTCGCAACAACCAGGCCGGTGAATAACAACAGTGCCGAGCTACTCATCCACTCGAACGAACCATCGACCTGCTCAATCTGAAAATGCTGCAACTGCGCGAGGAAGATCACGATCGCCAGGCCATTCACAAACCCCAGCATCACCGGGTGCGGTACGATGCGAATAAATTTTCCAAGCCGCAATATCCCGGCACCGATCTGCAACAGCCCGGCCAGCACCACCGCGGCAAACAGGTATTCCACGCCATGCTCGGCGACCAGCGCTACCATCACCACAGCCATGGAACCGGTCGCGCCAGAAATCATGCCCGGCCGACCCCCGAAGATCGACGCCAGCAATCCCACCATGAAAGCGGCATACAGTCCGACCAGTGGCTCGACCCCGGCGACAAAGGCAAACGCCACCGCCTCCGGCACCAGTGCCAGGGCCACGGTCAAACCAGAAAGAATTTCGTTTTTAAAACAGGCGCGGTTTGCGCATCCAAGCTGAAACATCAAAAGACCTAAATTTTGCGAGACATAAAAAGGCCGCAGAGTATATCAGGAAATGCTAATGATAGATATGGTGGTTTTTTTGAGAATGTGCGTGCGAAGAACATATATATAGTAAGAAGGATGAGCGTGAACGTCTCAATCGCAGCAGTCATAAAATGTTTCTCGATAACCACTAGAACGCTTAGTCGCACCAATCATGTCCTGAGTGACAAGCGCACGTTAACCGAAAACTGAACTACTCTGGAGGATTTTCCTCAAACAGATAGCCTGATTCAGATTGCATTGGCCATAAAAACCATGCGTACGACAAGTCTTTCACAAGATAAGCTGACGACAGGAGATGATTATGACAGCCTTGCCACGATTGGTCGTTGATGACTGGGAAGAAACCAAAAATACATTGCACCTGTTCATGCAGGTTGTCGGTAAAATTCGTCTAAGCCTGTTCCCAAAACAAAATCACTGGTGGCATGTTCCCTTGTACGTGTCCTGTCATGGACTGACCACGCGGGCTATACCCTACCAGGATAAATATTTCGAAATTGCATTTGATTTCATTCAACATCAACTGGTGATTTCCTGCAGCACCGGTGCGAGTAAATCCTTTGCACTGCAAGGCCAGTCAGTTGCGTCGTTTTATAAAAACGTATTCGCGAATTTACAAGCGCTTGGCATTGATGTCGCAATCAAGGCCGAGCCTTACGATATACCATTCAGTGACATCCCGTTTGCCGAGGACACGCAACATGCCAGCTATGATCCCGTTTCGGTTGGTCAATACTGGCAAGTATTAATGTTTGTTAACACCGTATTCGAAAATTTTCACGGTGAATTCACCGGGAAAAGTACACCGGTACATTTGTTCTGGCATCATGCCGACCTGGCGCTCACACGCTTCTCCGGTAAACCTGCGCCACCTCTCCAGGGTGGCACCAACGCAGACAAGGAAGCCTATTCGCACGAGGTGATCAGTTTTGGCTTCTGGATGGGTGATGCCGTTGTGCGTGAACCGGCATTTTACGCCTACGTGTACCCAGAACCGGAACGGCTTGCCGATACACCACTCCTCATCGAGGGCGCCAGCTGGAACACCGACTTTGGTTATGCCATGCTGTTTTATCCTTTTGAACAGGTGCGTACCGCGTCGGCCCCTGCTGAGTCACTGCTGTCATACTTGCATCACGCTTACGATATCCTGGCCACTGCCCGGGGCTGGAATATCGAATCGTTCAAACGTACCTGAGACATACATTTTTTAAAAACATACTGCGTCCAACATAGGGGCGTATTGGTAAATCTATGCTTGATGTCTGACGCTAGTGTTTAACCCACATCGCGTCAGACACAAGACAAATCCCACCTAGCCGTTTCAGGATAGGCCGCACCGTCTCAACAATCTGGTGCGACTCCTCTTCATTACAGGCAATCACGAT
>DJMK01000186.1 GCA_002436485.1 Proteobacteria bacterium UBA6492
TTGAAAAAGAAATGTACACCTTTGAGGATCGAAACGGTGACAGCCTGACATTGCGACCTGAAGGCACGGCCAGCTGTGTGCGGGCGGGCATTCAGAATGGTTTGTTACACAATCAGATTCAAAAACTCTGGTATGGTGGCCCGATGTTTCGTCATGAGCGGCCACAAAAAGGGCGCTATCGGCAATTTCATCAGNNGACAGCAAGAACCCGGATATGCAGGCGGTAATTGGAGCTGCGCCAAAACTCAATGAACATCTCGATACTGAATCAGCAGAGCACTTCAAACAATTGTGTAGCATGCTCGACGGCCTGGGTATCCAGTACACAATTAACCCGCGCCTGGTCCGAGGTCTGGATTATTACAATCGTAGCGTTTTTGAATGGACAACGGAACAACTGGGTGCACAGGGCACAGTATGTGCCGGTGGCCGCTATGACGGGCTGGTTCAGCAACTTGGTGGACGTACTACCCCGGCGGTGGGTTTTGCACTGGGAATGGAAAGGCTGATCGCATTGCTGGATGATGATTTTGTCACAAAAACTGCGCGATTACCGCACGTTTACCTTATAATGCTCGGCTCAGAAGCTGAGCGCGCTGGTTGGCAATTCTCAGAGGATTGGCGTGATCAGATACACGGCTTGCGACTGGTTACCCATACCGGTGGCGGCAGCCTGAAGAGCCAGATGAAGCGGGCAGACAAAAGCGGGGCCCTGCTTGCTTTAATCATGGGTGAAGATGAAATGCAGTCCGGCACGGTTGGTGTCAAATATTTACGTTCGGCCGATGAACAGTTTCATCTTTCACAGGTGGAGATGTCGGGCTGGCTAACAAAGTTTGTAAAAGATTTAAATTCCGGTGAGTAACATGACAGAGCATTTGACAGAAGACGAACAGGTAGAACGACTCAAGAAGTGGTGGAAAGAAAATGGCGTGGCGGTGATCACCGGTATTGTGATTGGCCTGGCCGGTGTAGTAGGCGTGCGCTACTGGTTTAATTACCAGGAACAACAGGCAGTCGAGGCATCCCGTCTATATTCAACCTACATGACCGCAGTTGAGAAAAAGGATAAAGATCTGGCAAACCAGGACAGCCAGAAATTAAAGCAAGACTATGCCGGAACTTCCTATGCAGCGCTTGCTGCCATGCAACAGGCCAGCCAGAATGTTTCCGAGGGTAATCTTGATGCTGCAGTGAGCAATTTGCGGTGGGCAGTTGACAATCCCGGCCATGACGCTATCGCGCATCTTGCCAGGATACGGCTTGCCAACGTGCTCATCGCGCAGAATAAATACACCGAAGCACTGCAGCTCATCAAGGACGTGAAGGAACCTGCTTTTGATGCACGTTATGCCGAGTTGCGTGGTGATATCTATGCCGGACAGGATCAAAAATCGCAGGCACGACGTGAATACCAATCTGCACTCGCGTCAACTGACCTCACGGGCAAACAACGTGAATTTGTTGAGATGAAGCTCAACGACCTGGGCGCAGTTGATTAGAGCCAGCCAATTTATTGTATTCCACTATAATGCGTCTGATAGTCTTTGCTCTTGTAGTTCTTGTGGCGGGTTGCGCTTCTTCACCTTCGCCGGTGGAGCCACCAGTTACCCTGAAGCGAATTGAAAATGCTTTTATCATTAAGCGTGTCTGGAGACATGATCTTGGTGATGCTGCCAGTGACAAGTATTTAAAACTTTCTCCCCTGTTTGACAAGAATGTTATTTACAGTGCTGATCACAGGGGGCTGATCACAGCCTATGCTCTGGATAGCAGAGACAAGATCTGGGAAACCGATATTGCTTTTCAAGTTGGCAGTGCACCATCGCTATACAATGGCCGCCTCCTGATCGGTACCAGCGCGGGTAAACTGGTTGCACTGGATGCAAAAAATGGTGAAATTCTCTGGTCTGCTCAACTGGGCAGCGAAGTGCTGGCTGCACCCAAAGTCGCGAAGGGTATAATCGTTGTACGTTGTGTTAATGGTTATATCTATGGACTTGATGAAGAAACCGGCAAACAGATCTGGCTACATGAGCAGATTATCCCGGCCTTAACATTGCGCGGAACCAGTAACCCGGTGATCAGGGATGATATTGTCTTGAGTGCCTTTGATAATGGCCGGCTCATCGCAAATAACCTGCAAACCGGTCAAGTACTGTGGCAATCATCCATTGCTGTACCTCGTGGTACTACCGACCTGGAAAGAATGGTTGATGCAGATGCTGATCCAGTTGTGGTCGAGAACGTCGTTTATGCGGTTGCATTTCAGGGTCGTCTGGTTGCGATGCAGCTCGGATCGGGACGAATCATTTGGTCTCGTGATCTTGAATCCTTTGTTGGGATGTCGATTGATCCCTACCGTATCTACCTGACCGATTCTGAGGGAATGTTGTGGGCACTTGATCGTACAACGGGTGCGACATTGTGGAAACAGGATGCATTGCTAAGACGCAAACCCACCAGGCCAACCTTACATAAACAGTATCTCGTTGTGGGTGACTTTAATGGTTACGTACACTGGCTAAAGCGTGATAGTGGCAAACTGGTTGCGCGGGTACGACTCAAGGATGCGTCAGTTACTACCCCAAGCCTTGATGAAACAGAAGATCTTGAATTCCCTAGATCAAACGATATCCTGGTGTCGCCTATTGTGAATGAAGACCGGTTGTTTGTGATAGACCGGCATGGGCATATGGAAGCCTTTCTGGCATCCTATCCCTGATATACTACTCGTCGACATAACATTTCGATCCTGCTTATGCCCGGTTTTAAACCTGTTCTTGCCCTGGTCGGACGCCCAAATGTGGGTAAATCGACCCTGTTTAATCGTCTAACGCGAACGCGTGACGCACTGGTAGCTGATCAGCCAGGACTGACACGTGATCGTAAATTTGGCGAGGGCAAACTGGGCCCGTGTAAATACATCGTAATTGATACCGGTGGCCTGTCCGATGACCAAACAGGTATTGATAGCGAAATGGCTGTTCAGTCCTGGCAGGCTGTTGAACAGGCTGACGAGATTCTTTTTCTGGTTGATGCCAAACACGGACTCGTTAACGGTGACATGGAGATTGCACGGCGTTTAAGAGAGACGGGCAAGCCTGTGCACCTGGTGGTCAACAAGATTGATGGACAAAACCCCGATATCGTCACGGCCGAGTTTCACCGACTTGGCATGGCGCATATGCATGTTATTTCGGCGGAACATGGGCGTGGCATTAAAAGCATGATTAACGATGTGCTGGCAGCCTATGCAGACACCACGCAGATTGACGAAGCAGAGAACGAAGACGAAATCGGTATCAAGCTGGCGGTCATTGGACGTCCCAATGTTGGTAAATCAACCCTGGTCAATCGCATGCTAGGGGAAAAGCGTGTAGTCACTTATGACATGCCAGGTACCACGCGTGACAGTATCTATTTACCACTAGAACGCGATGATCAGCGCTACGTGCTCATCGATACCGCGGGTGTTCGACGTCGCGGTAAAATCAGCGAGGCAGTGGAAAAGTTTAGTGTTATCAAATCGCTGCAAGCCATCGAGGATGCCAACGTGGTCATTATGCTGCTCGATGCGCAAGAAGGGGTGACTGATCAGGACGCCAGTCTTCTGGGGTTTGTGCTCGAGACCGGCCGGGCATTGGTAATTGCCATCAATAAATGGGATGGGCTGGATAGTGATCAGCGTGATAAGGTCAAACGTGAACTGGATATCAAGTTACCGTTTATCAATTTTGCCAGGTTGCACTTTATATCTGCATTACATGGTTCGGGTGTAGGTGATCTTTTTGATTCTGTACAAAGGGCTTACAAGGCGGCCATGGTGGATCTTGCTACACCGCATCTTACCCGCTTGTTAACGGACCTGGTCAATAGTAACCCACCACCATTGACGAAAGGTCGACGAATCAAGCTGCGTTATGCACACCAGGGTGGAAAGAATCCGCCGCTAATTGTGATACATGGCAACCAGACGGAATCGGTGCCGGATAATTACAAGCGTTACCTGGTTAATGCCTTTCGTAAGCATCTCCGGCTGAAGGGAACACCGCTACGCATTGAATTTAAAACGGGCGAGAATCCCTACAAGGGAAGAAAAAACAAGCTGACTGGACGCCAGATAGCAAAACGCAAGCGTTTAATAAAACATGTTAAACGAAAATCGTAAGCTCGTTATTAGGGCGTTTTAATCAGTTCGTTTAGTTGTGGATAACGGGTAAAATCAACCTGGTAATCCGGAAATGCCTTTTTAAATGCCTTGAACTCTTTTGTGGCTTCATCTTTTTTGTTTTCGTTTAACAGCTTTTGAATTTTAGCAAGCCATTTTTCCGGTGCGCTGGTGGCAGCACTGGCCATACTATCCTGTGTTTCTGCCGAGATGGCTGGTTGAGGTGCTGCTGCATATTTTTTTTGCTCAAGTTCGGTTGATTCCGCTGGGGCAAATGCATTGCCAACTAATCTTTCTTCCTTACTGGCTTTGTTTTGGGGCTTTTCTTCAAGCTGACGCTTCATCGCGAGAGAGGCCTTATCATCATCTTTAAGTTTTTGTTTCGCTATCGCCTGTGGTGCGGAGAGATTTTCGTCATGCTCTGCAATTTTAGTTCGTCCACTGGTCGATTCGATTGAAGGGGGTTGCAACATAAAGATTGATACTGATAGTACCAGTACGGCCGCGAGCGAAGCGGGTACCATCCAGCGGTAACCAAAGGGTGAAGCCGACCTGGGCTTGCTACCAACTTCTCGTCGTGCAGCTGCAAGTATGGCATCATCAGTTTGCCGGGTAGGCCCGTCCGCCTGGGTTTTTTGATAGCGCTGCGAAACACCGGAACGACCCGCCAGGTAGTCTTCGTATTGCTTGTCATTGTCCATCTGTTTACCCATATCAATCCAGATCCACTGTCTGNNCGAATTTTCTTCAGTGCATAACGAATACGGCTTTTGGCGGTTTCCGGCTTGGTGTTCGTGATCTCGGCAATTTCTTCCACACTTAATCCGGTATTTTCTTTTAACAAGAAGGCCTCCCGCTGTGCTTCTGGTAGCATGTCGATAGCAGTCATAAGTTGTTCTACTTGCTGCATCCCTTCCACTTTGCGTTGTGGGGACACCGGGTTGGTTGTTTGCTCGCTATTCAATAGCGGATCTTGTTCATCATATGAAGCGGGAATACCGTGCTTGTTTTTTCGATAATAATCAATCAATCGATTGTGTGACATTCGATAAATAAATGTCTTGAAACTGGCTGTGACCTCGTAACGCTCGCGGGTACGAATGAGGTTTAACCAGACATCCTGAAACAGCTCTTCAGCAATCGCGGCATTACCGGTCTGGTGCTGCAAGTAACGAAACAGGGGCTGGCGGTAACGTGAATACAGCACTTCAAAAGCGCTGGCGTCACCACTTCTGTATTGCAGCATGAGCTGTTCATCACTGGACGAGTCTCGCATTGTGTGCCTAGCGTACGCGATTTGCCCCGGTTTGCAAAGACTCATAGGGGCATGGTTCAGCACTCCTCCAGGCAAAAGACTGCGAGATATAAAAGCATGTAAGGCTGCCTCGGAGACAGCAGGCTGTATGCGTATCTGTTCTGTGTATGACTGAGTTTGTTCACTAATCATGGCATGATAAACGCTGTCTGTTTATGATTGGGTTAAAATACGATCAACCAGGGCAATAATTATGAATACGCAGGAGTGGGCACGCTATGCCGCAGATGCAGTCGTTTTACTGCACTTTGCTTTTGTTGTCTTTGTGCTGTTTGGAGGCCTGTTATTGCTCCGCTGGCGCAAACTGGCCTGGCTGCATCTTCCGGTAGCTATCTGGGGTATTCTGATCGAATTCGCTGGCTGGATATGCCCGTTAACACCACTTGAGAACAGATTGCGTTACCAGGCAGGTCTAGAGATGTATGAGGGCGATTTTGTCATGCGTTACATCATGCCTGTCTTGTATCCACCAGATCTCACCCGAGAACTACAAATCATATTTGGTTTCGTTGTCCTGTTGCTAAACGGCGTATGTTATTACTACGTTTTCTCTTACAGGAACAGGGCAAAACATCATTGATACTTTGCAGGTAAAAACCACAGTGGTTCTACGCGCGCATCGTTAAGACTGACGCTCCAATGCAGATGCGGGCCGGTAACACGGCCTGTCATACCTACCTTGCCAATCGTTTGTCCCCTGTCAACTGTGGTACCTTTTTTTACCAGGATTTCACTCAGGTGACAGAACATGGTAATCAAACCCTGACCATGATCGAGGAATACGGTATTTCCATTGAAAAAGAAATCACCTGTTTCAATGACTCGACCACCAGCGGGCGAGGCAATCGGCGTGCCCTCGGGTGCAGCAATATCAAGTCCACTGTGCGGTTTGCGTGCCTGGCCGTTAAAATAGCGCCGCAAGCCGAAAGGGCTGCTGAAGCGTCCATCGACAGGCAACATAAATGCCAGTTCGACACTGGGTGTAGGTGTAAATGTTCGAAATGCCTTGCGGATTTTGGTTCTTTCGCGCGCAATCCGTTGCAAGTCTTCCTCGGTTGGATTCACCTTGCGTTTATTCTTGATGGTGAGATGTTGAGTTGCGTAGTTTTTATCCTGAACCTGGAAGCTGATATTTGAAATACCTGTTTTGCGTTTCACGCTAATCTGGTGCTGGCCGGGCCTGGTTGCTAACGGCAAGCCGACAACGGCATACCACTGGCCTTTATTTTTTGCTACCAGTACTTTCTTGTTTTTAAACGACACGGAAAGGGGCTGTGTGTTTGTTTTCAGATCAATCACCGCAATACCACCCGGGATACTATTCCCAGTTGGCAATGCAAAGGCGTTAATACTAACGAGTAGTAGAGTTACAACAGCGAGACTAGCTTTCTTCAGAATTTGCATTTTCAACCTTGCATGTAATGTTACCTTCGGCGAGGCGGGCTGTCACCCTGTCGCCTGCTTTAACCTGTTTGTAACTGCGTACAAGTTTATTATCATGTTCATGTAATACGATAGCATAGCCGCGATCAAGTGTGGCAAGTGGGCTGACAGTATGCAGGTTATGTCCAAGCTGCCGCAATTGTTCTCTGTGCCGTTGCAATAACAGGGTAATGTTTTTGCTTAGCGTTTTGCGAATCAGAATGACTCGTTCCTTTCGGTAGCTAATAAGCTGCGCAGGGTTTTGTTGTTGTATTTTGTCAGCAAGATGCGATAGCCTGACTTGTGTGTGCCGTAGCGCATGAGAAATCGCGTTAAGTTGGCGGCGCTGTAGATCATCTAGCCGTTGTGATTTTTCCTGTAACAGCCTGCCCGGATGTCGCAAGCGTTTTTGTAGCCAGGCGAGTTTTTGCGAGCCATGCTCGAGCGTGCGATTAATCAGTAAAGATAATTGTTGTGACTGGCGGGACAGCTTTGTTTGTAATTCATAGCGATTCGGGCTGGCAAGTTCCGCTGCCGCGGTAGGCGTGGCAGCCCGCTGGTCAGCGACGAAATCAGCAATCGTGAAATCAATTTCGTGTCCTACACCACTGATAATAGGAATCGCACTGTCATAAATGGCACGCGCTACGATTTCTTCGTTGAATGACCAGAGATCTTCCAGTGATCCACCGCCGCGTGCGAGTAATAGCACATCACATTCATTTCTTTTGTTTGCCGTTTGTAGCATGGCTGCAATTTGTTCGGCACTACCAGCACCCTGTACAGGGACGGGATAGATAACAACCGGGATAGCGGGATAACGACGTTTTAGCGTCGTCAGGATATCGCGTATTGCTGCGCCAGTTGCTGAGGTGATAACACCGATTTGTCGTGGAAAAGGCGGTAACGGCTTCTTGTGTTGGATATCGAACAGGCCTTCCTTGTTCAGCTTTGCCTTAAGGGCTTCAAATGCGCGCCGTAATGCACCGTCACCGGCTTCTTCCATGTGCTCCGCGATAATCTGGAATTCGCCACGTGCTTCATACATACTAATGCGCGCCCGTATTAGCACTTGCATGCCATTTTCTGGTTTAACCTGCACATGCATATTACGGTTGCGGAACATCGCGCAGCGTACCTGTGCGGCTTCATCCTTGAGCGTGAAGTACCAGTGCCCCGATGCAGGTCGCGCAAAATTGGAAATTTCTCCTTCTACCCAAAGCAGGGGAAAACTGCCTTCCAACAAGGTACGGGCTTCGCGGTTCAGGCGCGAAATGCTGTAGACATCCCGTAGTGGCTCAAGCTTGTCATTTTCGTTATTCGTCATGGTCGTTGATGATAACGGCTGTGGTAAAACCCGTCACCCGGCAAAATGTCGCGTTGGCGTATGTGTGCAGTTTGAGACAACACACGGCTGAAATAAAAAAAGCCGGGCAGAGCCCGGCTTT
>DJMK01000029.1 GCA_002436485.1 Proteobacteria bacterium UBA6492
ATGTCAAAGTCCAAGGGCAACGTGCTGGATCCGATAGATCTTATTGATGGTATCGATCTCGAGTCACTGGTAAAGAAACGGACCAGCGGCATGATGCAACCACAAAAAGCGGAGAAAATTGCCAAGCAAACCCGCAAGGAATTTCCTGATGGCATCCCCGCTTTTGGCACGGATGCATTACGTTTTACCTATGCCGCACTGGGCTCTACCGGGCGTGATATCAACTTCGATTTAAAACGTATCGAAGGTTACCGCAACTTCTGTAACAAGTTATGGAACGCTGCGCGCTATGTCTTGATGAATACCGAGGGCGAAGATATCGGTATTGGCAGTAAAGACATCCAACTGAGCGCTGCCGACAAATGGATCAAATCCCGTTTGCAGGAAACTATTGATACTGTCCACAGGGCGATCAAGGGATACCGGTTTGATCTCATAGCCAGCGCCATTTACGACTTTGTCTGGCATGACTACTGTGACTGGTACCTCGAACTGTCCAAGCCGTCATTGATGAACGAAAACAGCACGCCCGCTGAAAAACGCGGTACCCGTCAGACCCTGGTAACCGTGCTGGAAGCCCTGCTGCGGCTTGCCCATCCTGTTATTCCGTTTATTACTGAAGAAATTTGGCAACGGGTCGCACCGCTATGCCAGATTAAAGAAACTGCCATCATGCTTGAACCCTATCCCGAAGCTGATGAAAGTCTGATCGACCCGTCTGCCAGTGCAGACATGGAATGGGTACAGGCATTTGTACTTGGCGTACGTAAAATCCGCAGTGGCATGGACATCAAGCCCGGCAAAGCATTACCAGTTCTACTACAGGGCGGAACTGCCGAGGACAAGCAACGGCTGGAATCAAACCAGGTTTATCTCACCAGCCTGGCCAGGCTCGAATCGATTACCTGGTTAAACGATGCTGATGACGCACCGGAATCGGCAACCGCCCTGGTTGGCGAGATGAAACTCCTGATACCCATGGCCGGTTTGATTGATAAAGACGCCGAAGTTGCTCGTCTGCAAAAAGAACACGACAGGAAACAGCAGGAATATGCACGGGTTGAAGCCAAGCTGGCTAATGAAAACTTTGTCGCAAAGGCCCCTGCTGCAGTAGTTGAAAAAGAACGTAGCAAACTCTCTGAAATCAAGATCGCGATGGAAAAACTGCAGGAACAGCTCGACAAGATCAGCAAATTATAACAACGCGGTTATACCCCGGCTGAGGACAGGGCAAATTTCACTGCCAACATCACCAGAAAAATAAAAATTGCAACGCCGATCAGGCCAACCACGATATATTGCCATGGTTTACCGTGCTTGAAATCACGTTCGTAATTTTTTCGACTCTGCACGCCCAGAAACGCGGACAAAACGCTCATGGTTACATCCCACAAGTTGGGTTCTTTTCGATTATCCTGGCTATCCATTGTCATATCTTTAATGAGTTAAAATTTGATTTTACTCTGCCGTATCGTTTTTTTCCATTTGCCGATACAAGCGTAACACCATGATAGCCAGTACGATGACGCCCAGTACCAGAACGATCCAAAGAATGTATTGCTTCCAGTCGACCGCTGGCCTGGGAGGTTGTAAGCGCGATTTATCACCCAGTTGCACGACAGATCCTAATTGCGCAGATTTAATTAACTTGCCCTGCTGACGTAACTCATCTTCATTAAACATGAGTTGTGGTAGTGGTGTACTTTGCCTTTTTACCCGGGCGCTGCCATAAGCAAGCGTATAGGGCGCCTCGCCCTGCGCCACGAATAACAGCTGCTCAGGCAACCAGCCAAGACTTAATTGTGGTGCATCACCCAGTCGTCCTTCAGTATCAACAACCTGAATGCGCCAGTGCGTGTCCGTGGTATAGGGAAGATGTATCGGAGCCGTCGAAACACGCTCGTTTTCATACTGCAAATCATAAATAATCCCAGAGTAACGCATGAACCAGGGACCTTTTATATCACGCGCTGATTCAATGGATACCCTTGCCAGGGTATTGCGTTGTAGGTTTTTAATTTGCAACCGGTCAGCCGGTAAAACACTCCCTGTATAAAAATAATAAGCATTTTGCGTTTCGTCCTGCTGCTTAACCTCGTAATTGCTCCATTGGCGGGGTTGTTCCGAGTAACTTACAGGCGATCTTGCCTTGACACTGCTTAATTCGATGGGAGCTTCACCCTGCCAGTTGATACGAAAATAACGGTACTTCTTACCGGCAAACTCGACTTCATTGCGTGCCAGCTTGTGACCAGCATAATGTAAATGGCTCAGCACATGGCCTGACACAATACGTTGCCAGTTATTCAGGTCGTTACTGGCTTCCAGGTTGATGCGTACCACAAAATCCGGATGCGTTTCGACCCAGCCAAACTCCATTTCGCTAAACACCTGCTCATACTCGCTGGCATCCAGAAGGTAACCATTGAGAACACGATCGGCAGGTTCTTGCTTGCCATAGTTCATATCGATGATGGCACCTTTTTCATTCGTTGTGATACGTACATTCAAGTCTCCATTCGACTGCAATGAGGACTTGCTTTTATATAACGGAAATAATTTGAGTTCCTTGTCTGGTTGTTGCTCCCTGACACGATTTTCCAGGCGACGAATATAATGTGGCACCGTCTCGCCACGGCTATTAAAAATACGCAAATCGCCCCGATCACTTCTGGTGAGACCCTGGTATATTTTTTCTGTCAGTTCGAGCGTGTAGATCGCGCCATCGCCATCAACTTCCAGGCTGTAACCATAGGCAAAATCCGTTTTATCCACTGCATATGACGCATAAGGCCAGAATGCAAACAGACTGATTAACAGTATCTTTCTCATGACTCCACCTCAGTTATGTCATTTTCGTCTTCTTCTGCACGTGGAGGCAAAGGCGACAGGTAATATCCAAATACCACGGTCAAGCCACCAACCACGAGCAGGGAAATAATAATCGCCAGCGTGTTTGCTTTGGACAGGTCAAACAGAAACAATTTTGCCACGACCACGGCAAATAAACCCAGCCCGGTAAACCATAAATGACGCTTCCCTTTTTTGCTGGCATACAACATGGTTGAGAGTGCCACGATGGTCCACACAACTGAAATTGTTGCCTTGAATTCCACCGCGTGCATCAAGCGCGTCAAATCATAGGGAATTTCAAACCAGTGATGAATTGAACGTGCAATCATGCCGTTGAGCCAGGCAAATGCAATGCCCGCAATCATATATGGCATATTCTGCTTTAATCCTGTGGACTTGAGTATATTCTGCGCTTCGAGCTGATTGCGCCAGACAATCATCAGGTACAACAGGAAAGCAACCAGTAAATCCACCGGATTAATCAATGGAACGTAGACCAGCGGCCATGGATTACCCTCATGCAATACACCAAAAGCAAGTGCATTCAATGCCAGAACAAGCATGACTGGTGCTGCACCGACACCCATATACCACGTGAAATGTTCTGCCAGTGGCCAACGCAGGGCTTTACCACGCGCTATTAACAGGAACATAAGTAGTGCGGGTGTTAACACGTAAGCCACGTCGCGCCATGCACGTCCGCCCGCCACGAGCTCATCGACAAGCCAGGCCATTTCCCGGCTAACAAAAATCATCACGAACCAGAAGCCAACGATATGTTGCCACTTGATGATATTTTGCTGTTCGATTGTCCGATACCGGTACAAAAGAAAATAAAATACCAGCAGCGTCGCGGGCCATACAGCCCAACCGTATTGCCCCAGTGGGTGCGCAAAGCCCACCAGCTCTACCATACCCAGTAATACAAACATGGCCGGTAACATGGTAAGGAAAAGTCCACGCAACGGCACCCAGCCTAATTTTTGTTCCAGCAGGAAAGCCAACAAATAACTACCAGTGGCGAAGGCTATCAACCACAACAATGTATTTTTCACCGTACTGACATGCACGGAGATTTCCTGTATACCTGCGCCATACCACCAAGCCAGGCCCCAGACCAGCAATGGCACATGCAAAGAAAGTTCCCAGTCCCGCAAGGATGCGCGGTTTCTATATAAATAGTAACTGGAAAACAAACCAGCCACGCTGATCGTCAGAGCCCCCAGGTACATCCCGTTGAATACGATAACGTCACGGACGGGACTACTCACGTCAAGTAAGAAAAAATAACCCGAACCAAATTGCAGCAACAGACCAAACGCCCTTGCCAGTACGCGGTGTTGCCGGACACCGACCCAGACGATGGCAGCACCTTCCAGTGCCCAGGCTGCTGCTGTCCAGCGACCATCCAGGGCAAGCGGAATAGCAAGAGAACCAAACACCACACCCAACGCAAGAAAGGCTTCTGTTAACAAGCGCATCCCTTCAGGTCCACGCCGCCACAATGCTGATGCCAGAAATATATAAAAACCACTGATCGCCAGCGCACTAAACGCCATGCCATATTGCATCTCGTGTACCAGCGCACTTTGCAAGGCAAAGCTGATTATGGGAACGCCAAACACGAGCGTGCTATCGACATATCCCTTGAGCTTCGGCGGTTGTCGGTAAGCAAACAGGACAGCGATGATAACGAAAAAAACGAAAAACAAAATCAGGAAGGGTTCAACGCTGGCAAAATATTCCGGTCGGTAGTATTTAGCTCCCCATAAACTACCAATCACAAAGGTAAATACAAAACCCACCAGGTTCAAAATACGCCATGAGCGATACCAGGCTACCCCGACGATACCTGCATTCAACAACGCATAGTAACTAAAAAGTATTACATGGTTGCCTGTCCCGGTCGAAGCCAGCACTGGCGCAAGAAACCCACCCACCGCACCATAGATCGCAAGGTATTTTGCGTTCTGTAAGACTGCAAGTATCGCAGAGAATGCAACCAGCCCAACCATGATTAAAAACGCCAGCCCCATGGGCAACATGGCATACAGCTTGGCCGCCCCAAACACAGTTAAGTACAGTACACCGACACCAGCACCCTGCAGCAACAATGCGTATACATGTTTTTTATCTCTGACCCGCCATCCGACTACCACCAATACAATTCCCAGCAAACCAGCGCCAGCCAACCTTAGTTCGACTGGCAACATGGTATGGTCGTATGCATACTTGATCAGAAAGCCAACACCAAAGAACAACACGACCAGGCCCACCTTGAGCACCACGTTACCGTCTGTGAAAAAGTGCTTCACATGGCTAATTATCTTGTCCAGTAAAGGCTCAGATTGTTGCCATTTGCTCACATCCTGTTGTGTTCGGGTGGACGAGAATGTTGGTGCGGGCTCTGCGGTTTCAGCGACCTCGGTATCATACAAGGAAGGCGTTATCTCTGGTTTACTGACCGGTTGCGCCTGTGGTTCAGGTGTCACCGGTTCGGCGGGTTTNNGACTTCCCTGGATAAAGGAACTTTTAATAATCTTTGCTCGAGCTTTTTGACTTTTAATGTCAGTTGAATGACAGCGCCAAAGCTGTAACCCACAATTAACCCAAGCCAGAAACCATCATCACCTTCTATGATGGCGCCAAAAAAACCACCGAGAAACGCAAACACAAAACCCAGTACTGACATGTTCTCCCCCTTTAATTAGCTGCCGGACTAATTTCTGAAAAATTTGCGTGTTTCAAAAACCGACGCTGATAAACGTTTACCCTGCCATCGCAAGCTCCGCTTTAGAACAAAATCAAACAGCAATGGATTATATTGCCGTAACTGTTCCAGGTAGCTGACTCGTTCCTTTGCAAGATATCCCAGCTTGTACATTTTTTTAGTTGAAAATAATGGCATGACGCCAGGCAAGGGATAGTCTGATCCGTTTAGCAGACGATGTTGCCAGTCATCACGGGTAATAATTGTTTGTAATGCCAAACCAACCCGGTTGAGCTGTGTCATTGCAGAGATATCACCGAACAACCTGCCTTCATAATTCTTATCTTCCATCAGGCGTTTGAACAATAAAAAATTTTCCTGCTTGGTGGCGGCCTTGCCATGATCGATATCATCCCCGACTCCCTCGCTGGCACAATGTGCCACGATCACCCGCACGCCCTGCTCCAGTGGCCGGCGCAGCAACAACGGGTTGCCCATGTGTTGTGCCTCAACACCATCGACCGCGTGTTCATCACCCGCGTGCGTCAATAACGGAATATCGAGTTCAGCCATGGCCTGGTAAAAGCGATCACACCTTTGTGATGATGGATCAATACCCATTACCGGTGGCAACCACTTGATGGCACGTGCACCCGCTTTGACAGCCGCATGTAACTCTTCGACACTGTCTTCACGATAAGGGTGAATCGAGGCAATCCACTCAAAACGATCCGGTAACGACTGGCTGACACGCGCTGCATATGCATTTGGTGTACTAAACGGCGAGCGTAGCCTGTCCTGTTTACCAGACGCGTCATAATGATAGTCAAAAGCCAGCAACATGTTTTTAGCACCAGGAGGAAACTCCTGTTGTAATCGTGACAAACGCTGAATGTAGCCCTGGTCGATGCCCTCCACGTTATCGGAGCAAGATGCATTTATATAAAACCTGAACCGCACATACTGTGCCGGGCTGAAGATATCCTGCATCGAGGAGTGTAGGTAGATGCCGCTACCGCTGTCACCCGTTCCGATTAAATGTGTATGTACATCCCAGTATTCAGCAGAATTTATTCCTTCCCAGCTTTCATGCATGAACGGATGATCAAGCAATTCTCCTGGTGTTTTTTCTGAAAAGCACGGGTTTAGCATACCCTCATCCGGCCAATACAGGGCACTAAGCGTACCTGCGGCACCCAGGCCGACAACCTTGATGAAGTTACGTCGCTTCATTTTTCCAGCTCCCTGGCCATGCGAATACCTTCTTTTTCATCAACATTTAGTAGCAATACTCCGCCGGCAACAAACAAGACAATAATGGAGAGAATTGATAGACGCGGGCTATCTGTAGCATGTGAAACTATAGCCATTAGTAATGGACCCAGTACCGCGGCCAGCTTACCGATCATGTTATAAAAACCGAAAAACTCGGCAGACTTGTTTTTGGGAATAATGCGTGCAAAAAATGCCCGGCTTAACGATTGAATACCACCCATCACCAGGCCGACAACTATGGCAAGTATATAAAAATCTCTCACTTCATCCATGAAATAACCGTAAATAGTCACACCAATGTAAATAACAATAGCAATCAACAGGGCCGCCTTGGCGCCAAGCTTCTCGCCAAGCTTGCCATACAGGATTGCTGCTGGAAATCCGACAAACTGGGTAATTAGAAATGCCATGAACAGATCGTTCTGATCAAAGCCGATACGCTTGCCATAATCAGCGGCCATGGCAATGATGGTATCTACACCATCTATATAGAACCAGTACGCCAACAAGAATGTGAAAACAATCTTGAGTTTTCTTATCTCATGAAAAGTATGTGCCAGTTGTAACAGACCTTCCTTGATCGCAGTGCCAAGTGGTATTTTTTTATCGGGCTTTTTCTCTTTCACTAAAAACAGCAGTGGCAAGGAAAAAAGTGCCCACCATATACCCGTAAACAGGAATATCAGTACGATGTCGTTCAATGGTGTGACTTTCTCTATGCCAAAGGTCTGCGGGTTTGCAAATATGACGCAACCAAGCAGGGCAATACCTCCGCCCAGATAACCCAGCGAAAAACCC
>DJMK01000126.1 GCA_002436485.1 Proteobacteria bacterium UBA6492
TACAAAGGTATACGTTTTGTGAGAGACGGCAGTATCTACTGGCTGGAGATCAATGACTATCCGGAAAAGGTCTGGCCTGATCTGCGTACATTTTTTAACAAGCTTGGTCTTAAAATCAACTTTGAACAGCCACAACTGGGCCTGATGCAAACCGAATGGAAAGAAAACAGCATCGATACGCCTACAGGCTGGTTGTCGGGGCTGGTTGGCTGGTTCACATCCAGCGGTATACTGGATAGCTATCGCGCACGTCTTGAGTTTGACGAGGAAAAAGTCATCACACGCGTATTCATTTCTCACCGTGGCATGCGTGAAATTATTGAGGGGGAAGATAATAATATCGATGTTGTGCAGACCAAATGGGTGCCACGCGATTCGGATCCCGAGCTGGAAATAGAGCTGCTGATGCGTTTCATGGCTTTTCGGGGTGTGGATGAGAAGATCGCGAAAGAAGAAATTGAGAATATCAAAAGTATTAAGCGTACAGAACTTGTGAAAAGTGATGATACGCTTGCATTAAAAGTTAACGAGGTATTTCCACGCACCTGGCGCCATGTCGCTCTGGCGCTGGATCGCATGGGCGTACTGATTGAAGACCGAAATCGCTCCGCGGGTGTTTACTATATTACGCTACCAGAGACGTTTAATATAAAGGATGAAAGCGGTTTCTTTTCTGCATTTACTGATGGCGCAATAAAACCCAGTACCGATAAATATCTCCTATCGATAGAAGACAAGGGCGATACATCAATGGTTTTTGTCAAGGCACGAGGGGAAGTGGGCGCAGATTTGCAACAGGTTACCGAAAAAATATTGACTGACATCCAGGATAATATTTTATAAAAGGGGCAGCACTTGCGCGTTGCATCGCTTGGAAGTGGTAGTCGTGGAAATGCGACACTGATCAGGCACGGCAATACTACATTGCTGGTCGACTGTGGATTTTCCCTGCGGGAAACAGAACGTCGCCTGAACAGGTTATGTGTAGAGCCTGAAGAAGTCGATGCGATTTTCGTCACGCATGAACATACCGATCACATTCGCGGTGTTGGTGTGTTTGCACGTAAATACAAGACACCGGTCTGGATGACGCATGGTACGTTACGTGTTTGTAATGTCGGTGAATTGCCGTCGGTCAATGAATTGATCACCGAAGAGGCAATTGCGTTAAAGGATATCGAGATCCTGCCATTTTCAGTGCCGCATGATGCAGCTGAACCCTGCCAGTTTCGCCTGACCGAGGGTGACAAGCAGCTTGGGATATTGACGGACACTGGCATGATCACCCGGCATATCATTGACGTGTTAAATGGCATTGATGCGTTGTTACTTGAATGTAATCATGATGTAGATATGTTGAACGAGGGGCTCTATCCTCCAACGCTGAAAGCCCGTGTCGGGAGTGATTACGGGCATTTGAATAATGACCAGGCAGCCGGCTTGCTGGATATAATAGATACCGACAAGCTGATTTCGGTTGCTGCTATGCATATCAGTGAAAAGAATAATACCCGTTTTCTTGCCCAACAGGCCCTGAGTTCGGCACTGGGTTGGCAACAAATTGATATTCGAGTGGCTAATCAGGAAGATGGCCTTGACTGGATCGAGATTAGTTAACTTCGATGAGGTAAAGCATGCAAAAGAGCGACGAGTTATACAGGGGCAAGGCGAAAACTGTCTACCAGACAGATGATCCTGATAAGTTGATTCTGCATTTCAGGAATGACACCTCTGCATTTGACGGTAAAAAAATTGAACAACTTGATCGCAAGGGCATGATAAACAACCTGTTTAACGCCTTTATCATGGGTAAGTTAGCTGATGCCGGCATACCTACGCATTTTGAGAAAGTGTTGAGTAACGAAGAATCCCTGGTCAAAAAACTCGAGATGATCCCTATCGAGTGTGTGGTTCGCAATATTGCCACTGGTGGTATCGTCAAGCGACTCGGTGTGCAGGATGGCCTGGAACTTGATCCGCCCACCTTTGAGTTTTTCCTGAAAAATGACGAACTGCATGATCCCATGGTAAATGACTACCATATACAGTCATTCAACTGGGCAACAGCTGAAGAGGTGGCAACCATGAAAGAGCTTACCTTCAAAGTGAACCATGTGTTAAAAAAGCTGTTCCTGGATGCAGGTCTGTTACTGGTTGATTACAAGCTGGAGTTTGGTCGCTTCAAGGGCGGCCTATATCTTGGAGACGAATTCTCACCGGATGGCTGTCGGCTCTGGGATGCCAAGACACGCGAAAAACTGGATAAGGATCGTTTCCGCCAGGGGCTGGGTGGTGTCGTAGAAGCCTATGAGGAAGTTGCGCTTCGGCTTGGTATGACATTGCCGAAATAATAGTGTTTCGCAATTTTGAAAACTTGTTTGTTTAAACCTTCTTATTCAATCGATTAGTGCTTGCCTGATCGATCAGATTGCCTATAATGCGTTGATGGAGCAGCGCTCCTTTAATAAAAAGATATATGGCAGCAAAATCCTATACTGCAGAAGATATTGAAGTATTAACCGGTCTGGAGCCGGTGCGTAAGCGCCCCGGTATGTATACGCAGACCGAACGCCCCAACCACCTTGCCCAGGAAGTTATCGATAATAGTGTCGACGAAGCCATTGCTGGACATGCAACACGGATAGATGTGTTTCTGTACAAAGATGGTTCGCTCGAAGTCAGGGATGATGGTCGTGGCATGCCTGTCGACAAGCACCCTCGTGAAAAACTGCCTGGCGTCGAAGTAATTCTCACTCGCCTGCATGCGGGCGGAAAATTTTCCAACAAGAATTACCAGTTTTCGGGTGGCCTGCACGGTGTGGGTGTTTCCGTTGTCAACGCGCTTTCTAAGAAGCTCGAAGTATTTATAAAACGTAGTGGCAAGGAATACAAGATGACCTTCGCCAGCGGTAAGAAGGCATCTAACCTAAAAGCAATTGGTAGTGTCGGCCAACGTAATACCGGCACAACCATCCATTTCTGGCCGGACAAAAAATATTTCGATACGGTTAAATTTTCTGTTTCCCGGTTGCGCCATGTTCTACGCGCAAAGGCTGTGTTATGCCCCGGACTCACTGTTACATTTAAGGATGAGGCCTCCGGTGAAGTCGATGAGTGGTATTACGAGGATGGGCTAAAAGATTATCTTACTGGTTCGTTGCAGGATTGCGAAATCATACCGGAAGACGCTTTTATTGGTGAAATGGCAGGCAACGAAGAAGCCGTCAGTTGGGCCCTGGCATGGGTCGCTGAAGGTGAAAACAGCATTTCAGAAAGTTATGTAAATCTGGTTCCGACCGTGCAGGGGGGTACACATGTTAACGGCCTGCGTACCGGCCTGACTGATGCGGTACGCGAGTTTTGCGAATTTCGTAACCTTGTGCCACGTGGTGTGAAAATCTCACCAGAAGATGTCTGGGACAGGGTCAGCTACATACTGTCTGTCAAACTGCAGGATCCGCAGTTTTCGGGGCAGACTAAAGAACGCCTGAGTTCAAGAGAGTGCGCTACCTTTGTATCCGGGGTGGTTAAAGATGCTTTTGGGCTGTGGTTAAACCAGCATGTCGAATCAGGTGAGCGTATTGCCGAGATCGCGATTAACAATGCGCAGAGTCGACTGCGTGCAGGCCGCAAGGTCGTGCGCAAAAAGGTCACCCAGGGGCCAGCATTGCCGGGTAAGCTTGCGGATTGTTCTTCACAGGATGTAAACAGAACAGAACTGTTTCTTGTAGAAGGTGATTCGGCAGGTGGTTCGGCCAAACAGGCGCGGGATCGGGAATTTCAGGCGATTATGCCGTTGCGTGGCAAGATTCTGAATACCTGGGAGGTCGATTCTACTGAAGTACTTGGCTCGCAGGAAGTGCATGACATTTCCGTTGCCATTGGTGTTGATCCTGGTTCATCAAATACCAAGAACCTGCGTTATGGCAAAATCATCATTCTGGCGGATGCTGATTCCGACGGCGCTCACATTGCGACATTACTATCAGCGTTATTCCTACGTCACTACCATGCGTTGGTCAGCGAAGGAAACATTTATGTAGCCATGCCACCTTTATTTCGTATTGACGTCGGCAAGGAAGTTTTTTATGCGCATGATGAGGCGGAGAAACAGGGGATACTGGATCGTATTGCCGCTGAAAAGAAGAAAGCCAAACCACAGGTAACAAGATTCAAGGG
>DJMK01000010.1 GCA_002436485.1 Proteobacteria bacterium UBA6492
GACCTGGCCCATACCGGCGCACACAAAATCAACAACGCGCTGGGGCAGGCGCTTCTGGCAAAACGTATGGGCAAGACCCGCATCATTGCCGAAACCGGTGCCGGACAGCATGGTGTGGCGTCCGCCACGGTGGCCGCGCGGCTCGGTATGGAGTGCGTGGTCTACATGGGCGAAGAAGACATTCATCGCCAGGCAATCAACGTATTCCGCATGAAATTACTAGGCGCACAAGTCGTGCCGGTGACCGCTGGCTCCAAAACCCTCAAGGACGCCCTAAACGAAGCATTGCGCGACTGGGTGACGAATGTGGATAACACCTTTTACATTATTGGTACGGTTGCCGGTCCCCATCCGTATCCTGCCATGGTTCGGGATTTTCAGGCGATCATCGGGCGTGAAGCCCGTTACCAGATACAGGAACAGGAAGGTCGTTTACCTGATGCGCTAATTGCTTGTGTGGGCGGTGGCTCAAATGCCATTGGCCTGTTTTACCCTTTTATTGAAGACGAACAGGTTACTATGTATGGCGTGGAAGCAGCTGGTGATGGCATCAATACCGGTCATCACGCGGCACCGTTGTGCGCCGGTAAACCGGGTGTGCTGCATGGCAACCGAACCTATCTCATGGAAGACACGGACGGCCAGATAGTGGCTACCCATTCGGTATCGGCTGGTCTGGATTATCCCGGCGTCGGGCCAGAGCACGCCTGGCTAAAGGACATCGGGCGGGCCAACTATGTCTCGGTCACCGATGACGAAGCATTGGCTGCCTTTCATGAATTGACCCGTACTGAAGGCATTATCCCGGCACTTGAGTCCAGTCATGCACTGGCCTACGCGATGAAACTGGCACCCACCATGGACAAGGACCAAATCATTGTCATTAATCTCTCTGGGCGGGGTGACAAGGATATTCATACTGTGGCTGAACGGGAAGGAATCAGCATATGAGCCGCATTGCAGAACGTTTTGCCGCGTTGAAAACGCAGGGCCGCAAGGCGCTGATTCCGTATCTCACTGCTGGCGACCCTGAACCGGGTTTTACTGTGCAGCTAATGCATACACTGGTCACAGCCGGAGCAGATATTCTTGAGATCGGTGTGCCATTCTCCGACCCCATGGCCGAGGGGCCGGTGATTCAGCGAGCCATGGAGCGGGCACTGGTCAATCACGTGAGCCTGTCTGATGTAATTGGCATGGTGGCCGAATTTCGTAAACAGGATACCTCGACGCCCGTTTTGTTGATGGGCTACCTGAATCCGGTTGAGGTGATGGGTTATGCCGAATTTGTGAACAAAGCCACTGCAGCTGGCGTGGATGGTGTGTTACTAGTAGATTTACCGCCGGAAGAGGCTGATGAATTATTGAGCAAAACTAATCAGGCGGGCCTGGATGTCATTTTCCTGGTATCGCCCACGACTACGGATGGTCGAATAAAGGCGATTGCAGCCAATTCTGGTGGATTTGTGTACTACGTTTCGCTCAAGGGCGTGACCGGCGCAGGTCACCTGGACACCAATGAAGTACAGGAACGGGTGATGCGCATCAGACAGTATACGGATTTGCCGGTGGGTGTTGGTTTTGGCATCAAGGATGGCGATTCTGCTCAAAAGATTTCAGCAGTGGCCGATGCTGTGGTGGTAGGCAGTGCCCTGGTAGGGCTGGTTGAGGAGAACATGTCGTCCATCACCCAGGTACAACAGGCGCTCAGCAGGTTAGTGAGCGAAATGCGCAGCGCCATGGATGCCCATATGTCGGCGTCTGCGGCGAAGGTGCAGAATTAGTAAAAATTTTATAAAATAAAAGAACTTATGAACTGGTTTACAAAATTACTACCGACTCGTATCCGCACCGAGGGCGGTACACGTAAAAGTGTACCGGAAGGTCTGTGGCGCAAGTGTGACTCCTGCAGTGCGGTACTCTACCGTGCCGATCTTGAACGCAATCTTGATGTGTGTCCCAAGTGCGATCACCATATGCGTATCGGAGCTCGTCAGCGCCTGAACGATTTTCTGGATCCGGAAGAACGCCTTGAGATTGGTGAAAATCTCAAACCGGTTGATGCGCTGAAGTTTCGTGATCTGAAGAAATATAGAGATCGCCTTGTGCAGGCACAAAAATCCACCGATGAGAATGATGCGCTGGTAACTATCAAAGGTGCAGTCAAGGGCCTGCCGTTAGTTGCTGCCGCGTTTGAATTCCGCTTCATGGGTGGTTCCATGGGTTCGGTTGTCGGTGAGCGCTTTGTACGCGCTGTGAATGTTTGCTTGCAGGAAAACATACCGCTGGTTTGTTTCTCGGCCAGTGGTGGTGCACGCATGCAAGAAGCACTGTTCTCACTGATGCAAATGGCCAAGACCAGTGCGGCGTTAACTAAAATGTCACAACGTGGAATACCTTTCATTTCCGTGTTGACTGATCCGACCATGGGCGGCGTTTCGGCCAGTTTTGCCATGCTGGGTGATGTGAATATTGCTGAACCCAATGCGCTAATCGGTTTTGCCGGACCACGCGTTATTGAGCAAACGGTCCGCGAAACACTGCCTGAAGGATTCCAGCGTAGTGAATTCCTGCTTGAACATGGCGCAATCGATATGGTGGTCGATCGCCGCGATATGCGCGACAGAATTGCATCCATGCTCAGCATGATGCAACACAAGCCTGCTGCCTGAAACACATCCTCCGCAACGTAATTCATGCGGTTCAACACGCTCTCTGACTGGCTTGCATGGCAAGAACAGTTGCATCCCGCGATCATCGATCTTGGGCTGGAGCGGGTCAGGCAGGTCTGGCAACGCCTCCATTCATGTTATTTCGATTGCCCGGTGATTTCTGTTGCGGGAACCAATGGTAAGGGCTCCAGCGTTGCCATGTTGCAATCGATATACCAGGCTGCTGGCTATAAAACGGCGACCTACACATCACCACACCTGCTGAAATACAACGAACGTATCTGTATCAACGGTCAACCGGTTGATGATGAAACACTATGTCATGCATTTGACCGTATTGATCAAGCACGCGATCAGGTTACCTTAACCTACTTTGAGTTTGGCACCCTGGCTGCGTTAGACATCTTTAAACAAAATCGGCCTGATGTCGTAATCCTGGAAGTTGGTATGGGCGGGCGCCTCGATGCAGTGAACCTGGTTGATGCAGATGTGGCACTTATCACCCAAGTCGATCTAGATCACCAGCAATGGTTAGGTACGGATCGAGAAACCATTGCCATCGAGAAAGCCGGTATTCTGCGGCCCGGTCGACCCGGAGTCGTGAGTGATCAAGATGCGCCGGTATCCTTACAACAGGCAGCGGATGCGATTGGTGCACAGCTTTATATTATCAATGATGCTTATTCCTTCAGGCAAAATGGTGCGCAATGGGAATGGCAATCCAGTGATGCACTACGTGTCGGTTTACCATTGCCAGCCCTGAGCGGCCAACATCAGCTTCAAAATGCGGCTGGTGTGTTGATGGTAGTGGAACTACTCTCGATAAACCTGCCGGTAAAACAGGCAGATCTGCGCAAGGGGTTGCTCGAAGTACAACAGCCTGGCCGTTTTACAATTTTACCCGGACAGCCCACCTGTATTCTTGATGTCGCACATAACCCGGCAGCAGTGGCAACGTTGGTCACATCGCTTCACCAGTATGCTGCCGGTAAGCAACTGCATGTCGTCTTTGCCTGCATGGCTGACAAGGATATTGCACAGATCATAAAGCCGCTTTGCCTCGATGCCAGCAGCTGGTACCTGGCGCAGTTGGACGAGCCAAGGGCAGCGAATGCCTCAGATCTACAAAAGCAATTGTTGCGGGTATGCCCGGCAGCAACCAGTTCGATACATTCAAGCGTTGCGGATGCGCTCAATGCTGCCCGTCAAGCGGGACAGGCTGACGCGCTGATACTGGTGTATGGCTCGTTCTATACGGTGGCTGAAGCGATGAAAGAAAGCATATAATAACGGTTTGTAATTTCAGGAAGTTTTGTGGACAGGACTCAACTCAAACAACGCATCGTCGGTGCCATTGTACTGGTTGCACTGGGCGTGATTTTCATTCCAATCATTCTGGAACGTGAAGAGCCCGGCATATCTGGCTCCAATATTCCAGTTATGCCAAAACAACTGAAACAGCTCTCTGAGCGTGAGCTGCCACCACCGCCAGAACAGCCTGAAAAACCGGCAACGACACGACAACTGGTGGACGAGCAAACGCCAGCTGACAAGGCGGACAAGACGCCGACAGTTGCGTCAAAAGAGCCAAGCCAATCAACACCGGAAAAAGTCACTGCCACGCCCGACAAGACCAGTAAAAAGCCAGCGCGCGCCTGGGTGGTACAGGTTGCCAGTTTTTCAGATCGTAATAAGGCATTGGCATTGCGCGACAGGTTACGCAAGTCCAAATATATTGCGTTTGTCGAGTCGCTAAGCACTAGTAACAGTACACTTTACAGGGTGCGTGTAGGGCCGGTTGTTAAACGCTCAGAAGCCGAGGTTTTGCAGAAGAAAATCATCAAAGAGTTCAAGCTAAAGGATGCACTGGTCATGGCGCACCCATGAGCCATGTCCGTCTCACTGACTGCGCCATGCGCGGGATTCTTTTGTTTGGTAAATGTGGCAGGTTTGTTAAGATCAGCAGCCTGATTCCCCGAGATGGCGGGCCCGGATAGTTAATGACATGAGCTGGATTGATTTTGTCATTATTGGCGTGGTTTTTATTTCATGTTTTATCAGCCTGATTCGAGGGTTCGTTCGTGAGGCCCTGTCGCTGGCTAGCTGGGTTATCTCGTTTTTAATTGCGTGGAATTTACACGGCGGATTTGCCCGTTTTTTTCAGACATCGATTGAAAGTACAAACCTGCGCCTGGTCGTCGCGTTTTTTATCCTGTTTGTACTTTCGCTGATTATGTTTGCAGTGGTCAATTTTTTCGCCAGCAAGATGGTGCAACGAACCGGTTTGACTGGTGTTGATCGTACCATTGGCGTGATTTTTGGTTTTTTGCGCGGAATTTTGCTTGTCACAGCACTGGTGGCGCTGGCCGGCCTGACACACTTGCCGCAGACAACACTCTGGGCAGATTCGCTTTTGCTGGAGCAGTTTCAGGTGGTTGCTATCTGGTTGACAGGATTATTGCCGGCAGATGTAGCAAAGAATTTTGCATTTTGACCGATAACAACATGTGAGGTAATTATGTGTGGCATCATCGGTATAGTTTCGAACAGTCCCGTTAACCAGGCCCTGTATGACGGTCTGACAGTGCTGCAGCATCGCGGACAGGATGCAGCAGGTATTATGACCTGTGATGAGGACCGCATGTACTTGCGCAAAAGTAATGGCCTGGTACGCGATGTATTTCATACAAGGCATATGCTGCGCTTACAGGGCAACATGGGGATTGGTCATACCCGTTACCCTACTGCAGGTTGTTTCTCCTCTTCTGAATCACAACCATTTTATGTCAATTCCCCATTCGGTATCGCGTTAGCGCATAACGGCAACCTGACTAATGCGGCGCAACTCAAACGCGAGCTGTTTGAAACTGACCAACGTCATATCAATACCAATTCAGATTCGGAAGTCCTGTTGAATATTTTCGCGCATGAATTACAAAGTGTTGCACGCGGTAAGCTCAATGTTGAGCCGAATGATATCTTCGCCGCGGTTGCTGCCTTGCATAAACGCTGCAGAGGGGCGTACGCGGTCGTGGCAATGTTAGTCAGTCGAGGCATTGTGGCGTTTCGTGATCCGTATGGCATCAGGCCCGTAGTGATTGGTAAACGGGTAGTTGATGGCCAGACTGAATATATGGTGGCATCCGAGAGTGTTGCCGTAGATACCCTGGGCTATGAACTGGTGCGTGATGTTGAACCTGGTGAAGCAGTTTATATTGATAATAATGGTAACTTGCATGCGCAACAGTGTGCAGAGAATCCGGTCCGTTCGCCTTGTATTTTTGAACATGTTTATTTCGCGCGCCCTGATTCGATGATGGATGGTATATCGATATACAAGGCGAGACTGCGCATGGGGGAATACCTGGCAAGAAAAATACTCAAACAGTATCCGGAACATGATATCGATGTGGTGTTGCCTATTCCTGACACCAGTCGTACTTCAGCCTTGTCACTTGCGTACCATCTCGGCATACGTTACAGCGAGGGCTTTATCAAGAATCGCTACATTGGACGTACTTTTATCATGCCTGGTCAAAAGCAACGCAAGAAATCGGTCAGACAAAAACTCAACCCGATTGGCCTGGAGTTTAAGGGTAAAAATGTATTGCTGGTAGATGATTCGATTGTCAGGGGTACGACTTCCAAAGAAATTATTCAAATGGCACGCGATTCCGGTGCCAACAAGGTCTATTTCGCATCGGCTGCACCCCCGGTACGACATCCCAATGTTTACGGTATCGACATGCCGGCGGCAAATGAGTTGATCGGTTATAACCGCGATGAAGATCAAATTGCCAATCATATCGGTGCCGACTGGTTGGTTTACCAGGATCTCGAAGACCTGGTCGAGGCGGTTGGTAAAAAGGCCAAGTGTGCTATCGATCGTTTCGATACGTCTGTGTTCAATGGCGATTATGTCACAGGGGATGTCACGGAAGAGTATCTCGCAGGCCTGGAGCAAGCACGTAATGATCAGGCGCGCAGCAAGCAGGAGCAAGGTAGTGATGTGGAGGTAGTTGAGTTATACAATTCTGCCTAGAGCGTTGACACACCTGGCAGGATGACCTAATCTACACGAAAGCGCCGATTTGATATCAGCTTGCGGGCGCTTAACAAATGCTGCTAAAGAGGAGATAAACCCGCTTTAGCTAAATCAGCAAGCGGGTTTTTGCGTTTATGGGAAGAAGAAAGGCGAACAGCGTTATGAGCGACAAACAATGGGAACTGGAAACGCTTGCCGTCAGGGCAGGCCAGCGTCGTACACAGGAAGGCGAGCATTCTGATCCGCTTTTCATGACATCGAGTTATGTCTTTTCGAGTGCTGCTGAAGCAGCCGCAAGGTTCAAGGGAGAAACGGCCGGTAACATCTATTCCCGTTTCACTAATCCGACTGTTCGAACATTTGAAGAACGACTCGCTGCATTGGAAGGTGCTGAGTCATGTGTCGCCACGGCCTCGGGTATGTCTGCCATTTTGAGTACCTGCCTGTCGCTGTTACAGGCAGGCGATCATATTGTTTCATCGCGAAGCATATTCGGCTCAACCGTTGTGTTGTTCAACAAGTACCTTGCACGAGCCGGGATTGAAACCAGCTTTGTTTCACAAACTGACCTGTCGAGTTGGGAAAGCGCTATTCAATCGAATACCAAATTGTTATTCGTGGAAACGCCATCAAACCCGCTGATCGAGGTTGCTGATATCAAGGCGCTTTCGGAGCTGGCACACAAACACGGTTGTCTCCTGGTGGTTGATAATTGTTTTTGTACACCAATCTTGCAACGACCGTTGGAACTGGGTGCAGATATCGTCATTCATTCGGCTACCAAGTATATCGATGGACAGGGGCGCGCAATTGGTGGCGCGGTCGTGGGTGATAAAAAGACTGTAGGCGAAGAGGTGTTTGGTTTTCTGCGTACCGCAGGACCGACCATGAGCGCTTTTAATGCCTGGATCTTTTTGACCGGTCTGGAGACACTTTCTATCAGGATGCAAACCCACAGTGCACGTGCACTGGAATTGGCTGTACACCTGTTTGATCATCCGAAGGTTACAAAAGTGCATTACCCCGGGTTACCTCAACACCCGCAACACCAGTTAGCCAGGGCGCAACAGGACGCGTTTGGTGGTGTGCTTGCATTTGAAGTGGAGGGTGGCAGAGAGGCAGCATGGAAGATCGTCGATAACACGAAATTGCTTTCGATTACTGCCAACCTGGGTGATACGAAAACAACAATCACGCATCCTGCAACCACTACACATGGCCGCTTAAGTGAGCAAGAGCGTAACGATGCGGGCATCAGTGATGGTTTATTGCGTATAGCAGTCGGGCTGGAATCCGTAAAAGATATAAAAAATGATCTTGAAACGGGCCTTGCTAAACTTTAGCGCAAAATCTACAACACCTAAATAAAATCAATTTCCTGGATCAATGTCAGCTGGAAATCAGTTGACTGTCACATCATCCGGTTTCAAATAAATCAAGTCAGCAATCTTGCCTGAATATTCTTTGCGATCTATTTCACAATTCTTGTGTGAACAGTCTGGCAAAAACTCATTGTGAACCAGCTCTCAAACAGCTTAATTCCCGCTAACTTGTAGGTGAAAAAAGCATTATATTTATGGAACACGTTATTCAGTATTCGTCACTGATCATAACTTGAATAAATAGTGCGCTGATAAATTACATCAACAAACAGGTTAAACCTGGAGGCAAACATTGAAGGCACAAGCATCACGCCTGTTGCAGATTAATAGCTTGTTTGCGCTTATCCTGTTTACACTATTTGCTGTAGGCTGTGGTGGTGGATCCAGTGATGGCGGTTCACTACCCGGCCAGAACAATTCCAAACCCCAGGTAATTGCAGATGCCGGTCTGATTGTTGCTGTGCGCGTAGGGCAGGTTGCGACGCTTGATGGTGGCGACTCAACGGCCTCGTTATCTGCACCGCTGAGCTATGCATGGTCATTTAATTACAGGCCAGAAACCAGCAACGCTGTATTGCAAAATGCCAATACGGCCACGCCCAGTTTTACAGCTGATGTAGTAGGAACCTACGTTGTGCAACTGGTGGTGACGTCGAACGGTGTCTCCAGTCAACGTGCACTCGGCTTTGTCGAAGCGAGTAATCCAGGCGATAACTTTACCGGGCTGCGTGTACATACCAGTTATCCAGCTACCTGTTTGACTTGTCATGATGGGCGTTACGCCAGCGATCAGCCGCCGTTTGACCCGATTCTCACCAAATCTGGTAACCACATGGCATCCAGTAACCGATGCGAAGCCTGTCATACCACTTTTGGCTTTGACGTTCGTCGTTTTGTTGATCATCAGGAAGTGTTCGGTAACTGTAGTAGTTGTCATAATGGTACCCGGGCTATTGGCAAGTCCGAGCTACATGTTGCGACGACTGCACAATGTGATGACTGCCATACCACAACGAGTTTTGTACAAGTGTCGCCCAATGGCTCTTTTGATCATAACGGGATTGATAGCGGCTGTTCGCGTTGCCATAACGATATCGTAGCGATTGGCAAAGAATCTGATCCGACTCCACCCCATCCTGATACGACTAGCGACTGTAATTACTGTCATACAAAGAACAGTTTCACACCCGCGTATCCTGATCACAGTGGTCCGGATGTCGTCGGCCAACGTTGCGATTACTGTCACAACCCAGTGG
>DJMK01000072.1 GCA_002436485.1 Proteobacteria bacterium UBA6492
ATCAGTAATCCAATGGAAACAACCAGTCTGATCATGACTGATAGAACAAGATATGGCAGCCAGAATTTTAAACCGAGGCCCCACAGGGATGAAATCTTACGATGCTCATTTTGAATAATCGAAGCTATATAAAATGTTGCTGCAACCATGTAGACAGGTGACACCAGGAAATCCAGCAAGATGGCAATTAATATCTGGTTTGTTGTCAGCTCTTCGCTGCTACCGGTTCGCAGCACAAACATCGAGATGAACTCAACCGGTACAACGACGGGCAGTATAATTGCAGCAAACGCTATGAAATGGTTTCTAAAAAAAACCAGGCTATCATTGAAAAGTTTATTGAACATGCAAACCCTTTGATGGCTTCCTTACAGGGAAAGAATACAGGATCAGATCTGCGGTTGACAAAAATAATGTAGCTCTTATGTGATTTGACCGGCTAGTTTTTCAGAATCTTAGCCTTGGCACCATTATAAGCGGCCTGCGAAACGACTCCGTCCTGCAATAATCGGCGCAGGGTACGAATTTCACCCGCCAGTTGCTGGTCGGCTTTCAGGGAATATGCAGAATGCATCTTCTGAATATGTTCCTCAAGTGCGTCCACAAAGGATCTATAGGTCTTGCGATCCGGCTTATTGATATCGAACTCAAGTATTGGCACTTTGGCGATACGTGAGGTGTAAACGCGCTTGAGGGATAATTTGAGTATCGTCATCACCAGGCCCAGAATCACCCCAACGGCACAGGCGAGATAGATAGCCAGCTCGATATAAGTATTTTCAAAAGGAAGAAGCTGCTTGCTTGCCATATACACGATAAGCAGTAACACACTTGCAATTACTGCCCATAACCACGGCCAGGCAATATGCATTTTGGCCTTGCCCTTGCTCGCCAGTGCCAGCAGGTGGACCCGGTAGGATCTATCGTTTTTGCCAGCCAGCAGCCTGACCTGGATTTCCTGCCCATCACGTATACTGATATCTTTTGTGTAACCGAGCTTTCCCTTTTGCTGCAATGATGCGTTAACAGGCATTACGAATAACCTTGTCTCTATTTGGCCAATGTGTCAGCTACAGTTTCTGACTCATTCCCTTTGTCGTCAAAATCAACAAGATCTTTAAGGGTTTTACCCTCCAGCTCTTTGGTAATTGCCATCTGGTAGGAGTCAAACAGCCGTTCAACTTCGGCCGAATGCGGTATTCGGTCAAGATGCATGATATCGTCCTCTTCCGCTTCGCGAATTGTGCCAACTATATCAACAAGCAGAATGGTCTCAGGTGCCTGTGCCGGTATAAAGCCGCAGGGATCAGTTGCGGTTCTGAGTAATAATTCTTTTTCCAGCAGGCAGATGATAATCGGATGAATTGACTCGGTAGCGACATTCAGCCGCTGGGCAAGACCGCGTAAGGTTAAAGGATGTTGCCGTGTATAATATCGCGTTGCGACCTGCGCCATGATCGCCAGCGCAAGTTTTTCTTTCATCCTGTTGCTGAGCCTGAGCTCCAGCCTTCTACGTGTTCGATACTCCGGGTTCTGAAAATAAAATGCGATATTTGCACCGGTAAGCAGGATCGACCAGCTTATATATAACCAGATCATGAAGAAAAACAACGCGGCGAAAGCAGAATAGATTGCCGTATAGTTTGCCTTTGAAACGAACGAGGCGAATAACCAACCCACGGTTTGCCATACAATACCTGCGACTATGGCCCCAACCAGAGCAGAACGTAAATGTACCTTTGTATTGGGTACAAAAATATAGATCATGGTAAAGGCAATAATGATCAACAGATACGGTAACAGGTGGCTAAAGGCGCCAAATATAAAGCTGAAGATCACGAATTCCGAAAGTTGCTGATACAGCGTGCTGTTGCTGATAGTGGCAGTAATCCCCATGGCCGAAAACATCAACACAGGCCCGATAAGAATCACACTCAAATAATCACTAAAGCGTCGCGCAAAAGAACGTTCCTCACTCACACGCCAGGTAAAGTTAAAAGCACGCTCGATTTTTTGCATGAGTGAAATGACTGTATAAAACAATAATGCAAGGCCAAGAGAGCCCAGCAGACCAGAATTAATATTTTCAACAAACTTGATGACCGCATCAGAGATTTCCTTGCCACGATCACCCAGGGCCACAAGTAGGTTTGCCATAATAACTTCGATCTGGTGATGTGCGCCGAAACCCTTGAGCACAGAAACACTCACGGCCAGCAGCGGTACCAGCGACAACAGCGTGGTGTAAACGAGGCTCATAGCGCGTAGGCTAAGCTGGCCATCCAGGAACAAATCGCGAACAGCGAGATAACCGATACGTTCGGCACCCACAAGGCGAGCCTGCCAGACTGACATTTTCCTTGTATCAGACCCCCAGACCAGCTGATCCAGTTTACGTAACAGGTTACGAATAAATTTCATTAGTTACTGTCCACATGTTTATAGACATAATTGCTAAAAATATACCAATTATAGTTGTTTTTACATCCGCTTATGGTAACTGAAACTCGCGTGACATTTGGTCAAATCTGTCTGTCACCTGTTTGCCCGGCGCTGCAGTGAGTCGGCTCACAATGATGATGACACAAAATGAAACAATGAAACCCGGTAATAGCTCATACAAGTCAAAAATTCCCCCGGACAACTGCTTCCAGACAACCACTGTCAGACCTCCCGCCAGCATGCCGGCCAATGCCCCCCAACGATTCATTCGACGCCAGTAAAGCGCAAGTATCAATGTTGGTCCAAACGCGGCCCCAAATCCACCCCATGCATATGAAACCAGCTTGAGCACGTTACTTTGCGGGTCGCGCGCCAGCCAGGTGGCCAACAATGCCAGCAGCACAACGGCAATTCGCCCCGTCCATACCAGGTGCCTGTCTGATAGAGTCCTGCCTGCCAGTTTCTTGTAAATGTCCTCGGTTAATACGGAGGCTGAAACCAGTAACTGCGAATCCGCTGTACTCATGATTGCTGCCAGTACCGCTGCCAGGCAAATCCCGGCCAGTATCGGTGTGAACAGCTGGTTTACCAACAACAGAAATACCTGCTCTGCATCGGCCAGCCCCTCGCCGTTTTGAAAAATCACATAACCGGTAATACCGACCATGATGGCACCCAGCATGGATAATCCCGACCAGCTGACACCAATCATTCGTGCGCTGGTTATATACGACGGCGAAGCAATCGCCTTGAACCGTGCGAGAATATGTGGCTGACCAAAATATCCAAGTCCCCAAGCCAACAATGACAGAATAGTAATCACTCCAATAGCATCACCATTATCGTCCATAAACAGGGAAAACATTTGTGGCTTGTTTTGTGTTATTACGTCATTGACAGCAGCAATACCACCCGCCTGGTTGACCGCCAGGATCGGTACAATCAACAGCACGATAAACATCAGCAGACCCTGGAACAGGTCAGTCCAGGAAACGGCAAGGAACCCACCAATGAAGGTATATACAAGAATGGCACTCATACCGATGACAATGGCCCACTCGTAGGGAATACCAAATACCGCGTTGAACAGTTTACCGCTGGCAACCAGTCCCGACACGGTATAAAAAAGAAAGAACAGCAGTGTAAAAAATGCAGCAATAAATCGAATACTGTTGCTGTCATCAAGGAAGCGCTGATTGAGAAATTCCGGCAAAGTCATGCTGTCATCCGCCAACTGGCTATACACACGTAAACGTGGTGCGACGATACGCCAGTTCAAATAAGTACCGGCCAGTAAACCGGCTGCCAACCAGAATGCCTGGAAACCACTTGCATAGGCATAGCCGGGCAAACCAAGCAATAACCAGCCACTCATATCGGAAGCACCAGCACTCAGCGCCGCGACCCAGGCACCTAGTCTTCGCCCGCCCAGAATGTAATCCGAAAGGTTGCTGGTTTTGCGATACGCAACTATTCCGATAACCAGCAGACACAGCAGGTAACAGGCAAAGGTCCAGCTAACAATTAGTACATCATGCTTCATAAAAAACGCCCCATGACGGGTAACCAGGTTGAATATTGCTATTTGTGGCGATTTTTTAGCTTATTCTATGATAAACTATATATTTTTAAAATTCAGAGCCTGATTTGCAAAGAACACATATGGCTCACTGTGACACCAAAGGAATACTGATGACAGTTGCTGATAAGAAAGTTGTAATAATCGACTATACACTGACAAACAAAGATGGTCAGGTGCTCGATAAATCCGAGAATGGACAGTTTGCTTACCTGCACGGTGCAGACAATATCATTCCTGGTCTGGAAAATGCGCTCGCCGGCAAAAGTGCGGGTGATAGTTTTGAAGTTTCGGTTTCACCTGAAGAAGGCTACGGGCAACGGGATGACAACATGGTACAAACTGTTTCCATTGATATGTTTGAGTCTGCTGACCAGGTGGTAGTCGGTCAACAGTTTCAAGCACAATCGCCGGAAGGTCACCATATCATGATTACTGTGACCAACGTTGATGGTGACCAGGTAACGATCGATGGTAATCATCCGCTTGCCGGTCAACAACTCAATTTTACCGGCTCAGTCGTCGAGGTACGCGATGCCACCGAGCAGGAAATGGAGCATGGCCACGTCCATGCACACGGACATGATCACTGAGATAATTTGTATTCAATAAAAAAGCGGGGAACTCCCCGCTTTTTTATGTGCTGCTATTTATAAGCATTTACTGACACTATTTCAACCTTGCCAGGGTCAGACCATCACCTATCGGCACCATGCTGATATCAACACGCTCATCATCATGCAACAATGCATTCAACTGACGTATTGCGACCGTGTCTTCAGATTCATCGTCCCCATCGATGACCGAGCCACCCCACAGAACATTATCAATTGCAATTAACCCGCCGGGACGCACAAGCTGCAAACAGGTTTCATAGTAATTACAATAGTTTGGCTTGTCTGCATCAATAAACGCAAAATCGAACGAGTTAGCCTGCTTATCCTCCAGTAGAGATGCAAGTGTCTGCATTGCCGGTGCAAGGTGTAGTTCTATCTTGCCTGCCTGGCCTGCCTTCTGCCAGTAGTGCTGCGCTATCTCAGTCCACTCGCGATTAATATCACAAGCAATTATTTTACCCTCCGCCGGCATCGGCATAGCCATGCACAAGGTACTGTAACCGGTGAATACGCCAATTTCTATTGCACGCTTCGCTCCTGTCAGTTTCATTAGCATAGACATAAACTGCCCCTGCTCGGGCGCAATCTGCATAATCGACATATCCAGTTTTGCCGTTTCCTGGCGAAGTTGACCCAGGATTTCTGGCTCGCGCAATGAACTAGCAAGCAAATAGGCATGCAATTCATCATTGAGCTGAATAGTCTGATTGGCCATGGTCTGGAAAATCAATAAGGTCGACAGTAAAAAGACCTTACGGAGTTGGTAAACGGTTCCTGTCTCGTTCCATGTTGAACTCTTTTTTCAACATATAGATCTTGCTGATTTTGGTTTTTGATACCCGATATTCAAAACTGCCACCGAACAGTTTTCGGTTCAGGTACAGGGCTTTACTATCCGCCTTGACCAGTAAGCCACGTAAATATGTCTGCTGTTTGGTATAGATAACAAAATACCTGTCCTTGTAATGTTTGACATTTTCAAACCGCACCAGAACGAAATCCTTATCTTCTTCCTTCTTTTGAACAGCCAGCGGGTCCGGTTTTACCTGCGACAATTTTGGATAAGCCGGTGACTCCTGCTTTTCTTCAGTTTCTTCCTCGGTTGCCGAGGTTGCGGTAGCTTGCTCTTGCTGCTCTTTGTTCGCTTTGGCAGCCGTATCAGCTTTATTATCATCCACTGCAGCTTCACTTGCCTGCTCTAGTTTTTCGGTTGTTTCAGGAGTTGTTGCCACCTGTGCAGCTTGATCATCAGTAAGTTTCATTTCTGCATCAGCCGGAACAGCTTGCGCTGCAGCAGGAACCTGCTCGAACAGCTTTTGCGAGCCTTGCAGGCTCATGGCACGATTAAAAACGCGCATGGTCTCATTCAATTTTAATTCGCCGGATTCAATACGCTTGTTGATCTCCGCCAGGTTGTCCGGTCCTATTTTCGTATACATGTAGGCCATGGTGCCGTACATAACGATGGCGGGAATGATGAAAGTGATAAAAGCTCTTTTCGCTTCGAACCAGTTGAGCGCGGCAAAGATAATCGCGGTAATGGGAGAAAACAGTAACACCATGATCCCCCAGAATACATTTCGCCTGAACCCGGTAACCACCAGCCAGATATAACCGACAAATGCCAGCAGCGAGGAAATCAGTAATATAATGATAAAAATATTCATCCCGTTTCTCTTTTTTTGGGGATAATTGTTTTAATTTATTACGAATTTTAGCGACTGGCTGGAAAATAGCAAACCCCGCCCGGGTTGATATGATTGAATCAGGAACCCTGCCTCATCTCACCAACCTGTGCAGGGCCGGTCACTGAAATAGCTGCCAAAATTGATAATGATNNACGATCAGCGGGACATGCATTTCCCGTTCGCTGGTGCCACCGTGAACACCGATATGAAAGAATGGCTTCTCGACCGGCAACCAGTCCTTGATAACATAGTTGTCTTTCATCACCAGCATGTAATCGCCCACCCGATTAGATAGCTGAGGATGCGCTTCACCATTACCAAACACCCCCTGCGCCACCATTGTCTTGCTTTGGTAGCACTCAAGCTGGTGTGAAAATTTCTCCGTAATATAATCCTCGAACTGTGCCTGCTTGTTCGGGTGCACATAACAATATGCCAGTCGTGGTTCTCCACATAGAGGCAAACGTAAGCATTCTTGCAAGTGTGGATGCTGGTTAATATTGATCATACGATCCGGGGTTGTATCAATAAATCCATGATCAGCAGTGATCAACAGTTTCGTAGCGGTACCCTGTAGTTGATCACATAACGTCTCGATCGCGCATTCAAGTAATGCGTAATGTTCTGCTACCTCGTCACTACCATTACCAAACTTGTGCGATAAGCGATCAAAATCAGGCCAGTAAGCATAGACATACTTCCTGTCCTGTTTACTTGCCAGCTCATTAATACAGGTACACATTGATTCAAGATCGCTATACGGTACACTGGTTGCCTTGCCACAATGACTACGATTAAAAGGTGAATCAATAATCCAGTCTGGTGATACAACATAGCTGTCGACCTGCAGCAGATCGAAAAACGGAATGTGCTGGTAAAGCTCACTGATATCGATGCCATGCTCGCTCAGTAATTCATTACTGCCACGCGCATGGAATGGTAGTACGGCAGTAACCTCATCAATCTCTTTGAAATAAACAAACCACCCGGTCAGGCCATGCTGTTGCGGCGCCAGCCCGGTCAGGAATGTACTGATGCTGCTGGCAGTGGTAGAGGGAAAAACCGAGGTTAATTGCGCATGCTGGTGTTTCTGGAACAGGCCGGCATGTTCTGTCACGTAGTGGTAACCCATACCATCAATCACCAACAGTACGACGTTGCGGGCATCAACCAGGCTGTCCAGCACTGGCAGCTGCACGGCCGGGTATGCATGCTGCACACCATAATTTGCCGCGATGCGACTCATCAGGTTGACCAGGCTTCGGCTGTAATCGGGATACGCCATGTCATGCCAATAATACTGCCAAAGCCTGAAAGAATAAATGGCTTTAGCAGCGAACCTCTTTTATTTCAATAAGTTACCTGAATTATTGCGTTCAGACTGGATTCAGCCAGCGTGCATAACATAAACCTCAACAAGGGCAAAGTTCTGTCCTGTACAACGGAGGTAAACATGAAAATACGTATCGCTAAGACACCCATAATGGTAGCCGGTTTAATAGCTGCGCTAGTTTTGCCGGGAATGGCGAGTGCCAGCGAACGATCCAAGCACTCGCTTAAAGAGCAGGCGCGGGAACGCTACGAGTCACGTCATTATAACCGGGAAGGTCGCCATCACCAGCGTGACAATTACCGGCGTGATGATTCTCATCGTGGTCATCGCCGGGATCATGCCCGTGACCATCGTCCTGATCATCACGGCAGATATGCTCGCGGACATCGTCNNATTACAGGCACCACTCCGGCCTGCATATCAGTGGTTTGTATGTAACCCCGCATCTTGGCCTTAGCCTTCACCTGGGGCATTGATTCCAGGTTACTACAAGGGCCGCTTTTGCGGCCCTTTCATTTACCTGCAGCATATTGCATTGTATGCTAGTTATTCTTCAATTCCTGATTAAGAAACACCATGAGACGACTTGTTAAAACTCTTGTTCTACTTGCCGCGTTAATACCATTTTTCGCGGCAGTCCCCGTGTATGCTGATATATCCAAACAGGAAGCCGCAAGCATTGCGCAAACCAGGTTCTCCGGTCGCGTCATTGGGATTCAGTCTGATGAGCAAAACGGCACACCGGTTTACCGGGTCAAGGTACTGGATAAATCAGGAGGCCTGCATCTCGTTGTCATCGATCGTCAAAATGGAAATATTATCTCGGCACATTAGACTATGCGTATTCTGATCATCGAAGATGAAATTGATATTCGCCAGCAGGTCGCACAGCAGCTCAGGCAACATGATTTCATGGTTGATGAAACCGGTGATGGTAATGAAGGTCTCTACTTTGCTGAAGAATACCCGATTGACGTAGCAATTATTGATCTTGGCTTGCCTGGTATGTCAGGTACCGACATCATTAAAACCCTGCGTGAAAACGGCAAGACTCTGCCTATCCTGATACTCACCGCGCGCGATCGTTGGCAGGACAAGGTTGACGGTCTGGAAGCCGGTGCCGACGATTACCTTGTCAAACCTTTCCAGATGGAAGAATTACTTGCCCGTATCAAGGCATTGATACGTCGTTCCAGTGGCCAGACCCGTCAATTGCTCGAATGCGGACCGATTAGTGTTGACCTGGAAAGCCAGCAACTACAACTGAATGGCAAGCTGGTAGAACTGACAACATTTGAATACAGGTTGATCGAGTACCTGATGCGCAATCATAACAAGGTCCTCTCGAAAGATAATCTTAACGACTATCTATACCCGCATGATGAAGATCGGGACAGTAATGTGATGGAGGTCATGATTGGCCGGGTCAGGCGCAAACTCGATCCCGACAACACACTGAAACCAATCGAAACCCTGCGTGGGCGTGGTTACCGCTTCACACTTTGCGATAAAACCTGACATGATGTCACTCAGAGCCCGCCTCATACTGGCCGCAAGTCTGGTCCTGACCATATTCATCATGATCGCCGGCTACACGCTGGATCGCGCATTTTATAACAGTGCAGAAAAAAACCTGCAGGAAAATCTAGAAACCCAGTTAACCTTGTTAATGTCGAGCATGGAACTGGAAAGCGCTGACAATATCGATATGCCGCCGCGCCTGCTGGAAACCAAGTTCAGTTTACCGAGTTCCGGGCTGTACGCGATTATTGTTAACGACAAGGGTAAAACACTTTGGAAATCCCTCTCGACAGTCGGTGTAGCGATTCCGGCGCCACGTGTGTTGAAGAGTGGTGAGCAGGACCTAGTTCGCGTGATACTCGGCAAGGAAGAATTCTATATCAAAAGTTATGGTATCAATTGGTATACCGAAACCAGCAAGCTACCAATGACTTTTAATGTTATTACCGACCTCGCGCCGTTTAATCTGCAGATCAGCAGTTACCGCAAAACACTATGGGGATGGCTTATCGGTCTTGCTGGTGTATTACTTGCCGCGCAGGTAATCATACTGATATGGGGCTTAAAACCACTTCGCAATGTTATTCGCGAATTGAATGCCATTGAAAATGGCAAACAGGAGCGTATTACTTGCAAGTATCCGAAAGAAATTTTACGCCTGACGGATAACATTAACGGATTACTGGAACACGAACATGCGCAGCAACAACGCTATCGGGATGGGCTCGCTGACCTGGCACACAGCCTGAAAACACCACTTGCAGTAATGAACGGTACCATCAATGATCTTGATGCTACATCTACCAGGGCCAGCCTGTCAGAACAACTGCAACGTATGGATCATATCGTTGCACACCAGTTACAGCGTGCGGCAATGGCAGGTGCCTCACCGGTCAGAAAAAGTCTGGCGGTCGAACCCATTACCGACAAATTGACCAGTGCCTTGTCCAAGGTTTACAAGGACAAGAACATCATGTTTGACATCCATATGCCAAAAAACCTGCAGGTGCGTGTTGATGAAGGTGATATCATGGAAGTGCTGGGCAACCTGCTGGATAATGCCTGCAAATGGTGCACACAGCGAGTACGTGTCAATGTCACGGTTAGGAATAACAAGGCACTGTTTGTCATTTCTGATGATGGACCAGGCATTGAAGAATCAAAAATAAACCTGATACTACAACGTGGTGGGCGTGCTGATCAGGCGAAGCCTGGCCAGGGGATCGGCCTGGCGATTGTGGCTGATATCATCAATGCCTATAAAGGTGAGTTATCGGTTACTCACAGCGACCTGGGCGGTGCAGCATTCTCGTTTGATTTACCGGCAAGCAAGTGATGTATGAAACAGATCAAGATTTTTCGCCATATCGAATGTGAAGGTCCAGCTTACCTGGAAACACTGCTGCAGCAGCAAAACCTGCCCTATGAAGTAATAGCTATCGACCAGCAGCAACCCGTTCCGCAAAATCTTGCCAACACGGCCGGTCTGATTTTCATGGGTGGTTCGATGAGCGTGAATGACGAGCATGACTGGCTAGGTCACGAAGACAACCTCATTAAACAGGCCATACAACGGGATGTACCGGTTATGGGCGTTTGCCTGGGCAGCCAGCTGATTGCTAAGGCCCTTGGTGCAAAAGTTTATCCTGGTGAACACGGCTGCATGGAGATAGGTTGGTCACCTGTCAACACCGTGATAAAAAATGACTGGACCCATGACCTGCCTGATTCATTTGACGTTTTTCACTGGCATGGGGAAACGTTTGAGTTACCCAAAAATGCCGTTCGCCTGTTCAGCAATCCTCTGTATGCCAACCAGGCATTTGCCTATGGGCCACACCTGGCGCTACAGTTTCACGTGGAAATGACCAGTGATTCGATACGCGAATGGATTAGTTTATATACCGAAGATATAGATAGGCGATGTGACCGGCAGCAGGATGGTGCGCTGATGTTGCAAAACCTTGATGACAGGGTGGCGCAACTTCAACAGTACGCCCGGATTTTATTTAACAGGTGGTTGTCTTTTTTGGTAACAGGCTAGCACTGATTGTATAAATGCATCACGTGCCTGCGCATTTTCCATCTGTTGTTCGTCTATTAACGGCAGATCAGGTAACATTTTTTTTACCAGGTCGGCAAAAAGTCCGTCAGTCTGACCAACCTCCTGGCCCTGCTCATTAAATAATGGCGTTTCACCAAGACCACAACTTGGCGAACGCTGTTTGAATACATAACCACATATACCGGCATATTGTTTTGTAAACTTGCTCGCGTAAGCATACAACTGATCCGTGACATCCATACTGGTATCCTCGATACCTCTTACACGTAATTCTCGGTTTACCTGTACAACCTGAACCGGTTTACGCGGTACTCCCATACCAATGGCCATTTCAGGACAAACCCCCAACAGTCTGAAATACCGACCCAGTTCGCTTGTAACAATATTGCTAAACTTGTTACCGCCATCATACCGCACGTTCTCACCAAGCAGGCAACTGCTTACGGCAATGGTGATTTCAGTAGTATCAGGTGTCCTCATGATTTTGCGCTTATCTTGTCACGGTACAGATAGTATCCAATGATTGTCTTCGCGTCTTGAATCTCGCCAGATAGAATCATGTTATGAATTTCGTCGGCATCAAACCAGTGAATCTCAATAACCTCTTCCTCCTCATGATTGTGTTTTTCAATCGTCAGATCTGTGGCATAAAACAATTCTATTGTTTCAGTGAATACGCCAGGGGAGCTGATCGTGCTACCGAGCGATTGCCAATGGCGTGCTGTTGCGCCCGTCTCTTCCAATACTTCCTTTTGGGCGTTGGCAAGGTTGTCCAGATTTTCCTCCCGCTTGCCCGCCGGTATCTCCCAGATCCAGCCACCGGCCACATGCCGGTATTGGCGAAGCAGGCAGAGCCTGCCTGCGACATCTTCCAGTACCACCGCGACCCCACCGGGATGGCGCACGATCTCCAGTTCCGCTTGTCTGCCATTTGGCAGAGTGACCAGTTCAAGGTCAAGTTGTATGATTTTTCCATTAAAGACAGTACGGATTTGCTTCGACATGGCTGGCGCTCGATTGGTCCTGATTGAAGTGACGATTCTGTATAATATACCCAATAACCATCAGATCATCCCGGTTCTGTTTTCAAAATACCATCAAGCCCTATCTCAAACCCTGCTCCAATAGTGCTATTATTAAGAATCACGTGACCATCACTCGTTTATGACTAACAAACCTGCAAAAATCCAGACAAGCGAAACCATTGCGGAACTGCTACAAAAAAGCAGTGAGACATGGCGCGAACTTACCTCTAACTCACCAAATTTTTTCCTGGTGATCGAGCCAGATGGCGTTATCCGCTTTGCCAACCGGTCTTTTGCAGAGCAACCTGTCGACAAGTTGCTTGGTAAACCAATTTATGATTTTCTGTCGAAAGATGATGCCCGCACAATACAGGAATGTATCAACAACACAAAAGCCGACGGTGCCTCGGAAACCTGCCAGCTATCTATTCACGATAACATGGGTCAACTCAAACGCTATGCAACTTCCACGCACGCAATATATGAAAATGGCAACATCATTGCGCTGGTTATTGAATCACGCGATATCTCTGAACAACTCAATTACAAATTGTTAAATAAAGTTATTTCGCATTCCCCGATCATTATGTGGGCATTGGACAAGGATGGCGTATTTATTCTTTCAGAAGGACTTGGCCTGGAACAGCTTGGCTTAAAACCCGGTGAAGTAGTTGGTCAGTCAATTTTTGATATTTACGCTGATTACCCGGAGATACTGGATGATATTCGCCGGGCACTCGCGGGTGAGGTTGTTACCTCGGTGCGCACGGTCGCTAACCGGATCTATCACTCACAGCACAGCCCGCTACTGGACAAGGACGGTAATGTCAAAAGCATCATTGGTGTGGCCAACGACATTACCGAGAGCAAGCAGGCACAGCAACAGCATAAATTGCTTTCCAGCGCATTGGAACAGACTGCTGACCTGGTCATGATCACAGATGTTCACGGTAATATCGAGTACGTGAATCCAGCATTTGAAAAAATCACCGGTTTTTCGAGAGAGGAAGTCATTGGAAAAAAACCGGATTTTCTGCATTCAGGAAAACAGGACGCTAACTTTTACAAGGATTTGTGGGAAACCATCATGCGTGGCGATGTTTACCATGGCATCGTTTTGAATAAACGTAAGGATGGTTCACACTATTATGAAGAGAAAACCATCACGCCCCTACTGGATAATGAAAATAATATCTCCTACTTCATCGCGACCGGCAAAGATATTTCGGAACGCATGCGCACGCAAGAACGCCTGCATTACATGGCGCATCATGATTCGCTGACCAAGTTACCCAATAGGACCCTGTTTCTTGATCGGTTGCGACAAGCCATGGCACGTGCACGCTGGCACAACCGCTTGGTTGCCGTCATGTTTCTCGACCTTGATCGTTTTAAAAACATCAATGACACGCTTGGCCACAATATTGGTGACCAGCTTCTGATACAACTGACACAACGCCTCGATAAAACAATTCGGGCTGGAGACACCATTGCCAGGTTCGGTGGTGATGAATTTGCCGTATTACTCGATGATATTGCATCAGAAAAAGATGTATCACACCTGGCAAAAAAATTACTCGATACACTGGCACCAGTGTTTCATATCGAAGAACACGAATTTTTTATTACCGCCAGCATCGGTGTCAGTATCTTTCCGAATGATGGCGATGATTCGGATACTCTGCTAAGAAACGCTGATGTCGCAATGTACCGTGCAAAAGATATGGGTCGTAACAATTACCAGTTTTACTCAAATGAAATGAGTGCACGTGCCTTTGAACGTCTTTCGCTTGAAAATTCATTGCGACATGCGCTAAAACGCGAGGAATTTTTCCTGCTATACCAACCACAGGTTGCCATTGAAGATAAAAAAATTATCGGTGTAGAGGCATTGCTCCGCTGGCAACACCCAGACCTCGGTATTGTATCGCCGACCGAGTTCGTGCCACTGCTCGAGGAGACTGGCCTGATAGTTGAGGTGGGCGACTGGGTACTACGCACAGCTTGTGAACAGGCACGTCAATGGCACCAGGCAGGCTATGAATCACTTAAAGTTTCGGTCAATCTTTCCGTGCGGCAATTTAACAACCCGGACTTCAACAAGTCGTTTCACGAGATTATCCATCAATATCAAATCAGGCCGGAGACACTCGAGCTTGAATTGACCGAGAGCATGTTGATGCGCAATGCCAGCAGAACTATCAGCACACTCAATTCACTTAACCAGCTCGGGGTAAGGATTGCTGTTGATGATTTTGGTACCGGCTATTCCTCGCTGAATTATCTGCGTCGTTTTCCTATTTCAACCCTGAAGATTGATCGCTCCTTCATTCGCGATGTGGTAGCTGACCAGGATGACGCCGCCATTACTTCTGCCATTATCGTAATGGCACAGCGACTCAACCTTAACGTCATTGCAGAAGGCGTGGAAACCGAAGCACAACTCGAATTGCTCAGGACACTCAATTGTAACCAGGTACAGGGTTACTTGTTCAGTACCCCGGTGCCTGCCTGCTCGATTGATAAGTTGCTCAGCGAGCAACCCAGTGACTGATTTCGGCTGCGATTGCAGTCGATGATGATTAGTACTCCGTGTATTTTTGTGCGCTGCCGTAGACTTTTTCTACCGGGTATTTTTGCTCGTTGATTTGTATTTTTCGTTGCACCAGCTGATCCAGATCCACACCAAGCCTGTCAGCCAGCCGCACCGTGTAAATAAAAACATCCGCCAGCTCAAAGCCAATTTGTTCAAGCTTATCCGCCGGCAGTTGCTCGCTTTGTTGCTCTGATAGCCACTGGAAATGTTCAAGTAGTTCCGCTGCCTCTACCGACAGGGCCATGGCAAGGTTTTTCGGTGCATGAAACTGTTCCCAGTTTCGAC
>DJMK01000203.1 GCA_002436485.1 Proteobacteria bacterium UBA6492
ATGGCGAGGCGTCTGTGTCGCGGTGGTATCGAGGTGATCGGCTATAACCGTTCAAACGCTATCGTCGAAGAACTGGCAAAAGAAGAAGGCATGATACCTGCCACTTCGCTCGATGATGTTATTGATAAATTATCTACACCGCGCCTTGTCTGGTTGATGTTGCCTGCCGGCGAGATCACGGAAAGCTACATCAATGAGCTAAGCAACAAGCTGGACAAGGGTGATATTGTCATTGATGGGGGTAATGCCAATTACCAGGACAGTGTGCGCCGTGGCGAGTTACTTGCAAAACATGATATTGGCTTTATTGATGCTGGCACCTCGGGCGGTGTCTGGGGCCTGGAAAACGGTTATTGCCTGATGGTGGGTGGTAACAATACAGATGTTGAAAAATTGGCACCGGCACTGAAATGCCTTGCGCCTTCTGTTGAAAATGGCTGGGCACATGTCGGTCCGGTTGGCGCCGGTCATTTCAGCAAGATGATTCACAATGGCATAGAGTACGGCATGATGCAGTCATTTGCAGAAGGCTTTGCCCTGCTCAAAGGTAAAAAAGAATTTGACTATGACCTGGCGCAAATCGCCGAGTTATGGCGGCACGGTTCCGTGGTACGAAGCTGGCTACTCGACCTGATGGCTGACTTTCTCAATCAAGACCAGGCACTGGAAAATATTGCACCATTCGTAGCTGATTCTGGTGAAGGCAGATGGACGGCGGACGAGAGTATCGCGCAAGGTGTGCCTGCGCCAGTACTGGCACTGGCGGTACACATGCGTTTTGCCAGCCAGGGTAAAGCCGATTATGGTAACAAGCTGCTCGCCATGATGCGTAATGCGTTTGGTGGCCATAACGTTAAGGACAAATAATGCAAGACGAAGCTTGCACTTTTATCGTGTTTGGTGCGACGGGACACCTGGCAACCACCAAGTTGCTGCCTGCCATTTATCACCTGGAAGAAGAAAACCGCATACCCGACGGATCGGTGATCATCGGCTACAGCCGACGAAAACTGGATGACTCCGACTGGAACAACAAGCTCACACAAATTCTGACTGAACGTGCGCGCGGTGGTCTGAAACAGGAAGTGGCAACAAGACTCAAAGCGCGTGTGCATATGTTAAACGGTGACATGACAGATGCGGAGTCGCTCAAATCTCTCAAGGCATATCTTGATAGTTCGCCAAATATACCAAAGAACCTGGTTTTCTACATGGCCATACCGCCTAACCTGTATGCAAAGGTTGCCCATGCACTACATGATGCCGGGCTTACCAACTCGGAACACGGCTGGCGTCGCGTTGTTATTGAAAAACCGTTTGGCTATGACACCCAGAGCGCGATGGTACTTAACGAAAGCCTGCATAAATACTTTGATGAAAACCAGATCTTTCGTATCGATCATTATCTTGGCAAATCAATGGTACAGAACGTGCTGGTGTTTCGCTTTGCCAACCTGATGCTCGAACCCCTATGGAACCGAAACTATATTGACCATATCCAGATCACCCATGCTGAATCCCAGGGGATTGGTAGCCGGGCAACATTTTATGATGGCGCCGGGGCATTACGTGACATGTTACAAAGCCACCTGTTGCAAATGCTCACGCTGGTTGCCATGGAACCACCTGCCAGCCTGGATGCAGAATCGCTGCGCGACGAAAAGGTCAAGGTCTTAAAGTCCATACGCCCTATATCACGCCGTGTCGTCAATGCGCATGCCTATCGCGCGCAATATGCCGCAGGTGTCGTCGATGGCAAAAAAGTACCCGGCTATCTTGAAGAGAGCGGGATCCCTAAAAACAGCGTGACTGAAACCTATGCCGCCATGAAGCTATATATCGATAACTGGCGCTGGCGTAACGTACCTTTTTATTTGCGCACCGGGAAACGCATGGCGAAAAACAGTTCAGTTATCAGTATTCGATTCAAGCATCCGCCGCAGCAACTGTTTCGCAAGACACAGATTGATCAACTTAAACCTAACTGGATTGTTTTATCGATCCAGCCTAATGAATGTCTGCGAATGGAATTGCAGGTAAAACAACCCGGTCTTGAGATGAATGCTCACACGACCCAACTCGATGCCAGTTATTGCGCAACGGGTATCGATCAGCTGGACGCCTATGAGTCACTCTTGCTGGATGTGATACAGGATGATTGTTCCCTGTTCCTGCGTTTTGATGAAATACATCATGCCTGGGAAATCGTCGATCCAATCCTTAAGGAATGGGACACGCAACAGGATTATATACATACCTACCCCGCTGGAAGCTGGGGGCCGGATGACAACAAACTGTTTGACCGTGACGATCAAAAATGGCGCAACTCGATCGATGACGAGATGAACTAGTTTTTTTCTGCCTGTAGCCTGGCCAGCTCCATAGCACCCCGTAAACCAACATCAGTATTCATAATCACCCGCACAGGAATTGATGCTGTCAATGATTGCATGGGGTATTTATCGTTAAACGATTGTGAAAATTCTTTCGCCTTGAGCTCATCGATAATCCTCGGCGAAATTCCACCTGCCAGGTAGACACCGCCAGTGGCTTTACATGTTAATGCAAGATTTCCAGCCTGCGCGGCGTATAACTTTACAAAGCGTTGTAGTGCTGCGTCTGCAGCACTGCCAGGCTGATGCCGCGCATATTCGACAACAACAGCAGCCGGATCTTCACAGTCAAGTTTTTGTTGCATTTCGGCATTTGGCGGTTGCTCCAGGTAGGCTGAATAAAATTCAAATAGCCTGAGCAGGCCCGGGCCAGATACAAACGATTCATAAGTCACCCGCGTTAATTTTTTCCGCCAGTAATTAAACAGGCTGATTTCTTCATCATCACGTGGCGCGAAATCGACATGCCCGCCTTCGCTGGCAATCGAGATGCGCTTACCGTCATGCCATGCGAGTATCGCGTGCCCGAGGCCGGTACCAGCACCAATTATGGCAATCGTCCCGTGTGGATCCGGTTCCGCGCTTTGTAGCGTTATGTAGTCCTTGCCAGCCAATACTGGTACACCATGTGCAACACCGATAAAATCATTGACCAGGTGCAAACGATCGATCCCGGCGTCTTGTTCAATCTTTTTTTGCTCCAGTTGCCAGGGCAAATTGGTGATTTTTGCCTTGCCCTGCTGTACCGGTCCAGCCACTGCAAAACAAGCGGCATGCACACGTGCAATATCATGTTTGTCTTTAAACGCGTTAATTATGGGAATAATATCGGTGTAGTCAGCACTGGCATAGACTTCGGTATATTCCTTTTCCGGTAATTGCGTATTCTGCGCGCGCAAACGTGCATTGGTGCCGCCGATATCTGCTGCCAGTAACCACATCAGTCGATTAATCCCGTTGCTGCATCATGATCAACATACCACAAAACCCCGCCGGGGTTTTTAATACGTGCTACCGGATAATCGTCACGCTGCTCAAGCATGATCTCACGTAACACCTGTGCCTTGCTCTCGCCACTGACCAGCACTAGCAGCTGTCTTGCCACATTGAGTACCGGGTACGTCAGGCTGATTCGCCAGCTGTCAAATTTTTCAACAAAGACACTACCAACCGGGCTGGCATATTCAGTAAGAATATCGGTACCAGGAAACAACGAGGCAGTATGCCCATCATCGCCCATACCTAAAAGAATCATGTCAAACACGGGGATGCTGTGAACACCAGGCATTAGTGCAAGCGTATCTGTGTAATGTTGCACACAATCATCAATGCGCGCGCAATCGGTCGGAATGGCATGCACCTGTTCTCGTGGTATTGCTACTTTTGAAAGCATGGTTTGCCATGCCATTTGATAATTACTATCCGCGTGATCATGCGGCACATAGCGTTCATCGCCAAAATAGACCTGTATTTTTTGCCAGTCGATTTTCGTGGCATACTCGCTAGCCAGACAGCTATACAGATCAGCGGGCGTAGAACCACCTGATAGCGAGAGAAAATAATTCTCAGCTTGCTGTAACGTGCTGGCAATATGACTACACATGAATTGTGCTACGGCTGTACTGAGTGCTGCACGTGACGGCATCACGATGACTTCATGGTGACCGAATTTTAGCGATTGTGTCATATTCTCTGTGATTGCCCGCAAGGAAACATGGATTGATTTACTATTGGTATGATAAATAAAAATGCGTATCACACCAACAAGCATCGTCAAATTCAACGCTGGTCAGCAGCTAATACCCTTGTGGGAATCGTATGGCACAGTTGATGAATTTATGGTCTGGCCCGCTGCATATCATCATTATCGGTGGGCGATCGCGTTATCATCTCGCTGGCTGTGCCATTATCGGTTACCATAGCCTGAGTGTAGAAGCTGTACTGCATATTTACGAACCCGATGAAAAATATTTTACTTTGTTGCGACCTGGACCGTACTGTTTTACCAAACGGTCACCAACCCGAATCGCCGGGTGCGCGCGAGCTGTTTGCCGACTTAGTCCATGGCGGCGATATTCTGCTGGCCTATGTCTCTGGGCGCGACAAAACATTATTGCTTGAAGCAATCGATAAATACAATATTCCAGTTCCTGATTATGCCATTGGGGACGTTGGCACAACGATGTACCGTATTGAAGATGGCCACTGGTCAGAAATGGATAGCTGGGCAAAGCACATTGCTGAGGACTGGCATAACATCGCCCCATCAGAAATACATAGTTACCTCGCTGATTTTAATGCCCTCAGACTGCAAGAAGACTCAAAACAGGGCAAACATAAACTCAGTTATTATGTTCCGGTTGATATCGATACAGCCGCTTTGCTTGGTACGATTAAAAGTCGTTTGGATGAACATGCGATACACGCCAACCTGATATGGAGTATTGATGAGATCAAAAATGTCGGCCTGCTGGATATCCTGCCAGCCCGCGCAAACAAACTGCACGCTATTGAGTTTCTTATCAGCCAGACAGGTAGCTCGAAATCACACACCGTCTTTGCCGGCGACAGTGGTAACGATTTACCCGTCATCGTTAGCGATGTTCCTTCGGTGCTGGTAAAAAATGCCAGTGCAGATGTTCAAGATGAAGCATGGCATACCATAGAAAAAAACGGTAACAAGAATTTTATCTATATTGCCCAGGGTGACTTTCATGGACTCAATGGCAACTACTCTGCCGGCATCATCGAAGGACTTATCCATTATCATCCGCAACTCGAGAAATTACTTTCACAGGTAAAACCTGACTAGTCTACGGGCATTCCTTCATCTTCGGGAATGACAATGTTTCCCAGAAAATTATAATGCTTTATGCCATCAGTTATACCATCAGCGTACTTGCCTGGTGAGAAGTAGACGCGATGTTTTCCCTTAAGCTTTTCCAGCTCTGCACTGTGACTTGCCACCACGACACCAAGTGTATCGCCCAGCAACATTTCCTCGTCATTACCAGAATCCCCAACGACAAGAATACGATCCAGTGCTATACCCCACTTTATAGATAAATAACGAATCGCCAAGCCTTTTGATGCACGTATGGGCAGTATATCGATAATCTTGTCATCCGACTGAATGATCTTGGCGTGCACGTCTTTTTGTCGGAAAAGACGTTTAATCTCTCGTGGGCTGGGTGTCACTTCAGCATCGACACGATAGGAAATTTTATGTTCGTCTTGTTGTGTTTTTGGTCCCAACTTGACGCCGGGAACACGTTGCATGATCTTTCGAATTTTCTCCGGCTCCCATCGATAGTCAATATGATGTGGCCAATGATGGTCTTCGACAATGCGCTCCCCCTTGTGACAATAGTGAATCTCTGTACCCACTGACGTAATCAGGATATCAGGCAGCGGTATGTCGTATTTTTTTAGTATATTTAGCGTACTTTTCAGGTTTCGCCCCGTTGCGATGCCATAACCAATATGTTTACCCTGCTTTTTGATCATTGCGATCAGTTCACGCATCGATGCTTCGTCACCAAACAAGGTATTATCGATCGCAGAGAATGCCAGCTTGTCCACGGTAGGAAGCCTTGTTTTGAATGTCGTGCTCTGCGAACGATACTTTTCCTTGGACAAGATTTCACTGACCATTTCTATGTATGTATCAGCATGACCTGGCCAGGAGAAATGTCGGTTCGCACCCTTGATGCCATTCTCTGACCAATGTGTCCATTGTTGAGAATCGGACAAGGCTTTTGCCAGCTTGCGCTTGATATCATCAATATTAAGTGGATCAATTAACAAACCGTTCTGACAGTACCCGAGTATGTCGCGTGGTCCACCATCATGGGTTGCAACGACGGGCAAGCCACTGGCCGCAGCTTCTATCAAGGTGAGTCCAAAGGGCTCAGTGAGCGCGGGGTTGATAAACACACCTTTGCTCATAGTACCCAGTCGGTACATTACCGGCACTTCTTCGGAAGTATGGTTCTTGGGAAAAGCAACCTTGCCATACAGATCATACAAGTCAATCAGCATGAGTATTTCGACCAGCACTTCACGTGCCCCTTTATCCATGCTCCTGATATCATCGCGATTACCTGCCACGATGACCAGGTTTGCCTTTTGTTGCAGGGTCAGTGATTCACCGTAGGCGCGTACCAGTGATGTAATATTTTTGCGCTCGTCGGCACGTGAAAGCGCAAGTATTAGTGGCTTATCCGGTTCACGAAGAAATTTGCTAATTTCGTTGGCAATACGGCTGTCAGTTTCTTCACCTGTCGGTGGTGAAAACCGTTCCAGGTTCACACCCGGTGGTATCACCTGCATACGGCTTGGATGGTAATTATCATATTCAGCGTATTGTTGATTGACTTCCTGTTTGGTACTGGCGATCACCTTGGCGGCTGTGCCAAGGGCAATTTCTTCCGCTTCGATTCGCTGACTGATGTTATAGCGTTCCTCGATGGTTTTCTGGCTTGTACCTTTAGCCAGTAACTGCTTTTCCTTTTCACGACCCAGTGAATGGCCGGTATGCACCAGCGGCACACCCAGTAATCCGGCCAGTCGCGCACCGACCAGCCCGGCATCCGCATAATGACTATGTACGAAATCCGGAATTCGCCCGACAGTACGCACATGGTGTAATGCCTGATCAACAAAACCCTGCAAGTGCGGCCACAGTACTTCCTTACGCAAGTAACGTTTAGGTCCACAATCCAGTCGTATGATATACGCACCTTCGCCGATTTTTTCCTGGCGCACGGCATAATCATCAGAAACTTTTTTATCTATAACACGACGGGTAAGCNNCCGTGGACACTAATGAGCGTGATATAAAGACGTTTGGAAGATTTTTCCTTGTTCATGAATTCCATTCGCTCATTTGTCGCGAATAAAAATTTCGGTCCGTGTTGATTGCGCCGCGTTGTTGGCAGATTGCGGCAGCAAATGCTGTGGCACGTTGCAGAATCAGCGGGAAGTCCCAACCTTGTAACAAGCCGGTTATAGTAACCGCACTAAAACCATCCCCTGCGCCAACCGCATCAACCATTTCAATGTCTGGCACTGGTTCGGAACGATAACACTCTGCATCATTGACGATAAAGGCGCCACGCGCACCCAGGGTCACAATGATGGCGTTTAATTCATATTGCTCTCTAAACCGTTGCGCCAGATTAATCAGTTCAGTATCGCTGTGCGCAGTGCTCTTTGTCAGCAGCGTCAACTCGTCTTCGTTCAACTTTAACCACTGCGTGTTCTTGAGCAAGCTATCAATAGTAGCAAGGTCATACCATGGCTTGCGCAAGTTGATATCGACAAATACGGGACTATCCAGTGACTCCTTGATTGCCATCAAGGCAGACCGGCTATTGGAATGTCGGGCTGCGAGCGAACCATGATAGACAAGTGATGGCGTGTTGTTATTCAAATCGGTCAGCAGCTTCTCAACACTGATGTGATCATAAGCGACATCCTGCGTTATATCGAAAGCAGGCTGTCCTTGCTCCAGGGTAATTTTGACAGTACCGGTTGCACGCTGATCATCAACCTGTACATAACTGTCATCCAGCTGCCATTTTTGGATTTCTGCGAGAATTTTTTTCCCCAAAGGATCTCTGCCAACCCGGCTGACGATTTTCGGACTTAACCCAAATCCCTGCAGATGCCAGGCGACATTAAACGGCGCACCACCCAGTACATCCCCGTCAGGAAACTGGTCAAAGAGAATTTCCCCAAAAATCAGTGGATATGTCATCTCGGTGAATGCTATAAATGTATCAATTACGTGACTTTTGGCATGGTCATTGCGTGACAACGTAAACTAACTATCATGCAGCACCACGCTATTAACGAGTAGCCGTTTAAACATACTATATTATGGAAATGACAACAAATCACTCGACATTGGTCATTGATGAAGCATACGAGGTGCTCGACCGCTCTATTATGATGCACAATGACCGCCCCATCGGGACGGTTGCTGCCCTGCATAGCACACAACTCGCCGCTGATAATTACCTGGATTGTTTCGTACGAGACTTCGTTCCATCCGCATTGGTATTCATTGCCGACGGTAAACCGGAAATTGTGCGTAATTTCCTGGAGACAGTATTAACGCTACGTACGCGTGAACGCATGGTTGCTGGCCACGAAGTACAACCTGGTGTCATGCCAGCCAGTTTCCGTGTTGTGAAGCAGGATGATGGTACTGAAAACATACAGGCAGATTTTGGTGAGCGCGCAATCGGACGGGTAGCGCCGGTCGATTCAATGATGTGGTGGATCATTCTGCTGTATATCTACGAGACCAGTACTGGCGACCACGAGCTCTCCAAGCAACCTGTGTTTCAGGACACCATGGAGCAAATCCTGCATTTGTGCCTTAAGGATTCATTTGAAGTCAGTCCCGCCCTGCTGGTACCGGATGCTTGCAGCATGATCGATCGACGTATGGGAATATATGGTCATCCAATCGAGATACAGGCACTGTTCTATGGCGTATTGCGGATTATCCATTCACTACTGGAGGTCAAGGACGAGCAAACGCGTTCGTTGATCAACACCGCCATCACGCGTGAAAAGGCATTATTGAATTATGTACGCATTTTTTACTGGCTCGATCTTGATCGATTAAATGAAATTCATCGCTACGCTACGGAAGAATTTGGTGTCGATAGTATTAATGTACTGAATATCTACCCGGAATCTATCCCCGACTGGGTGCCCGACTGGCTACCGGATGAAGGTGGTTATCTGGTTGGTAACGTAGGTGCCAGTCGTATGGACTTCCGCTATTTTGCGTTGGGCAACTTTTTATCCATCATGTTCGGTTTGACCTCGGATGACCAGGCAAACCGCATCATGAAGTTGTATGAATTGCGCTGGAATAATCTGGTTGGCGCCATGCCGGTAAAAATCTGTTATCCGGCCATGGAAGGGCTGGAATGGCAGGTGCGTACCGGCAGTGATCCCAAGAACGTCCCCTGGTCATATCAAAATGGCGGTAACTGGCCTACCCTGTTGTGGACATTTGTTGCTGCCGCGTTAAAAACAGGCCGTGGCGATCTGGCTGAACGCGCGTACAACATTGCCATCAACCGCTTGTCGAGTGATGACTGGCCAGAGTATTACGACGGTCGCGCCGGTAAACTGATAGGCAGACGCTCGAACTTCAAACAGGTCTGGAGCGCAACGTCACTCATTCTGGCCAACAAGCTGCTGGAGAAACCTGACCTGCTTAACCTGTTTCCCCGCTAGGCCATTCCATGTCCGATAGTGATACCCAGGCCAAACTCGAGCTAGTCAGATTATCCTACCTTGCCAGCCTGCAGGACAAACGCGATGCAATCCATGAAAACTGGCAACAGCTTGCAAAAAGCTGGACCCCGGACAACTTCGATGCCCTGTATATCATTCTGCATGGTATCGCCGGTTCAGCCGAAACATTTGGTTTACCCGAGGTCACTCAGCAGGCGCGAACGTTGGTGGACAGACTGAAATTATTGTCTAAAAGTTCACCACCTGGGCCGGCCATGCTGGATAACCTGGCACATGACCTGGACAGTTTTCTATCTCACCTCGACACGGTGCATGGCCGCTGACTCCTTTGCAGCGGTCTATCTGTTCATGTTTTATACAGAGCTGATCTGAAGGCAAAAAAATGCCCTGCAATGCAGGGCAAGGGTGTGTTTGCGCATCTCTGCGCAGGGGGAGGAATCATCATGAAATCTTAAAACTGTACAACTATTTACCTAACCACATTATTGTTTTCGGCATGCTGATGGGCTTCTTTAGCAATTAATCCTGAAAAATGTTCACTGGTTAACCGAGAGAACAGCTTAACGATGCCCCCTTTCTAGTTGTTTTATAAGTATTTATTTTTACTGATGATATTTTAACCAATCTGAAGGCGGCATTTCGAGTCAGGGGCCCTGCCTTGCTGGCCTTAATCGAATTTGGTTGCCAACGCGACTGGTTGTGAAGTTTTAAAATCTTAGCGTGCTTCAGGCGGGTAAATCTTGCCGTAATTGCAGCAAATTCTCGCCCAAGGATCAGCTTTGTTATACTAACCGCCACNNACACAGATAACTACACTCATAACATCAATAACAATGAAATCTGTCAGTCTTTTTATTCTGTCATGCTTACTGTGGCTGTTGCTATCAGGCCACTTTGAAGTTCTGATGCTGGCACTGGGACTCGCCTCGGTAATCCTGACGGTGTTTTTGTCCTTGCGCATGAATATCGTTGATCATGAAAGTTATCCGATTAACCTGACATTCAAAGTTTTACGCTTTTTCATCTTCCTGTGGCGTGAAATCATCCTGGCGAATATCGACGTGGTCGTTCGTATTCTCAAACCGGGTAAAACTATAAGCCCACGACTCGCCAATGTACCGCTGCCCCAGAAAACAGACCTGGGCCGGGTAATCTATGCCAATGCGATTACCCTGACACCCGGTACAGTCAGTGTACAACTGGATAAGGAAACCGTTGCAGTTCATGCACTCGCGCAGGAAACCGTTGATGATTTGCAGACGGGCCGCATGGCAAAGATGGTACCGGAAGAGCAAAAGGATATCGGCAAATGATGTTTACCGTCGCCATGCTCGCCATACTGATTACCATGGGGCTTGCTTTGGCCCGAGCATTACTGGGACCCACCGTCTATGACCGCATCGCCGCGGTAAACATGTTCGGCACCAAGACTGTGTTGCTTATCGCGGTATTTGCATTTCTATCAGGACGGACCGACCTGCTGGATATCGCGATAATCTATGCACTGATCAATTTCATTGGCGTGATCGCGGTTCTCAAACTGGTGGAACAAGGCAATTTTCACACCGATGGTAATAACGACAAGGCTGATACGAAATGATTACCGATGTGCTTAGCTGGTTTTGTCTTGTCAGCGGCGGTTTGCTTGGTGTTGTTGGTGGCATTGGCATGCATCGTTTTCCTGACTTTTACTCACGCTTGCACGCGGCTGGTACCACCGACACGTTATGTGCCGCGTTGTTTTTGCTGGGACTCGGACTGCAAGCCGGCCTGAGCCTGGCTAGTGCTAAACTGGCGCTGATTTTCGTATTTTTGTTCTTTACCAGTCCAACCGCATCACATTCAGTTGCCAACGCTGCATTACATGGTGGTTTAAAACCCCTGCAAGACGAACACAACAAGGGTGACGCATGATTGATACCATTCTCGATGTCACCCTGCTCGCATTTATTGCAGTAACTGCAATTGCAATCCTGCGCTTGCGTAACCTGTTCGCTATCATCATGTTGTTTGGCATCTTTAGCCTGCTATCCGCCGGATTGTTCGTGGTGCTGGATGCAGCAGACGTTGCCTTTACCGAAGCGGCCGTTGGTGCCGGTATCTCAACCGTGTTGTTACTGGCAACACTGGCGCTGACGAAAGAACATGAAGAAAAGATACCATCGCATCGACCATGGCTGCCATTGTTGGTCGTTCTGGTTACCGGCGCTGCACTGATTTATGGCACACTGGATATCGCACCGTTCGGTAGCGCAAGTGCACCGGCACAAACACATGTTGCCCCCCTGTACCTTGAACAAGGCATGGCACAAACAGGCGTACCCAACGTGGTTACTGGTGTACTGGCCAGTTATCGTGGGTTCGATACGCTGGGTGAAGTCACTGTTATTTTTACCGCCGGAATCGCCGTTCTGTTACTCATAGGTGGACGTCGCCGTGAAAACCAAACACGGAAAGAAAAAGAATGAAACATAATCTTATCCTGCGCGTCGTTTCCAAGATACTTATTCCATTGATCATCCTGTTTGGGTTGTATGTACAGTTTCATGGTGACTTTGGTCCTGGTGGTGGTTTCCAGGCTGGTGTTATTTTTAGCTCGGCCTTTATTCTTTATTCGCTGGTCTTCGGGCTCGACACAGCAGAAAAAATAATCCCACCACCTGTGTTGAAAGTATTGGCCAGCCTGGGCGTGCTGCTATATGCCGGTACAGGTGTGGCAAGTTTGCTACTTGGCGGCAATTATCTCGATTACTCGGTACTGGCAAAAACACCGCTTGCTGGCCAGCACATTGGCATCATCGTTATTGAACTGGGTGTTGGCATAACAGTGGCTGCTGTTATGTTGATTATCTTTTTCGCATTTGCAGGCCGGGGTCGTACATGATCGAGTATATTCTGGGGCACTACAATTACTGGATCGTAATCTTCCTGATGATGACCGGTTTTTATATCGTTATTAGCCGTGGCAACATGATCAAAAAGATTGCCGGTTTGAACATCTTCCAGGTATCGGTATTCCTGTTATATATCAGCATCGGTAATGTACGTGATGGTACCGCGCCGATCATTACTGAAGGTTTTACGGTCTATTCTAATCCCCTGCCGCACGTTTTAATTCTCACCGCAATCGTAGTCGGTGTGGCCACCACCTCGCTGGCACTGGCACTGGTTGTACGTATACGCGAAGCCTATGGCACCATCGAGGAAGACGAAATCCACAACAAGGATCAGTCGTTGTGATCGAAACCCATCTGAGTTTATTGCTGGTCGTCATCCCCCTGATTGCCGCACCCATTGTTGCGATCCTGCCAAATGGCCGCCTGCCGTGGCTGGTGACTTTACTGGTCAGTCTGTCCTGCCTGGTACTAGCAATAATGCAGCTATGGAATGTTGCTGACGGAAGCATCATCAGTTATGAGCTGGGCGGCTGGGCGCCTCCATGGGGAATCGAATACCGTATTGATGTTATCAATGCATTTGTAGCACTACTCGTAGCAGGTGTCGCTGCAGTTACTCTCCCCTATGCCCTGCTTAGCGTTGAAAAAGAAATACCCACAAAACAGATTTCATTATTTTATTCTGCCTTCCTGTTATGCCTGTCGGGTCTGCTTGGCATTACACAAACGGGTGATATTTTTAACCTGTTCGTGTTCCTGGAAATCTCATCCTTATCTTCCTATGCACTCATCAGCCTGGGTAAACAACGCAAGGCACTCACTGCCGCGTATCAATACCTGTTCATGGGAACCATTGGTGCTACCTTTATCCTGATTGGCATTGGCCTGGCTTACGCAGTAACCGGCACATTGAATATGGCTGATCTGGCCGCACGATTACCAGAAGTCGAAGCCACCCGAACCTTGCAAACGGCCTTTATATTTCTTCTCATCGGTGTAGCGATCAAACTCGCCGTGTTCCCACTGCATTTATGGCTACCCAATGCCTACGCCTATGCACCGTCGGTAATCACCATTTTTCTTGCCGCCACGGCAACCAAGGTCGCGGCGTATGTATTGATTCGAATCATTTTTACCGTATTCGGCGCATCGCTGGCATTTCAGGAAATGCACATCCACTGGTTACTGCTTCCGCTGGCGTCCATCGCTGTCATCAGCGCATCGCTGGTCGCGATTTTCCAGTACAACATCAAACGTATGCTGGCTTACTCTTCGGTGGCCCAGATTGGTTATATTCTGCTGGGCATTGGTATCGCATCCGCAACCGGTCTTACCGCGTCCCTGTTACATTTATTCAATCATGCGTTGATGAAAGCAGCCCTGTTTATGGCGCTGGGGGCGGTGCTTTATCAAGTTGGCTCGGTAGCACTTCAGGATATGGCAGGCCTGGGTCGACGTATGCCCTGGACGATGGCAGCGTTCGTGGCCGGTGGCCTTAGTCTGATCGGGGTGCCTCTAACCGTTGGCTTTATTAGCAAATTGTATCTGATACTGGCCGCATTTGAACAAGGCTGGTGGTGGCTGATCGTCGTCGTTGCGATCGGTTCACTGTTAGCGATTGTCTATATCTGGCGTATTGTTGAAACCGCCTATTTCAAACCGACAAGCCATTCCAATGTCACGGAAGCACCACTCAGCCTGTTGCTGCCGCTTTGGCTGATTGTGATTGCCAATTTCTATTTTGGCATCGACACGTCCCTGACCGTTAGCGTTTCCGAATCAGCCGCTAACATGTTGTTGGGTGGCAAACCGTGACCGCGGAACAGGCCATACTGCTGGCGATCCTGATCCCGTTGATTGGTGCACTGCTGATCGGCTTGACCGGAAAAAAACCGAACCTGCGGGAAACTGTGTCACTGCTAACCTCAATCACCTTGCTCGGCACCGTCCTGTCGTTGTTGCCCACGGTACTTGACGGTCAGCAACCCTCGGTTACCCTGTTGGAAATCGCACCGGGCCTGGCGATTAGATTCGATCTGGAACCACTGGGCATGTTGTTTGCCTGTGTTGCCGCTCTGTTATGGCCGATAAATACACTTTATTCCATTGGCTATATGCGTGGTAACAACGAGCAACACCAAACCCGTTTTTATATCTGCTTTGCTATCGCGCTTTCGAGCACCATGGGCATCGCCATGGCCGGTAACTTGTTAACCTTGTTCATCTGTTATGAGGTGCTAACACTGTCAACATATCCGCTGGTAACGCACAAAGGTAACGAAGATGCGTTAAAGGCCGGTCGCGTTTATCTTGGCATCCTGTTGAGCACCTCAATTGGTTTTTTATTGCTGGCCATTCTATGGACCTGGCATCTAACCGGCACGCTTGATTTTAAAGCTGGCGGCATCCTGGCTGGTAAAGTCGCTGGCCCGGAACTAATAATACTTTTATTTTTGTATATGTATGGTATTGGTAAAGCCGCACTCATGCCAATCCATCGTTGGTTACCGGCCGCAATGGTCGCCCCGACTCCGGTATCGGCTTTGTTACACGCAGTAGCAGTTGTCAAAGCCGGTGTATTCAGTGTGGTGAAGGTAGTCGTTTATGTGTTCGGTCTGGATATGTTGAAAATCTCGGCCGGGGCCGACTGGATATTATGGTTGGCCGGGTTCACCATTCTTGTCGCCTCCATCATTGCGTTAAGACAGGATAATCTAAAACGCCGCCTGGCTTATTCAACTATCAGTCAACTGTCTTACGTGATCCTGGCTATTTTTATTCTCGCGCCGTTATCAACAGTAGCCGCTGCCTTGCACATTGCTGCACATGCCTTTGGTAAAATTACCCTGTTCTTTGCCGCCGGATCTATTTACACCGCGGCACACAAAACCAGTATCAGCCAGCTCAACGGCATTGGTTATCGTATGCCATGGACCATGACGGCTTTTAGTATTGGTGCCATATCGATGATAGGATTGCCACCCACGGCAGGATTTCTTTCCAAATGGTACATGCTGATGGGTGCCTTTCAGGAGCAACAGCTATTCGCCGTACTGGTGATTGTTGCAAGCACCTTGTTAAATGCCGCGTATTTCATTCCGATCATTTATGCAGCGTGGTTTAAACAACCCAAGCAAGATGAACATGAACATTCACATGGCGAAGCGCCAAGGGCAATTGTCTTGGCATTGATGATTACCGCGGCACTGACCTTGTTGCTATTTTTCTTCCCGGACGTGCCGTTGCAACTGGCGACATCGTTAACAGGAGGTCATTCGTAATGAATGAACCAAACCAACACTGGCTGCTTCGCAAAGAAAACATTCGCAGATTGTGGATGGTATTTATTGTGATTTTGGCGCTGACCGTTGTGGCGGGTTTTTTTGTACACCAGCATGAATCATTTGGTATCGAGGACAGTGTCGGCTTTTTTGCGTGGTATGGTTTCATTACCTGTATTGGCATGGTCGTGTTTGCAAAATTACTTGGCGTATTTCTGAAACGTCCGGAAAATTACTACGATACCGATGCAAGCAAGGGCGAGGTACATGATGACTGAGTTGCTATTCCCGCCTGGTTTGTTACTTGTGTTGGGTGGTTTACTCATGCCACTGGGGCTAAAACTACGTAATGCCTTGCTCTTCATTTTACCGATTCTATGCCTGACACTGATTTGGTGGGTACCGGCAGATTATATCGTGACGCTGCCCTTTTTAGGATTTGAGCTCGAACCGATTAGAATCACCACGACCGGGCGCCTGTTTGCGACGGTATTTTCGCTGATGGCCCTGGTGGGTGGTATCTTCGCCTACCGACAGGCGAGCACCCTGGAGTTATCCGCTGCCTTTGTCTATGCCGGTAGTGCCATCGGTGTCACACTGGCCGGCGACCTGATTACCTTGTTTGTGTTCTGGGAAATCATGGCCATCGGTTCAACATTGGTGATATGGGCCGCACGACATGACGCTGCCTATCGAGCCAGCATCCGTTACCTGATGGTCCACTTGTTGGGGGGACTGTTACTCATGATCGGTATCGCCGGGCATGTGGTTGAAACTGGTTCGATCCGTTTCGAAGCTCTGGAATTAGAATCAATTTCACAATACCTGATCCTGGCCGGTTTTCTAATCAATGCAGGTGCCCCCCCATTGTCCGCCTGGATTGCCGATGCCTATCCGGAAGCCAGTCCCAGTGGTAGCGTATTTCTTTCCGCGTTCACCACCAAGACGGCGGTATTTACTTTATTGATCGCCTTTCCCGGCACCTGGCTACTCATCCCGATTGGCATTTACATGATTTTCTACGGCATCATCTACGCCTTGCTGGAAAACGATATGCGCCGCATCCTGGCCTACAGTATTGTAAACCAGGTTGGTTTCATGGTGACCGGTATTGGACTGGGAACCGAAATGGCACTCAATGGCGCAGCCGCACATGCCTTTGCGCATATCATTTATAAAGCATTGTTATTAATGTCAGCCGGTGCCGTTTTGTACCAAACGGGTAAACGACGTTGTACTGACCTGGGTGGACTTTTCCAGACCATGCCCTGGACCGCGTTACTTGGCATCATCGGCGCCCTGGCGATTTCTTCTTTTCCATTTACTTCCGGCTTTGTCTCAAAATCGATGATTGCGCAATCTGCCGCGGATCAGCACCTGGCGATCGTCTGGTTTGCACTGGCCGCAGCTTCCGCTGGCGTTTTCCTGCATGCCGGTATCAAGTTTCCATGGTTTGTATTCTTTCAAAAAGATTCGGGCATGCGCCCACCTGAGGCACCGCGTAACATGTTACTGGCCATGACGGTGTTTGCGCTGTTTTGTATCGGACTTGGTGTGTATCCAGAACCGCTTTACGCCATATTACCGTTTAGCGTCACGTACGAACCGTATACTGCCGCACATTTAGTCGCCCAATTTCAGCTGTTACTGTTTGCCGGCCTCGCCTTCTTTGTCATGCTGCCCATGATGAAACGAACACTAACAATCAGCCTGGACTTTGACTGGTTCTATCGTTTTCTTTTCAAGCACCTTGGCATGGCGATCGTTTCTCAAAGTAGCAAGGCGCGATCTCAGCTTGAAATAAAGGCACAAACCAGCCTGCAACGCTTGTTTGACTATCTCGAGAAGCATCACGGTGTGACGGGCATCCTGTCGCAGACCTGGCCCACCGGGAGCATGGTGTTGTGGATCGCCGTTATCCTTGGCGGGTTCCTGGTAGTGGATATTTTTATATAAAACCTAAATGTCCGGGCCATTTATACATAACATTGATCCTGTCATTGGACAGATCGGTAGTTTATATGTCTGGTGGTATGGACTGACATACACACTCGGCTTCCTTGGGCTGTTTCACTGGTTACGTACGGTACGTAACACACTATCAATGGATGTTCGCCAGGTATACGACTTAACCATTTATATGGCCGCGGGCGTATTGATTGGTGGGCGCGCCGTTGAAGTGATCTTTTACGAATGGGCTTACTACAGTCAGCATCCCGCACATATCTTCTGGATCTGGTTAGGCGGTATGTCAACCCACGGCATTCTACTCGGCGGCACACTTGGCACCTTGTTATTTAGCCGTCTAAATCACAAGAGCTTCCTCTCGCTGGCTGACGAACTGGTGATTCCTGCCGCGTTGATCATGGGTCTGGGACGACTGGGCAATTTTATTGACGGACAGATCGTCGGTAGCGTTACCGATGTGTGGTGGGCCGTACAGTTTCCGAATGCAGAAGGTTATCGACATCCCGTTGTTTTATACGATGGTCTGAAGAACCTGTTATTGATTCCGATTTTGTTGTATCTAAGACACTTTCATCCACCACGAGGTTTATTACTCGGCACATTTTTATTTGGCTATGGCTTTTTTCGTATTTTTATCGATTTTTTCAGGGATTACCGTACGGACTTGCTTGGCTTGCCGCCAGGGCAGGAATTCAACATCGGGATGAGCGTAATCGGGATCGGCCTGATCATTTGGTCGTTAAAACACAAGCATAAAGGTGTCACACCAATCAGCCTGGCTGAAGTTGAAAAGGGCCTGAACATGGATGTGCGCAAAGCAACACGCCTACGCCGCATCATGCTGCGCGTATTACTGGTAATTCCGTTATTTATTCCCGGAGACTGGACACAGGATGTGCCTGATCGCTATGGCGAGCGCCACCCCGGCATGCTGCACTCCACGCTTTACCCGGTTATTCCAGAAAGAAGATAAAAGAACAATTGAATTCAGACTTCGACAGGTTCCGCCTGTCTGCGCCAGACCGGTGCGCCACCACTGGATTTTTCCAGCGCATCCAGTCTTTGTTCATGCTGACTCACTTCATCGGGAGTGGCACGTATGACTTTTAATGCGGGGCGATCAGTTCGTACCGGTTGAAATTTTTGCTCGCCAGTTGGCGTGGTATCCGCTTGTTCTTCGCCCAGGCCAAGGGTAGCCTGTCCACCGGTCATGGACAGGTAAACATCAGAAAGAATTTCTGCGTCCAGTAACGCACCATGCAACTCACGATGGGAATTGTTTATCTCGTAACGTTTGCACAAGGCATCCAGGTTATTTTTCTGACCGGGGTGCATCTTGCGCGCCAGCTTGAGTGTGTCGATGACCTTGCAGTGTCGGTATAACCCTTTCCATTTTTTATCGAGACGTTGATATTCCGCATCGATAAAACCGACATCAAACGGTGCATTATGAATAATCAGCTCAGCATCTTTCAGGTAAGCCAACAAGTCATCCGCAATTTCTTCAAAGCGGGGTTTATCGGCCAGGAATTCAGTAGTGATGCCATGTACTTCGATGGCACCTTCATCAATTTCGCGATCAGGATTCAGGTAATAATGAAAACGCTTATCGGTCAGGCGACGATTAATCAACTCGACGCAACCTATTTCGATGATACGATGGCCGTCAGACGGTTCCAGGCCCGTCGTCTCGGTATCAAGCACTATTTGTCGCAATTGACTCTCCCACTAAGTCAAAATTGAATTATGAATTTTTCCTCTTCCAAAGAGGCCTGCCTTACAGCTCGTCGATACCTCGATTGGCAAGCTGATCGGCACGTTCATTTTCATCATGGCCACTGTGTCCACGTACCCAGTGCCATTCGACCTGGTGCTGCCCCACTGCAGCATCAAGACGTTGCCAGAGATCCATGTTTTTGACAGGTTTGCGGTTGGCCGTGCGCCAACCATTTTGTTTCCACTTTTGCATCCACTGGGTAATGCCATTTTTGACATACTCGGAGTCCGTGGTCAAACGCACCTTGCAATCACGTTTCAGGCTTTCCAGCGCCATGATAGCCGCCATCAGTTCCATGCGATTATTGGTGGTATTCTGCTCACCGCCATAGAATTCTTTCTCGGTTTCACCATAGCGCAACAGCACACCCCAGCCACCAGGACCGGGATTTCCGCGGCAGGCACCATCGGTAAACACTTCAACGAGGCTAACTGACATGCTTATCCTTGTTCTGAAAAGGTTCAACGAGACCCGGGCTCACAACCGGTTTTACCTGGGCCCGCCAACTTGGACGAATAGGTGTCAGCGTGGTCACACGCTTCCTGGCAACAATCATATTGGCCGCACCCAGGAATGGCCAGCATCGCTTGCCCATGCCCTCAGTGAAGCCCAAACGCTGCGATATACGCCTGCTCTGCACCGGGGGCTGATAGAAATAACCTTGCATGCTGCTGACATCAAAGCCCAGCAGCGCCATCCAGTCACGGATGCGTGTTGTGCTTAAAAATCGCCCACACCAGGGCGCCCTTTTGCGCCAACCGACCGACCAGCGCCAGAACGTCCATAGACTGCGGGGATTAAACACCAGCATGACCAGGTGACCTTCCGGGACCAGCACCCTGTCTACTTCTCGCAGAATGTTATGCGGCGTGAGCGAGAACTCCAGGGTATGGGGCAGCACCACGATATCTAGACTGTCTGTCTGGATGGGCAAGGCATCAGGTAACCCATGAAAGCCCGTTTTATCATCTTCTGGCGTTGAAGGAAGAAAATCCATGATTGAACAATGCGATACTCGGCTCTGAGCGAGCCAGTCATTAGTGGGTAAGCGACCAAGCTGTAACAGGTGAAAGCCAAACAAATCCGTTAAAGCAGATGATAATATTGTGGTTTCTTGCTCAGCCAGCCGCTTGCCCAGTGGACTTTGGTACCACTGCTGCAATTTTGGCCATGCCGTGTCCAGCTCGCCACAGCGATGAAACTGCTTTTCACTACGTTTGTTCCTGAAGTAACCCATGGCTGAACCAGTTTTCCAATGTCATATTTAATTTTATTCTGAGAATGCCGACCTTGACCCTGTAGACACTCCTAACTAGTATGCAAATTATTAATTATATTAACTGCTTAGAAGAAAAATGAAACGTATCGGTTTAATTTTAGCCATATCGATCCTGTTTAGTGGTTGCGCCCTGTTAAAACCACAACACAGCGAACCTGAACCCAAAAAAGTATCGGCGATTACCGATATTCCTCTGCACTATTCTGTGCTGGGTGATGCAAGTTTTCCTGCTCACCACTATGAGCCTATCACTATCAGCACGCAAGTCAGTAATCCCATCAGGGAACCCAAAGAGATATTAGCCGCGGATGCTAATATTGATGAAATGTATCCTGCCATTACGCTGGATCTCTGGGAACGGATTCGCAGTGGCTTCACATTACCGGTTCGTGAACACAAACGTATCGATCAGCAGTTAAGCTGGTATGCCCGTCACCAGGAATACCTGGATCGTGTTGCAGATCGTGCAACACCTTACATGTACTACATAGTTGAAGAGCTGGAAAAAAATAATATTCCGATGGAGATTGCGCTGTTACCAATCGTGGAAAGTGCGTTTAAACCTTTTGCCTATTCACACGGGCGCGCTTCAGGTATCTGGCAATTCATTCCCTCAACCGGTCGTCTTTATGGTCTGAAGCAGGACTGGTGGTATGACGGACGTCGCGATGTTTACGAATCAACCCAGGCTGCGATTCGTTTGTTAACCGCCTTGCACAAGGAATTCAATGGTGACTGGTTACACGCTCTTGCGGCCTATAACTCCGGTAGCGGTAATGTACGCAAAGCCATTCGACGTAACTTGAAGCGTGGCAAGTCAATAGACTTCTTTGCGCTGGATTTACCACGCGAAACCGAAGCCTATGTGCCCAAGTTACTTGCACTGGCAGAACTGGTCGCTGATCCAGCGGCTCATAACATCAAGCTCAGCAGCATTCCCAATAAGCCCTATTTCGAGAAAGTCGATATCGGATCACAAATCGATCTGGCGCTGGTAGCTGAGCTTGCCGAAATGCCACTGGATGATGTTTATCATCTGAATCCTGCTTACAATCGATGGGCGACATCACCCAATGGTCCGCATCACCTGCTGTTTCCCCTGGATAAGGCGACACTCTTCAAGGTCAATCTCGAAAAGTATCCACCTGAGAAACGTATACAGTGGGTACGTCACCGTATTCGCAGTGGCGAAACGATTATCACGATTGCGAACAAATACAACACCGATGTGGCAACCATCAAGCGCGTGAATCGTATCCGTGGAAGCAGGTTGCGAGCAGGCCATCACCTGACTATTCCGGTTGCCAGTAAATCCCTGGCCAGCTACCGCTATAGCGCCAACCAGCGCAAGCAAACACAACAGAATATTCCACGTAAAGGCATCAAGGTCACACACATCGTTCAAACCGGCGACACCTTCTGGGAGCTTGCACAACGGCATAATGTGGGTGTGCGCTCGCTGGCCAAATGGAACAGTATGGCACCACGCGACCCGTTGGTACCGGGTCAGAAGCTGGTTATCTGGTCGCGCAACAACGGCGCATCGATTGATGATGATATAGCTTATATCAAGGCACCACCGCGTCGTAGCGTCACACAACGCGTCGGTTACCGGGTAAGACGTGGCGACTCGCTGACTCGCATTGCGCAAAAGTTCAACGTCTCAGTGCAACAGCTGTTGCAGTGGAACAAGAAGGTATCCAAAAGCAAGTACCTGCAACCCGGACAACGCCTGACGGTTTACGTTGACGTCACCCGTACTTCAAGCTAATCACTAACAGAAACTGCGCGATAAGCGGCAATCAGCGTCGTTCGGATCTTTCGGTAAACAAGGAAGCAGATAACAAGGTTTGCGTATAGTCATTTGCCGGCTTTTCAAATATTGCTTCCGTCTCGCCACTTTCAATCACCTTACCATGTTGCATAACCAGTATTCTGTGCGCCATGGATCGGATAACCGTAAGGTCATGCGTAATAAACAGGTAACTGATCCCGTGTTTACGCTGTAACTGTACCAGCAATTCAAGCACCTGCTTTTGCACCGACACGTCCAGCGCACTGGTTGGCTCATCGAGCATAATTAACTTTGGTTCAAGCACCACTGCACGGGCGATCGCGATCCGCTGGCGCTGACCACCCGAAAACTCATGGGGATAGCGAGACAACATGTCACTTTCAAGCCCGACTTCATTCATTACGTTGAGAATACGTTCATGATGTTCACTGGCGGATTGTTCAGGAAAATGTATTTTCAGGCCTTCGCGGATAATTTGCTCAATAGTAAAGCGTGGCGATAGCGATGAGAATGGATCCTGGAACACGATCTGAAAATGTCGTCGTAGTGGGCGTAATTGCCGTTCAGGTATTGTGTTGATGGTCTCCTTATCAAAGGTGATATCCCCTTCACAGCTTTGCAGACGTAGCAGGCACATCCCCAGCGTCGTCTTGCCAGAACCTGACTCCCCAACCACACCCAGTGTTTCCCCCTGGCGCAGGGTTAACGTAACATCATCCACTGCCTTGATATCGGCAATTTTGCGGCGAAAGAATCCTGCCTTTACCGGAAAGTAACAACGAATTTGCTGCGCGCTTAACAACTCTGGCCAATCGGCACGTTCCTGCTGGGTGGTCTCCTCGATCATTTTTACTGGTCGACTTGCCAACAGGTGTTTCGTATATTCATGACCCGGTCTTTCAAACAGATCGGCAACATTTGCCTCTTCTACCAAATGTCCTTCCTGCATCACGCAGATGTTGTTCGCAAAACGACGCACCATGTTGAGGTCATGCGTGATCATCAACACCGCCATACCGAACTCGCGTTGCAAGTCCTCAAGTAATTCAAGAATCTGTACCTGTATGGTGACATCCAGCGCCGTTGTCGGCTCATCTGCAATCAGTAAACGGGGGTTACAGGCCAATGCCATGGCAATCATGACACGCTGGCGTTGACCACCGGAAAGCATGTGTGGAAAGGCATCAATGCGTTTGTGTGGATCAACAATGCCGGTCCTGTCCAGCATCTCGATCATACGCTGCCTGGCTGCAGACTTGCTCAAGCCTTCGTGTAAAATCAGTGGCTCAGTCAATTGATCGCCGACCGTGTATACCGGGTTGAGTGCCGTCATCGGCTCCTGGAAGATCAGCGCAATGTCGCGGCCACGAATCGCGCGCATGTCCGGTTCACCGAGTGTCAACAAATCCTGATCATCGAAAAGAATCTTGCCGGTTGGGTACTGTGTCTGCGCACGCTCATGTAACTGCAAAATAGAAAGCGCTGTCACCGACTTGCCCGAACCAGACTCGCCTACCAATGCCAGTTTTTCACCGGGCGCAATATCAAAACTAACATTATGTACAACCTGCTTTTGCTCGCTACCCTTTCGGCCAAAAGCAACGGACAGGTCCTGTATGCTGAGTAATGGTGTCGTGTGGTTACTCTGAGTCACTGCTAACCCTTGCGTGTATCAAATGCTTCACGAACACCCTCACCGATGAAGATGAGCAGGTTCAGCGTGCCGACCAGCACAATGAAGGTGAACATGGATAACCACCAGGCCGAAATATTGTCTTTACCCTGCGCCAACAGGTCACCGAGACTGGGCGTTGGTGGGGGCACACCAAGGCCAAGAAAATCCAGGCTAGTTAGCGCAATGATGGCACCGCTGATTCGAAACGGCAGGAAAGTCACCACCGGCGTCATACTGTTGGGCAAAAGATGTTTGAACATGATATTGCGATTGGACACACCCATCGCACGTGCTGCCGTGACGTAATCCATATTGCGGCCACGCAGAAATTCTGCCCGCACGTAATCAGCCAGCCCCATCCAGCCAAACAGTGACAGGATAATCAATAATAACAACATGCTGGGTGTAAAGATCGAGGCGAAAATGATCAACAGGTATAACTCCGGCATGGAAGACCATATCTCGATCAACCGCTGCGCAAACAGATCCAGTTTACCGCCAAAGTAACCCTGCAAGGCCCCCGCGATCACGCCCATAACAATACCAAGAAATGTCAGGCCAAGCGCAAAAATCACCGACAGCCGAAAACCATAAATTAATCGTGCCAGCACATCGCGCCCGTGATCATCGGTACCGAGCAGGTTGTCAGCAGACGGCGGTGCCGGATTTGGGTGCCTGGTAAAATAGTTAATAGTGTCATAGCTATAGGGATTGAATGGATACCACGCCCAGTTATCTCCCTTGCTTAACAGTTCGCGCACATAGGGATCGTTGTAATCCGCCTCGGTATCAAACTCTCCCCCAAAGAACGATTCCGAGTATTCCTTGAAGATGGGAAAATAATAGGCATCATTGAAATGCACGAGAACTGGTTTGTCGTTACTCCAGACTTCAGCGAACAGGCTTAACACAAAAAGCACGACAAATATTTTCAGGCTAATGTAACCGCGCCGGTTGTTTTTAAACCGTAACCAGCTTCGATAATACGGCGATCCATACCGATGCTGGCTCTTGAACAGGTTTTTAATACGCCGAATCATTGTTGCACCGATTCAAACTGAATACGCGGATCGACGACCACGTATAAAATGTCCGTCAACAACTTGGCAAACAGGCCCAGCAAGGTAAAGAAATACAGCGACCCCATCACAACCGGGTAGTCACGTTTGACGACAGACTCGTAACCTAACAGGCCAAGACCATCCAGCGAGAAGATGGTTTCGATCAGTAAGCTGCCGGTGAAAAACGCCGAGATAAATGCGGCCGGAAAACTGGTGACCAGCGGAATGATGGCATTACGAAACACGTGTTTGTACAGCACTGTCTTTTCTGCCAATCCTTTGGAACGCGCAGTCAACACATAATGCTTGCGAATCTCCTCGATAAAACTGTTTTTGGTCAGCATGGTCATCACTGCAAGACTACCAATTATGAGCGATATTAATGGCAGGGTGATATGCCACAGGTAATCAAGAATTTTTTCATACCACGGCAGCTGATCCCAGTTACTGGAGACGATATCCCGCAACGGGAAGACATCCCAGAAACTCCCGCCGCCAAACAAAACCAGCATCGTGATGCCAAGTACAAAACCAGGAATGGCAAAACCCACCAGGATGATCGTGCTGGAGGCAACATCAAACGTACTACCATCACGCACCGCCTTGGCAATACCCAACGGAATACATACCAGGTAAGTAATCAGGAAAGTCCAGATACCCAATGTGATGGAGACGGGTAGCTTGGAGATAATCAGCTCGGTGACAGACTGTTGATAGATATAGCTATCACCCAGGTTAAAGACAGCGAAATTACCCAGCATTTCAAAAAAACGCTGCCAGGCGGGTTTATCAAAACCATAGATTTTCTTCAGTGCTTCGAGTTTTTCGTTATCCAGCCCCGAATCACCGCGATAAAGCGCTGTCGTGGTACCGCTGGCCTCGCCGCCTGCCCCATGCCCTTGAATCTGGCTAATTAACTGTTCAACCGGGCCGCCCGGCACAAACTGGATCACCACGAAGGTAATCAATAACACACCGATCAGCGTGGGGATCATTAACAGTAATCTTCGCAAGATATAGGCAAACATTACTGTTTCACCTTCTCACTGTTATCCTGATTTAACCACCAGGTGCTCAACGCCCAGGGAATTGGCGAATAATAAAGTGGTTTAGTCTCAGGGATACCGAATTTATCCCAGTAAGCAACACGATGATAGGCGATGTACCAGTTAGGCACCAGATACTCGCCAAACAACAGGATGCGATCAATTGCCCGCGCCATGGCAACACGAGTTTCCTTGTTCGGTGCATTGACAATTTTCTCAACCAGGTCATCGATCACCGGGTTTTGGATACCGGCATAATTGCGGGAGCCCTCCTCGTCGACTACCGAAGAATGCCAGTAGTTCACTAGTTCCTTACCAGGCAGTTGGCTTTGCCCATAGCCGGAGACAATCATGTCGAAATCAAACTCCCTGACACGTCGCACCCATAGCGATACATCGACGGTACGATAATTCACCTGGATACCTAACTTGCGTTTCAGGTTATGTGCGTAGGCACCGAGTATGCGCTCAAACCCCTTGCCCGCCAGCAAAACTTCAAATTCGAGCTTTTCCCCTTTGTCATTTTGTAATACGCCGTCTTTGATTCGCCAGCCCGCCTCGTCCAGTAGTTTTTTGGCTTGCACAAGATGTTCACGTAAACTTTGTTGATCATGGATCCGCGATGGTTGCCAAACTTCGCTAAAAACCTGGTCGGGTACATGCTGCGGGTATTTTTCTTTGTATTTTTTTAACAGATCCAGTTCCAGCCCGGCGGGCAATTCACGCGCGGCCATTTCACTGTTACTGAAATAGCTGTCACAACGTACATACTGGTTATAAAACAGGTTCCTGTTGGCCCAGTTAAAATCATACGCCAGTGCGATAGCCTTCCTTACACGAACATCCTGAAATATTTTTCTTCGCGTATTAAAGAAAAAGCCCTGAATGCCTGCATTGTTACTGTGCTCGAAATTGACTTTTTTGATCTCGCCTGATTCGTACTTTGGACCGTTATGTTCCCTGGCCCATAACTTGGAATAATTTTCATGCAGAATATGAAACTCGCCGGCTTTGAGCCCTTCAAGTCTGACCGTTTCATCTTTGTAATATTTGTAGGTAACCCGATCAAAGTTATACATACCCCGCGCAGTGTTTATATCTTTGGCCCAATAATCGGGATTGCGTTTAAAAGTAATGTCCTTGCCTAACCGGTACTTTTCGATGACGTAAGGCCCGCTGGCGATAGGCGGTGTACGACTGAGTTTCTCAAACTCCTCGTTCCCGACCCACTTACGCGAAAACACCGGGATCTGCGCCGCAATGAGTGGTAACTCGGGATAGCTCTTGGAAAACACAAAACGGACTTCACTCGCGCTGATCACCTCGGCACGTGCAATGTCAGCCCAGAAAAACTTATAAAACGGGTGACCTTTTTCCTTGATGGTATCAAAGGTAAATTTCACATCCTGTGGTTTGACGCTTGAACCGTCGGAAAAACGCGCTAATGGATTGATTCTGAACGTAATCGACATACTGTCATCAGCTAGCTGCACGTCTTCGGCAATATGCGCGTACAGGCTATAGGGTTCATCTGAGCTCTGTACCATCAGGCTTTCAAATACCAGTTCACCAAGCCCATCGGCCTTGACGCCCTTGAGCGCGTAACTGTTAAACGAGTCAAAGTTGCCATTACCATTTAATATGAGCTCACCACCTTTTGGCGCAGCAGGATTGACATAATCAAAATGTTTGAAGCCAGGCTTGTATTTTGGCTCGTAACCAAGCGTGATATAGGGAGCTGCCACAACATGACTCGAGAGTGAAAACAGCACTAATAACCGTAACAACTGCTTAAGCATATCGGGTCATCGTGTCCTTTGCCTGCAATTGGCTAAATGATATGCAAAAACGGGATGAAATATTCAAGATATCTAGTCTCTTTGGTATTGCTTTTGTATGATAGCCGTTAGCTTGATAATAAGCATACGTCAGTTGTATCCCTGACGAAAGATGAAAGTGAGGAGCTATCATGGGGTTTTTACAAGACAAACGCGCCCTGGTTGTGGGGCTTGCCAGCAACCGTTCTATTGCATGGGGTATTGCGCAGGCCATGCGCCGCGAAGGTGCCGAACTGGCCTTTACCTACCAGACAGAAAAACTCCAGGGGCGTGTCGAGAAAATGGCCTCTGAACTCGACTCCGATATCTGCCTGCCACTCGATGTGGGCAGTGATGAACAGATTGAACAGGTTTTCGAGGACCTCGATAACTACTGGGATCACCTCGATATTATCATCCACTCGGTGGCATTCGCGCCGAAAAATGAGCTCGAGGGTGGCTACCTCGATGCGGTGACCCGTGGTGGTTTTAACACGGCCCACGAAATCAGCTCCTACAGTTTTGCGGCGCTGGCCAAGGCCGGTCGTAACATGATGGAAGGTCGCGACGGTGCCCTGTTGACCCTGAGCTATCTCGGTGCTGAACGGGCCATCCCGAATTACAATGTCATGGGCCTGGCAAAAGCCAGTCTCG
>DJMK01000007.1 GCA_002436485.1 Proteobacteria bacterium UBA6492
TCGGTGAAGCGCCGGGCGCAGACGAGGATCGGCAGGGTGAGCCATTTGTTGGCCGTGCTGGTCAATTATTGAACGGGATGTTGGAAACCATCGGCCTGTCACGCCAGGCTGTCTACATTGCCAATATCCTCAAATGCCGGCCACCGAATAACCGCGACCCAAAGCCCGAAGAAGCGGCCCAGTGCAGCGAGTACTTGCACCGGCAAGTTGCCCTGATTCAGCCGCAGCTCATCCTCGCGGTGGGGCGCATCGCGGCCCAGCGTCTTCTGCAAACCGACACTAGCCTGGGACGCCTGCGCAGCCGTGTGCATGAGCATCCTGCGACCGGCATACCGCTGGTCGCGACATATCACCCCGCTTATCTGTTACGCTCACCGGGTGAGAAAAGAAAGGCCTGGGAAGATTTGCTATTTGTTAAAAAAACAATAGAATCAAATAGTTAATATAGAACACATGGACAGTGCACGTTCTGTCGCCATGTAAAATTAATTACCGAACAGTCGATAGCAATTTAATGAGCGCGATCCTCAAACCACGCATAGGAATTCGTCCGATGACCGAGGACGATCTCGATGATGTGATGGACATCGAGACAGCGACCTACCAGTTCCCATGGACACGGGGTATTTTTCGTGACTGCCTGCATGTTGGTTATTGCTGCTGGGTCTATGAAGCCGATGATGTCATCGATGCGTACGGGATCATGTCAGTGGGTGCCGGTGAGGCACATATACTGACTATTGTTGTTCGGGAAGACGGTCGCGGCCAGGGGCTGGGTAAAATGATGCTGGAACACCTGTTGCGGATTGCCGAACATTACAAGGTGAGTACGGTTCTACTCGAAGTACGTCCCTCCAACACGATTGCAATACAACTTTATCAGAATGCCGGGTTTAACGAGGTTGGAATACGACCGGATTATTATCCCGCTGAAGGGAGCAGGGAAGACGCCGTGATCATGGCGCTTTCACTAACCAAATAACAAGGGAATGGATCGTTAGTTAATTCAATTGGGGAATGTATGGCCGAAACGATTACTATTACATCGGCAGGCGGGGTAGAAGTTGAGCGAGAGCTGGCAGGTCTGGGTGGCCGAAGCCTTGGTTATATCTATGACTGGCACATTCGTGTTCTGATTTCCCTGGCCTGGTTCTACCTTGGAATTCTTATCATTACCGGCAGCCTTGATGTTGAGAATGCGTTCAACGTCAAGGAATTCTCCGAGCTGACCTACTGGTCTATTGCGGTCCCGCTGCTGGCGCTTAATATTCTGTATCATCCTGTCCTGGAAATCGTCATGAACGGCCGTACCCCGGGCAAGCGCATGGCCGGTATACGTATTGTTAGCAAGGACGGCACCACCGCATCCGCCGGTGCTATCCTGTTGCGTAACGTGTTTCGCCTGATCGACTCGCTGCCCGCGGCATACGGTATCGGTATCATCGTGGTGTTACGTTCTAAACAACATTTACGTATCGGCGATATGGCTGCTGGCACGGTGCTGATCTATGAAGACAAGGCCGATCGCAAACGGCTGGATATGGTTACCCAGTCAGATAACGACAGTGGCATCACTGCGACACAACGTGAACTGGTCGCAGAGTTACTCGGTCGCTGGAAAGAATTGAGCCGCGATAAACGCCAGCAATTTGCCAAAAACCTGCTAGAGAAGTGTGCACAACCAGTTCCTGCTGCCACGCAGGCAGATGAATTGGATATGGTTCTGAAACAGGCACTCGAGAACTTGTTGAAATAATCATGAACGATAAATCCGATTCAGCCGTGACTCACTGGTTACAGAAACGTGCCGATGTCTGGCGGCGGCATGAGGCGTTGTTGGAACGGCAACGCGGTCGAAAAGACATGCACAGTGACGAAGTGCTGGAGTTTGCGCATGGCTATCGTAGCCTGTCGCGCGATCTGTCACTGGCCCGCAATGCACTTCCCAACAGTAACATCACGCGCTACCTGGAGAGCCTGTTGCTGCAAAGTTACGACGTTATTCACCGCAAACCCTATAGCCTGCTTTCCCAGGCAAAATATTTATTACAGTATGAAGTGCCGCGAGCAATGCGCGACCTGCGTGGTCCGATCCTGGCCAGCACCAGCATCTTTATCCTGTCATGCATCATTGGCTGGTTGTTGGTATTCAACTACCCGGAACTGGCCTCGTTGTTCGCGTCACCCGCCATGATTTCACAGGTACAGGAAGGCTCACTGTGGACAGATGACATTTTAAATATTTTTCCTTCTTCGGTGGTATCGCTCCAGATTTTGACCAATAACATTGCAGTCACATTTTTTGCCTTTGGGCTCGGTGCATTTTACGGGTTGGGAACCCTGTACATCATGGGATTGAACGGTCTTATGTTGGGTGGCGTGTTTGCCTTTACCCATCATTACAACATGGCGGATCGCCTGTTTGAATTTGTGATCGCACATGGCGTGGTTGAACTGAGTGTCATCGTGCTGGCCGGGGCAGCAGGCATCAAGCTGGGTGAGGCACTTGTGAGACCCGGGCAACGTACAAGACGAGAAGCCTTTCAACAGGCCGCCGCACTGGCGGGCAAACTGGTTGCGGTCGGTGCGCCTTTACTGGTTGGTGCAGGTATTATTGAAGGCTATATTTCCCCAAACCCCGATTATGATTTGACTACCCGCATGGTGGTCGGCTTTGGCTATGGCATCTTCATGTTGTTGTTACTCAGCGGACGTCTTTTCCCGGGGCGCAAGCATGCAGAGCAAGCCAGTTTATAAACCTGATCAATTGATTCATGCTTCCCGATATAACAGAACTGTGTGAACTGGTCCGGTCAACGGCGCAACAGGAACTGATGCCGCGTTTTGAACGTGTGTCCTATCAGGACAAGCAGGATGGCAGCCTGATAACTGAGGCAGACCTGGCCATGCAAGATTCGCTATGTGAACAGCTGCTTGAACGATGGCCTAAAATCCAGGTGCTGGGTGAAGAAATGGATGTTACCGAGCAGGAAAAACTTCTGCAGCAGGCAGAAGATGGGCTGTGGATTCTCGATCCGCTAGACGGTACCAGTAACTTTGCTACCAATATTCCGTTTTTCTCCGTATCGCTGGCGCTGATGCAACAAGGCGAAATTGTGATGGGCATTATTTACGACCCGGTGCGGGACGAATGTTTTAGCGCGGTGAGAGGTGAGGGTGCGCATCTAAATCAACAAACACTTTCTCTGGCAAATATGAGCGAAGTAATTGATATTGTTACCGCGATTGTCGATTTCAAGCGCCTCACACCGACATTGGCAAATAAATTAATTACTACGCCGCCTTATAAATCACAACGTAGCTTTGGCTCGGTTGCACTGGACTGGTGCTGGATGGCAGCAGGTCGCGGCCATGTATATTTACACGGCAATCAAAACTTGTGGGACTATGCCGCCGGGCAATTGATCCTCAAAGAAGCGGGCGGATTTTCATCAACGCTGAATGGAGAGCCGGTCTTTAACCGCTCATTGGTGAAACGTTCAGCCGTAGCTGCTGTGAATCAGCAATTATTCAAAGAGTGGTTTAGCTGCATACAGCTGGATGGCTGATAGCGACCCATAGC
>DJMK01000047.1 GCA_002436485.1 Proteobacteria bacterium UBA6492
GACGAGGTAATGATGATGAGTGATACTCCCATTGTTGATGAAATAATTCGGCCTCCACAGCCACCCGGCCCTATAAAATGGGTACGAGATAATTTGTTCAATAACTGGTACAACTCGTTGCTTACAGTGGTGTTTCTCCCCATAGTCTTTTTTGCTTTGGTCAATGTGATCATCTGGATTTTTACCAAAGCAGATTGGCGGGCGGTGACTGGTTTTCCAATGCTTTTCGCTGTGGGGCAATATCCCCGTGATGAACTTTGGCGCGTAGGCACAGGGCTGTCTTTGATCATATTTATGTTGGGAGCAAGCTGGGGGAAATGGGGTGGTTTGTTGAAATCAATCTCAATAGCTATTGGAGTATTTTTCCTTGTATTCGCCATTCTTCCAGTCCAGCATGCTGTTCTGGATGTTGGTATGCGCACTTATTTTGGATTGAATGTTTTGCTTTTACTGTTTGGAAGTTTTGTTGGCAAGAGTGATGTTGTAAAGACGACATTTATTGTTGCAGGCTGGTTGATTACTCCTATCGTGTTCGTTATATTATTGACGGGTTTCTCAGGTAGCGAGGCTATCCCCAATATTCCAACAACGTTCTGGGGTGGTCTGCTCGTAACTTTCTTACTGTCAGCAGGTGGGATATTGATCTCGTTTCCCATTGGTGTGTTGCTGGCTTTGGGACGACGGTCATCACTTCCTGTTGTGAAAGCTTTTTCTACAATTTTCATTGAGACAATTCGTGGTGTTCCATTGATTACGATTCTCTTCATGTTTTCAATTATTTTGGCATTATTCCTCCCATCTGATTCTCGCATTGATCGTTTGATACGTGCCCTGATGGCAGTTACGTTTTTTAGCGCTGCGTATACTGCCGAAAATGTACGGGGAGGATTACAGGCTGTTCCAAATGGACAAATAGAAGCGGCGAAAGCGCTTGGGATGAATGGTTTTCAGACAACGTTGTTCATTGTGTTGCCACAGGCAATACGAGCGGTGCTTCCTGCGATCGTTGGTCAATTTATTGCTTTGTTCAAAGATACGACCCTTGTTGTCATTGTTGGTATCAACGATCTGTTGGGTATTGGGCGATCTGTTATTAATTCTGACCCTGAGTTCGTCCAATTGCAAATGGAAGTTTACCTCTTCATTGCTGTTATCTATTGGATATTTAGCTTTTTAATGTCCCTTGCCAGCAGGCGTTTGGAAGCTGCCTTGGGCGTTAACACTCGTTTGTAGGAGTATTTGATATGACAGATTCGTCACAAGACCCCATTATTGTTTGCCAGGATGTACACAAATGGTATGACGATTTCCATGTTTTAAAAGGAATCAATATGGAAGTCAAGAAACGTGAAGTGATTGTTATCTTTGGCCCTTCTGGATCGGGCAAGTCTACATTCATTCGGACGTTGAATCGCCTTGAGGAACATCAGCGTGGTCATATTGCAATAGACGGCATTGAGCTTGGGCACGATGTGCGTAATATTGAGCAGATAAGAATGGAAACAGGCATGGTATTTCAGCAGTTCAATCTTTTCCCTCACTTGACTGTGCTGCAAAATATTGTCTTGGCACCTATATGGGTTCGTAAATGGCCCAAGCAAAAAGCTGAAGAAGTTGCTATGGAGCTCTTGGCACGAGTAGGAATTCCAGAACAGGCAAATAAATTTCCTGGTCAATTATCTGGTGGTCAACAGCAACGTGTAGCAATTGCAAGGTCACTTGCCATGCAGCCAAAGATCATGCTGTTCGATGAGCCAACTTCCGCTCTTGATCCAGAAATGATCAAGGAAGTTTTGGATGTCATGGTTGAATTGGCAAAATCTGGCATGACTATGCTAGTAGTAACTCATGAGATGGGATTCGCCCGTGCTGTTGCGGATCGAATGTTCTTTTTTGATCAAGGACAGATCGTTGAAAGTGGTCCGCCAGAGGAGATTTTCAAGGCACCCAAGGAAGATAGGACCAAGCTGTTCCTGTCTCAGATACTCTCACATTAAGAACAAAAGGGCCGGTGCTAACACCGGCTTTTTTGTTCTTAATTGGGACTTTGTTGTTACTAAGTCAGTTACGAGCCAAATATAACAGATTCGGCGTTGATTAGAAATGAGTGTTTGTCAGTGTTGGTGATGCATCCATACCCAAATGCTTTTGATGGCTTCTTTGAGTCATTTACTAAGACGCTGACGTTGTAGCATCCTTGAGGCAGGTCAGTAATAAGTATTGAGTCTCTTGGTCCAAGGTTATATCCTCTGAAACCACATTCACCGAAAGGAGTTATGTTCAAATATAGAGTAACAACGATGTCAGCCTTGGTGTTGTTTTCAAGTTTTATTTTTGCATCTTTACCGGAGACAATAGCACCCAAAGGTCCATTGCATGGATCGCCTCCGCCAACTGCTGTTTGAGTTGGGATAGCTGTTGCGGTTGGCAGGTTTGGATCAATTGTTGGGGATGGGATGGGCGTGTCTGTTGGCAACGGAGTTGAAGTGGGTACATTGGTTGGTGGAAGGGAAGTGTTTGTTGGTATTGCTGCCTGTGTTTCGGCTACAATGGTAAGTGCTGCAGCAACAGCAGTAGACTGAATTTCCTCTGCGTTTATAGTTGGTGCTTCAGCGGCTTTAGGACCACAGGCGTTTATGACCATGGCGGCAGCCATGATTAGGGATGCTATTTGTAAACGTTTCATTTTTTCTGTATTTCTCCTGATCTTAATTAGCAATTGGGGTAACAACCACCAAGGGCAACGATGCTATCGTTTCTGATGACCAGTTTCCAACTGCCTTCAGTAATACGAAATCCTCCAAATACTTTGAAGTCTTTCTTTCCGTCAATAAATGCTCCAGCGGAATATTGTCCAACCGGCCCTGTTGAAAGGTCGTATAAATATCCACATTCTCCCAAGTCTGTCATAACCCACAGCCAAACAACGACACTATCATCTTTTGATTGTGGCGAGTAATCATAATCAAGTGCAATACTCGCTGATGGTCCTTGCCATGACGTGAGAGGTTGGTTACAGGGATCATCATCTCCCGTTGAAACTGTGTTTTGTGATGTGGCTGAAGGCTCAATAGTAGGCGTGGAAAGAAGCTCGTCAAGTGTTGGCGAAGGCACGGGGGTGTCTGTCGGTGGGACCGTTGGAGGAAGTGTTTCAGTTGGAGGTACCTGTGTGTTTGTTGGTACTGCCGCCTGTGTTTCGGCTACGATGGTAAATGCAGCTGCAACAGCAGTGGACTGAATGTCCTCTGGGCTTATTGCTGTTTGAGTGGGTTGCGACCCACACGCACTAAGTAAGAGACCAAGTATGACCATACTGGCCCATAAGGGTTTATTCATATTACTTTGAGCTTCCTTTTTTTATTGGACTACGACTTTGTCTTTGTAGATAGTGATCTTTAATTCGTCGTTTGAGTGTATTTTGAGATCTCCGGTTATTTTCTTACCACCAACCCAGACAACATATATATATGTCCCGACTGGTGCATCAATATTGAAAACACCCTCAACGGGATATTCCAAGATAGCGCCTTTGGCTTCTGTGTCACATAATTGAAGTGAGATATAAGCCTGTGCTTTGGATTTGTTTGCCAAAGTGACCTGGCTGTAAGGCACTGCAGGGGGCAGGGTTCCATATGTTAATACGCCCAGGGTTGGGGTAAGAGTGATCTCTCCAGCGGAGTTTGCTGTAGGTGTTGCCGTAACGCCGTCTGTGCTGTTGTTGTCAGCTCCACTTGTGGCGGTTACGGGGGTGGTTGTTAAATTGGGTTCAGCCGTAACATCAAGCGTTACGGTAATTTCTGTGGAAGGAACAGTCTCAGTGGGTGTTGCTGTTTCTGTAGGAGGAGCAGTTGTCGGTGAAGGTTGAGCTGCCAGTGTTTCCGCAGCGGCTGTATATACGATTGAATCAATAGTTGCCTGCATATCCACTGCGGGAGCAGTATCCGAAGGTGGGTTGCTCGCAGGCAGACAAGCACTTGTGATTGCTATGATCAGTATTATTGGAATGAGGATCTTCTTCATCGGTGCCCTCCTTATGGGCTTACGCTTGTGAGACCTCCAGGAATTGTGTGACAGTGTCGCGCAGCATACGTTCGGGCAATGCGCCTACCTGACGATGAACGATCTTGCCGTCTGAAACGAACAACATCGTCGGAATACCTTGGATGCCATACTTCATCATCCATTCAGGATTCTCATCAGTGTTGATCTTTGCGATCAAAACCTTGTCACCATACTCCTTGGCAAGTTTATCAAGGATGGGAGCCACCATTTTGCACGGACCACACCACGGTGCCCAAAAATCCACAATTACAGGAACTTTAGACTCAAGCACGGTCTTTTCAAAAGCGGCATCAGTTACATTTACTGGTTCATTTGACATAGTAGTTTACCTTTTATATTTAAAAATTCTGCTTTTGGGCATTTTTCATTCACTTACCCTTAAGCGCAAAAAAGTATATCACATACCCCACATGTTATAATCGCCGGTCTATGGCTGAAATATTAACAAAATGGAGAAGTGGGCTTGCCAAAACAAGCAAAACAGCCTTCGGTCGATTGGCTTCCATACTTGGTGCAACTGAGATCACGCAAGATACATGGGACGAATTAGAAGCCATTCTCATTCAAGCGGATCTTGGAATTGAAACCGCAACAGACATTTTGGATGCGCTTCAGCGCTTCGTGCGGACCAAAGGCCTGACTCGCTCCGAAGAGCTTTGGGACGCCCTCCGAACTGAACTCCGCTCAAGATTAAAAGAGCCGCCAGTTTTCGATATGGAGAATAAGCCCACGGTGATAATGATGGTGGGGGTTAACGGCTCTGGAAAAACAACAACAATTGCCAAATTGGCTCAAAGATTTAAACTTGACAGCAAGTCACTTTTGTTTGGGGCAGCAGATACGTTCCGTGCTGCGGCTGTAGATCAGCTTCAAGTTTGGGGAGACAGGCTTGAAGTCGATGTGATCGCAGGCGCTCCAGAATCAGATCCCGGTGCTGTGGCATTCAACACTGTTCAAGCGGGTGTGGCGCGTGATGTTGACTTGATCCTGATCGATACTGCAGGACGCCTGCAAACAAAATTCAACTTAATGGAAGAGTTGAAGAAGGTCAATCGCGTGATCGGAAAAGCGCTCCCTGGTGCGCCTCATCAAGTCTGGTTGGTACTAGATGCGACCACGGGGCAAAATGCCATGCAGCAGGCAAAAGCTTTCAATGAAGCTGTAAATGTGAATGGAGTGATCCTTTCCAAGTTGGATTCATCTGCTCGAGGCGGAATGGCTTTTGCCATTGGAAGTGAACTTGGGCTACCTATTTTATTTGCGGGGCTTGGCGAAAAGCCTGAAGACCTGATATTATTCGACCCCGATGCTTTTATCCAAGGGATATTGGCTCAAAGCTAATTAGAGGAGTACTAAAATGCAAGACCTTGTAAATCGTTTGAGATCCGCACAGGATTTATCCCAGCAACTCATGGTGCGACTTTGACCTTGCGTCTAAAGAATTAAACATTTCCCAACTCGAAAAAGAAATAGAAGCACCTGCCTTCTGGGATAACCCCACAGAAGCGCAGGCAACAATGAAAAAATATAACGCTATGAAAACAGAAGTAGACTCATGGCGTGAATTTTCGCGTCAACTGAATGACACACTTGAGCTTGCTCAGCTTGAAGATGAAAGTCTGCGTGCAGAACTGGAAGTTGAGATAACAGGGATAGAAGCAGAGCTTGAAAAGCGCTCGTTCACGGCAATGCTATCTGGAAAATATGATCGCGACTCGGCCATCCTTGCGATCCATGCTGGTGCAGGTGGTACTGATTCACAAGATTGGGCTGCCATGCTTGAACGTATGTATTTGCGTTGGGCAGAACAGCGTGGTTTCACAACAGAAATATTTGATTCCAGTGAGGGTGAAGAGGCTGGGATCAAGAGTGTAACTATTGCCGTTGATGGTGAATATGCATTTGGTTACCTTCGTTCTGAAAAAGGTGTTCACCGCTTGGTGAGATTATCACCTTTCGACTCTGCTCATCGTAGACACACTTCCTTTGCTTTAGTTGAGATCCTGCCGCAAATTGCCATGGGCGATGCTGATATAGAAATTAACCCGAGTGATATCAAGATGGATGTATATCGTTCGTCTGGTGCTGGCGGGCAAAGTGTTCAGAAGAATGCCACAGCGGTGCGCTTGACGCATATTCCAACGGGGATTGTGGTTACCTGTCAAAATGAACGTTCGCAAACGCAAAACCGCGAATTTGCAATGAAAATTTTGCTCGGCCGTTTGGCTGAGTTGAAGCAGGCCGAAAGGGAGGAAGAGCGTGCTGTCTTACGTGGCGAATACACAAAGGCAGAGTGGGGTAGTCAGATCCGTTCGTATGTGTTGCATCCTTATCAGATGGTCAAAGACCATCGAACCAATATTGATAAAAGCAATACACAGGCTGTGCTGGATGGCGACCTGGATGATTTTATCGAGGCAAGCCTTAAAAGCGGTTTATAGTAATTATTAGTAGAACTCTGGAAGAACAATGTCAAACAACGATGAATCGGTAATCAGTCCTGAAGATGAAAACAAGCTCATCGCTGAACGGCGCCGCAAGCTTGCTGCTATTCGTGACCAGGGCGTTGCATTTCCTAATGATTTTCGCCGCAACATTGTGGCTGGCGAACTGCATGCCGAATACGGTGAAAAAACCAAGGAAGAACTTGAGTCACTTGCAGTGCGTGTCCGTGTAGCTGGTCGCATAATGTTGAAACGCGATAGCGGCAAAATGACTTTTGCTACAGTTCAGGATATGTCTGGTCGAATCCAGTTTATGATCAAGATGGACATGTTGCCAGATGGTTATTATGCGGAGCATGTCAAAAAATGGGATTTGGGTGACATCGTCGGCGGTGAAGGCGTGCTGATGAAAACCAACAAGGGTGAATTAACTGTTAAAGTTGATTCAATCCGCCTGCTGACGAAAGCGCTGCGTCCTTTGCCGGAAAAACATAAGGGGCTGACTGACCAGGAGAGCCGTTATCGGCAGCGTTATCTTGATCTGATCATGAATGACGAGTCGCGCGGGACATTCCAGATGCGCTCAAGAATAATCAGCCATATTCGTGAATTCCTGACTCAACGCAACTTCCTTGAAGTGGAAACCCCCATGATGCAGGTAATACCAGGCGGCGCGACCGCACGTCCATTTACTACCTATCATAATGCGCTGGATATGGACCTGTATCTTCGAATTGCACCGGAACTTTACCTGAAGCGACTGGTGGTCGGTGGTTTTGAGCGCGTGTTTGAGATCAATCGCAATTTCAGAAATGAAGGCTTGTCGACGCGACATAATCCGGAATTCACCATGATCGAATTCTATGAAGCGTACGCCACTTATCATGATCTGATGGACCTGACGGAAGAAATGTTGCGTTCTATTGCACAAAATATCGTTGGCACAACCAGGATTCATTACCAGGGCGATGAATATGATTTTGGCAAGCCTTTTGCTCGCATGACCGTCAAGGAATCTATTTTGCATTACAATTCACAGATTAATGCTGCGGACCTCGATGATATCGAGATGGCACGGAAAATAGCCCGGCATATGGATATTTCGCTTAAGGACAGCTACGGGCTGGGTAAAATCCAGATCGAAATTTTTGAAAAAACAGTCGAACATCGTTTAATGGATCCCACTTTCATTACCGCTTATCCAACTGAAGTATCGCCGCTGGCAAGAAGAAATGACGAAGATCCGTTCGTTACCGATCGGTTTGAATTTTTCGTTGGCGGTCGCGAAATTGCCAATGGTTTTTCCGAGTTAAATGACGCGGAAGACCAGGCCGAGCGTTTTCGCGCCCAGGTGGCAGAAAAAGAAGCCGGCGATGATGAGGCCATGTTCTTTGATGAAGATTACATAACTGCATTGGAACATGGTATGCCGCCCACAGCAGGTGAAGGTATCGGCATTGATCGCCTGGTGATGCTGTTTACCGATTCACCCTCCATACGTGACGTCCTGTTGTTTCCGCACATGCGGCCGGAATAATGTGCGGCTTTACGGGTGTAATTTTTTCAGGCCCCAGCGCAAAAGAATCCTGCCCGTTTTCACTGGATAGCTTTCGCAAATCATCACGGCGCATCGCGCACCGCGGCGATACAGAACATCGAGAATATATCAACGAATTCACCTGGTTAAACCACTTCAGGCTTGCCTTTCAGGATGTGCAATCAGGCACGCAACCAATGCGCAGCCAGGATGGTCGCCATGTAATTGTCTTTAATGGCGAAGTTTACAATCATCTCGAGTTACGCAAGCAAATTCAAAAACAATCTTCCTTTGAGTTTAGAACCCGCAGTGACACTGAAACAATCCTCGAAGGCTGGAAGCTGGCAGGGGATAGTTTTTTTAACGGCTTTGATGGTGAGTTCGCATTCCTGATTATCGATCTTGCAACGCGCGAAATAATCGCGCATCGCGATCGCTACGGTGTAAAACCATTATTTTTACGTTTACCTGGTATTGATACGCGCCTTTTTTCCATTTATCGATCAGAATATCGTTGTAATACAACTTACCTGGAGGTCGCCAGTGAGATCAAAGGTTTGTGTGGAAAAAAAGGCTGGCAACGTGATGGTTTGTTGCGCCAGTTTGTTGGACTGTATGAACCGATCTGCACGCCGTTCGAAAATATAATTCAGTTACCGCCGGGCGCAACATTCAAGACGAGCAGCACCGGTGGCGGATTTTCATGTACCTTGCTCACGAAACAGCAACCCGTGCGTTATGCCAATAATACATCGATCGCCAGCGCAGAAGAATTCGAACAGGCCTTTCGCAAAGCTGTCACCAATCGGTTGCTAAGCGATGTGGAGCTGGGCGTATATCTCAGTGGCGGTGTCGATTCAAAGTCGGTTGCCTATGAGTTGGCAAAAGCAAGACCAGGTAGCAATCCCATAAAATCATTCACGGTTGGATTTGAGCAGGCTGGATATGATGAAACATCAGAAGCAGTACAGTTTGCCAAATACCTTGGTTTCAAACCGCATGTACTACACATTGATGATGCAGCACTGAACTATGCTTACCCGCTGGCGGTGCAGACCAGTGAACTGGTGCAACCATATACAAACGGCGCAGCAAAGTGGTGGTTGAGTTTGTTCACGCGCGAATATGTGCAAGGCGTGCTTACTGGTGACGGTGCTGACGAAGTGTTTTGTGGCTACCCAAGTTACCGCTATGTGAACTGGTGGCGCTACGCTATGCGCGAACGCGGCAAATCACGGAGTTGGCAACAACTCGCCGGTTTACTTGATAAAAAACCATTAGGACAGAGTGTTCGTGATGGTTTGTACCTGGGGCGGTTTGCTGCCCATAAAAAGAACCCCTGGCTAGCCGGCTCAAGCGCGGAAGGCAATGGCAGCGATTTTATTAACAGTCTTGCAATGTGGGGCGTTCCACACCCGTTGTTTGGTCAAATCCAGACGATTACCCATGCCGTAATGGGGCCGGATGAAGGGGAGCGCTGGTTAAAAGAGCAGGGCGAATCAATCAGAAGTTTATATTCAGCTGGACTGCCTGGACTCGAACATGATCTGGCTAATCCAGAACATGCCCTGTTGTTATGGCAGAACTACTTTGCACAGGCACATTTGCCTGTGCTAATTCTGAACTGGGTTGGTGATCGCATGGAAATGTCCAATACACTGGAAGGTCGAACACCGTTTCTGTCTAGCCCGGTCTATAACCTGATGTCACAGCAAAAGGACACGCAACTCGTGCATGGCTTGCGCGACAAAGTGTTATTACGTAGGACCTATGCGCGTTTACTGCCACAACATTTTGTGCACACACCAAAAAAACAGTTTAACGCGCCATTACTGGATGCAGCCAGTCTGACCGAGAAATTTCAAACTGCTACCATCTTTGAAAAAACCGGGTTAGCAAATAATGATAGTTTTCACCAGTTAAACGATCGTGCGCGTGCAATTGCAAAAGACCGGCCGTATGAAGCTATACACCTTCGGACCACACATCAAACTGCACTTGCACTAAGTATAGTTAATCACTGTGTCGCAGCGGACCAGGTGATTGAGCGCGATAACCAGCTGGAAACACGTTATCTTGGCAAGGTGAAAACCGACCTGTAACTGGTTGCCTGTTACTGATCATTAGCTCTCATCCGGGACGGGCGAGTACGGTAAAGAAGCAAGTGTAAGCAATGGACCATCGGCTGCGCCAACGTGCAGACTATCTTTTTCGTAATGACTTAATTTCAATTCTGCCAGCAAATCGAAGCCGCCGCCCGGTGCCGGTGCAACGTTAACAACTTGCCCAACACTTTGGCTATCGTTATCAGCATCAAAGATATCTGTGCCAGGTATCGGTGGCGCGTTATCAGCCTGCTGCAGGTGAAACATGCGCCGTTTTGGTTTGCCAAGGTAGTGCATACGCGCAACGATCTCCTGTCCGGTATAACATCCCTTTTTGAAACTGACACCATCAACCAGATCGAGATTGACACTCTGTGGTACGAATTCCTCTACGGTTTCGGGCAAAATCACTGGAAGCCCTGCATGTATATCCAGCCAGTGCCATGCCGTTGAGCCGGCTTGGGAAATGTCTGTGGCCAGGTGTTTCCATAAATCAATACCTGCTTCTAAGCGGGTTACTATCAGGTAACGCGGAATAGAACCCGGCATACGACAAACAAGGTATTCGGGCGTTGCTTCCAGGGCAAAGTCCTGTTCAGGCAAATCGGGCAGGCGATTTTGAACCGCGCTTTTGATAGTTTCGCCCGCCAATCCAATGCAGATGAAGTCATCACGCAAGTCAGTAATTTCCACCTTGCTGCGCAGAATGAACATCCTGAGCCGATTGATGGTCTTATCATAAATACTGCGCGGCAATAAAAGCAGGTAATCATCTGCGTCTGGCATGATGATAAATTGAGCAAGCATGCGCCCCTTGGGATTACAGTAGCCACTTAATTGCACCTTTTGCGCTTTTAGCTGGGCAATATCGTTGGTCAGCTGGCCCTGTAAAAAAGTCTCTGCATCCTCACCACTGATACGCGCAATGCCCAGGTAATCGAGACTGATTATTTGCGGCTTGTCTTGTAATTGTGCAATTTCATCTGCGGTGCCGCCAAATACGATAGTACCGTTTGCCTCTTTGGTAGCACCCTGGTCGTTAAGAAACTGGATCCAGCCGTCTTGCATACGTAATTCCCATCTGTTATGTAATGTAAAGCGAATCGAATTGTAAACTATTGGACGAAGCTTGCAATTGCACTACACTTTAGCTCAATGGCACATGAAAAAAAACGACCAAAGTTTCTGAATCTGTTCAGGATTCATTTACCGGTTGCGGGTGTCACTTCTATCGCGCATCGTGTCTCTGGTGCTGTGATGTTCCTGTCGATTCCGCTGTTAATTTATTTATTTAGCCTTTCAGTCAAAAGTCCACAAGGCTTTCAGCAGGCACTTGGCATACTCGATAGCTACTACAGTCGCCTAATACTAACAATACTTGCATGGGCTTTTGCGCATCATCTGCTGGCCGGCATACGTTTCTTGCTAACCGACGTGGAGCTCGGCACCGAACTGTCAACAGCTCGCAAAACGGCTTGGCTGGTTAACATTGGCGGTGCAGTTGTTTTTCTCGTATTGGTTTATATGATCTGGTTATGAGCTGGCGCGCACAAGGATTACGCACCTGGATAATGCAGCGCCTTACGGCCGTGTACATGGTGGTATACATGGTGTGCCTTGTTTTGCTATTACCAGAAACGAGCAAAATAAATTACGAAACATGGCACAGCATTTTTAGCAATTCGCTCGTGAATATTGCGACCGGATTTTTCTTTTTTGCAATGCTTTACCATGCATGGGTTGGTGTTCGCGATATTCTTATCGATTATGTGCAGTGGGGAGTGTTGCGATTTAGCCTGTGGGTGTTGGTAACAGCTGTACTATCCGCGATGGGCGTTTGGACAGTTATGATACTTATTAAGATAGTCATATTATGAGCATACCGCGCCGAAAATTCGATGTCCTAGTAATTGGCGCTGGTGGAGGCGGCCTTCGTGCAGCATTACAGCTCTCGCAAGCCGAGGCGAGTGTTGCTGTCGTATCCAAGGTATTTCCGACACGTTCGCACACTGTCGCCGCGCAAGGTGGCATGAATGCGGCGCTTGCTAACGTGACCCCGGATAACTGGCATTGGCACATGTTTGATACCGTCAAGGGCAGTGATTATCTCGGTGATCAGGATGCAATTGAATACATGTGCCGTGCTGCAGCGCAGCTAGTGATCGAGCTGGAACATGCCGGTGTCCCATTTTCCCGGCTTGATAATGGGAAGATTTATCAGCGGCCTTTTGGTGGTCAGAGTCAGAATTTTGGTGGTGAACAGGCGGCGCGCACATGCGCGGCGGCTGACAGAACAGGTCACGCAATTTTACATAGCCTGTATCAACAAAATATTCGCAACAAAACACATTTTTTCGACGAGTTTTTTGCGATTGATTTACTCATGGATGAAGACGGAGTTGTGCTTGGTGCGCTGGCGTTGGAAATCGAAACAGGTGAGCTGCTGGTTATCGAGGCCAAGGCAACCTTGTTGGCAACAGGTGGCGTAGGTCAACTATTCAGAACGAATACCAATGCACACATCAATACCGGGGATGGCCTGGGTATGGCATTGCGTGCGGGCATTCCGCTTGAAGACATGGAGTTTTTCCAGTTCCATCCAACCGGTATTGCCGGACGTGGCATGTTAATCACCGAGGGNNGCTCGTGGCGAAGGCGGTTTTCTTGTCAACAAGGATGGTGAACGTTTTATGGAACGTTATGCGCCACATGCAAAGGATCTTGCAAGTCGCGATGTAGTCAGCAGGGCAATCGCAACGGAGGTACGCGAAGGCCGGGGTTGTGGGAAAAGTGGCGATCACGTGATGTTGAAACTCGATCATCTTGGTCATGACGTATTGTATAAACGATTGCCCGGCATTTGCGCCATGGCAAAAACCTTTGTAGGTATCGATCCGGCAGAAGAATCGATACCGGTCTTTCCTACTGCTCATTACACAATGGGTGGAATTCCCACCAATCGCCATGGTGAAGTGGTTGTGCCGGTGGAGCAAGGCGAGGAACCTGTGCCCGGATTGTATGCCGTTGGTGAATGCGCATGTGTTTCGGTGCATGGCGCAAACCGGCTTGGTGGTAATTCATTGCTGGACATCGTGGTATTTGGACGCGCTGCAGGTAACCACATCATCGAGTTTCTGAAACAGAATCGCTATCACCGCATGATGAATGACAAGAGTCTCGAACAGGCGGTGGCAAGATTAACGCGATGGGACAAGAAAGGTAATGGTGAATCCGTAGCAGGACTCAAGGAAGAACTGCAGACAACCATGGAAAAGTATTGCGGTGTCTTTCGTTCGAAAGAAATATTACAGGAAGGACTGGAACAAGTACTACAGCTTGAGACCAGAATGCAGGATGCGCGCCTGCAGGACCATAGCAAGATATTCAACACTGCAAAAATTGAAGCACTGGAACTGGAGAATTTGATGGACATTGCCATTGCCACAGTTGCCTCGGCGCTGGCACGGGAGGAGAGTCGGGGTGCGCATTCTCGCATCGACTTCCCTGAGCGTGATGATGCTCACTGGTTAAAGCACAGCTTGTTTTATAAAACTGATCGCAGGATTGAATACAAACCGGTTCGTTTGAAGACTATGACAGTTGATACTTTTCCACCAAAAGAACGGGTTTATTAACAACACATTTTTTCATAGCAGGGCTCACACAATGCGTTTTCAAATACAGCGTTACAATCCGGAAACTGATAAAGCACCTTACATGCAGGAATATGTGCTTGAAGAGGTGGCGCCGGGCATGATGTTGCGCGATGCCTTGTTGAAAATCAAAGCCACTGATGAAACCCTGACATTTCGTCATTCCTGTGGTGAAGGGGTATGTGGTTCCGATGCATTAAATATCAACGGCACGAACGGGTTGGGCTGCTTGACACCGCTGGCTGATCTCAAAGAACCGATTGTGGTCAGGCCAGTCCCGGGCATGCCTATCATTCGCGACCTGGTCGTCGATATGACACAGTTTTTTCAGCATTACCGTGCAATCAAACCTTACCTGATCGTCAAGGATCCGATGCCGGAAGTGGAACTGGAACAGACNNCAAAGGGCTTAATCCGACGCAAGCCATTCACAAGATAAAACAAATGATGCTCAAGGAAATGATCTAGCGATGAGCGCTTCAGCTGACAACCAGGTAAGTCAGGCGCGATTGCGTTGGCAGTGCCGCAGGGGTATGCTGGAGCTCGATGCGTTACTGGGTGATTTTCTGGATTCCGGTTTCGCGTTATTAAACACTAATGAACAGCTAACTTTCAGGAAGATTCTGGATTATCCAGACCAGCTATTGTTTGATTATTTTTTCGGGCAGGGCAAGCCCGTTGACAAGGATGTGGCTCATGTTATTGAACGGATTCAACAGGCCGTTACACCTCGACCTTAAAGTCTCACGACTAATTTTATATTACCTTTGTCTTGTGCATGTGCTGGCGCTGCTGTCCATTGTGCTTGCCGCCTTGCCGGTCTTCTATACCGGTCTGTTGCTGACCGTGGTGACATTCAGCATGCTGTTGCATCTTCGAAAATACAAACATCAGACACATGGTATTCCTGATAAGTGGATATACTCGAGTCAGTCTGAGTGGCTCGAGGTGCTACCAAACAAGACCAAACGCTGGAAACAGATAAAGGCCTATCAGGTAACAGGCTTATTTAGTGTAGTTGTACTGAACAATTTGGCCAATAATCATCGTAAACATTTACTACTCGTACACGATCAGATCGAAAAAGCAACGTTTCGCCGTCTGCAAGTGATTTTGTCAGCGCGACAGCGCTATGCGACTGTTAACGAAGACAGCCTGGCATGATGATCAGGTGTCAGGACAGTGTTCTCGGCAGGTTTGCTGGTATCGGTTTGCGGATAATCGAGCGTGTAGTGCAGACCGCGGCTTTCCTTGCGTGCAAGCGCGGATTGAATGATCAGGTTGGCAACCACCGTCAGGTTGCGTAATTCTAGCAGNNCGGCGTAACTCGTGCCAGTTATGAGTAACTACTACTTCTTCGTCGGAGTCGGTAACACGCGATTCGTCCCAGTCAGGTATTTTGATCTTGTAAATATGCTCTTCCGTCATCTGGCTGATATGTTCGCTGGCGGCCTCGGCAAATACCAGGCATTCCAGTAACGAATTGCTGGCCATGCGGTTCGCACCGTGTAACCCAGTAAAGGCAACCTCTCCAATAGCATACAGGCCAGGAATATCTGTCTGTCCGTTCAGATCAGTCATGACCCCGCCGCAGGTGTAGTGCGCTGCAGGTACAACTGGTATTGGCTCACGTGTTATGTCATAGCCATAATGCATACACCGCGTGTAGACGGTCGGGAAATGCGTGCGAATAAAGTCTGCCGGCTTATGGCTGATATCCAGCAGCACGTATTCACTACCCATGCGCTTCATTTCGTGGTCGATGGCACGCGCCACAATATCACGCGGCGCCAGTTCGGCGCGTTCGTCGAAATGCTGCATGAACCTGGATCCATCCGGCAGTCGCAGTTTCGCACCTTCACCACGCAAGGCTTCGGTGATCAGGAACGATTTGGCTTTCGGGTGATACAGGCAGGTAGGGTGAAACTGGTTAAATTCGAGGTTCGCTACCCGGCAGCCGGCGCGCCATGCCATGGCAATACCGTCACCGGTCGCGGTATCCGGGTTGCTGGTATAGAGATAGACCTTGCTTGCCCCGCCCGTTGCCAGAACCGTGTATTGCGCGGTGAATAATTTTACCCGGCTTTCCTTGCGATCGAGTACATAAGCGCCCAGGCAGTGATTGCCACCCTGTTTACCCAGTTTGGCCATGGTGATGAGATCGACTGCGTTGTGTTCCTGGTAGACACGAATATTCGGATGGGCCAGAACCTGGTTTGCCAGCGTGGTCTCCAGTGCGCGCCCTGTCGCATCCGCGGCATGGATAATGCGGCGATGGCTGTGGCCGCCTTCGCGGGTCAGGTGATAGGGGCTATCTGGCCGATCCGGAAATTGCCGTGTAAAGGGTACCCCGCGGCTGATCAACCAGTCGATATTGGCCCTGCCGCGGGAAACCACAAAATCAACCACCCGTTCATCACAGAGTCCGGCCCCGGCGTTGATCGTGTCAGTCAGGTGGGATTCGATGGAGTCTTCTTCATCGATGACAGCCGCGATCCCACCCTGTGCATAATAAGTACAGCCTTCCTGTAATTTACCTTTAGAAATCAATGCGATAGTATGCCTATCGGCCAGGCGCAGAGCGAGGCTTAAGCCGGCGGCACCGCCTCCGATAAGAAGAATATCTGATTGTATACGTGCTGTACTCACGCCTGGCATTCCATAAATGGGAAATTGGTGTCTTGCATGACATTATAGACGGTGGCTTAAGGTAGAATATAACCAAAAATTCCACTGTCTTGCGAACTCTAGCTCGAGTAACGTGTCAATAAGATGTCTGGACGGCAAGACACCAGATTATCAGGAGAGAACAGTCGTTCAGATGGGTGAGCGCAGCACAGATCAGGCGCTGGTAGAGCGTGTGCAACAGGGTGATAAACGTGCTTTCGATGCGCTGGTAATCAAGTACCAGTCACGCATCGTAAAAGTCATTACCCGTTACTTACACGATCCAGTCGAGGCCATGGATGTAGCGCAGGAGGCATTTATCAAGGCCTACCGTGCACTGCCGAATTTTCGTGGTGATAGCGCTTTCTATACATGGCTGTATCGCATCGCGATCAATACAGCGAAAAACCATCTGGTGTCGATGGGACGGCGCCCCCCGCAGGATGATATCGAGGCATCGGAGGCGGAATATTACGAAGGACCGTCAGCGCTTAAAGACACGGCGTCACCGGAGAAAATGGTGTTAAGAGACGAGATAGAACAGGTCATCTTTTCGGCGATTGAAGCGTTGCCAGATGACTTACGCACCGCAATCACATTGCGTGAGCTGGAAGATATGAGTTACGAAGAAATCGCCGAGGCGATGGATTGTCCTATCGGGACCGTCCGTTCCCGAATTTTTCGTGCGCGTGAAGCAATCGATAAAAAATTGAAACCTTTACTGAGCCATTGAAACTAACAAGGCAATACACTTAGGTGAANNCTGATTCGCGATGCGCTGCATCAGGACTATGTGTCTGGCGCGCAAAGCCTGGCTGACAAGGTAGCCCGTTCTCTGGAAAATGAGCCAACTGTGCTTGCGCCAAAACGCTGGTTTGCACCAAAACAACTGGCCAGGCAGGCTGTGGGTGTGGCAATCGCTGCGACTATAGCTGCGGTCGCCATTCTGGTCGTACGTGAAACACCGGCACCGCTGGATAATGCTCCGCAACTGGCAGTTGGTCCGATCACTAACAAACCGGTTCGTCTGACCGCGGACGAAGAACGCAAACTTAGTGGCTATGTGGTCAGTCACACCGAGTTTTCCGCCAGCACACGCATGAAAGGCATGTTGCCCTACACTCGAATCGTCAGCTTTACGCCAGCACAAAGTGTTAGCAAGCGGAAAGTAGGCAATGCCGAGAAGTAATCGTTTTCACTTTACAGTGCTGCTGCTGGCCATTCCTGTACTGGCTATTGCTAACGACTACAGCGCAGTCGAGGCATGGCTACAGAAAATGCACAAGGCAGCCCACACGCTTAACTACAAAGGTAAGTTTGTTTACCAGCAGGAAAAGCAGCTTAGCCTGATGCGAATCATCCACTCGGTCAGTGAAGACGGAGAGCGTGAAAGACTGGTTGCGTTGGATGAAACAGGTCGTGAAATCATTCGCAACAAGAACAAGGTGACCTGTATATTACCAGACTCAAAATCCGTTGTTGTAGACAAAGGACGCCCGGTCGCCCAATTTCCGCCGCAATTTCCGGTGCAACTTGATGCCATGAAGAATCAGTACTCTTTCTTACTGGATAAGCAGGAGCGAGTTGCCGGACAGCTAGCCCAGAAAATCGTTATCCAGCCAAATGACAACTACCGCTATGGTCATCGACTCTGGGTTGATACCCATACGGGGTTACTGCTCAAGACGCACCTTGTCAACGAAACTGGTGATCTGATTGAACAGTTCATGTTTACCGAGCTTGAATTCCTGGATTCAGTACCCGAAGAATTACTCATGCCTTCAATCAGCGGAGAGGAATACACGTGGTACGAGGCCCAGATGGAAGACGACGAAGGAGAATCTGCGGTGCAATCTGCAGGTGTCTGGGCAGTGACCAGGTTACCTGCCGGCTTTAACACCGATATGCAGCGACGCCACAAGATGCCAAACAAAACTGCAGTTGAACATCATGTATTTAGTGACGGCCTGGCATCAGTGTCTGTTTTCATCGAACAGCAAAAGAAAAATACGTCCAACCTTATGGGTGCTTCACGCATGGGTGCAGTAAATGCATACGGCAAAAAGCTTGATAGTTATCATGTCACCGTAGTTGGCGAAGTACCAAGTGCCACAGTACGCATGATCGGTGATTCAGTGACCCAGCAAAAATGATTGAAGAAACTGCTTACGTTGTAAAAACTGACGAAGAATTTGCCTGGGTCGAGACGCAGCGACGAACCACCTGTGGAAAATGTAGTGCACAAAAAGGCTGTGGCACAAAGGTGTTATCTGGCGTGCTGGGAAAGAAACTTACACATGTCAAAGCGCTGAATACTGTTCAGGCTGTACCGGGTGATTCAGTTGTAATTGGCCTACAGGAAAGCAGCCTGTTAAAAAGTGCGCTGATGAGTTACCTGCTGCCACTGATACTGGTTTTACTTGGCGCAACAATCTTTGCGTATGCATTTGAATCACACAACGAAAACCTCACGCTTATAGGCGCTTTAGCTGGTTTTATTGTGTCTTTGACAGTATTAAACCGATTTGCAAAAAGAATTAAAAATAATCCTGCTTACCAGCCTGTTGTATTACGCAAGGCGGGCATAGATTTACCTGACCTGACTCATTTTTGAATTTTTGTAATTTACGAGGTTAACCGAATGCGTTTTTTCCTACCCCCCGCCATTTTGTGTTTTTTTGCCCTGGTAACAACACCTGTTAGCGCAACTGAATTGCCTGACTTTACTGAACTTGTCGAAGAAGTTGGCCCCGCTGTTGTTAACATAAGCACGACACAAAAAGTGAAACAACGTCATGGTTTGCCTCCGGGTATGGAGATGCCGGAATTTCCCGAAAACTCACCGTGGAGCGACCTGTTTAAAAAATTCTTTGGTGATGAAGGCGGTTCGATCGAGGAATTCGACACCCAGTCACTGGGCTCCGGTTTTATCATTGATAAATCCGGATATGTTGTTACGAACAATCATGTTATTCGTGATGCAGAGGAAATTATTGTACGGCTGACCGATCGGCGCGAATTGAAAGCAAAAGTCGTGGGTACAGATCCGCGTAGTGATGTGGCATTGTTAAAAATCGATGCGGGTGATTTGCCGGTCGCCAAACTAGGTGAGTCAGATAACCTAAAGGTTGGTGAGTGGGTAATGGCGATTGGCTCACCATTCGGATTTGATCATTCAGTTTCCGTCGGTGTCGTCAGCGCAATTGGCAGGAACCTGCCCAGCGAAAATTACGTTCCTTTCATTCAAACGGATGTTGCGATAAATCCTGGTAATTCGGGCGGGCCACTGTTTAATCTGAAAGGTGAAGTCATTGGCATCAACTCGCAAATCTATAGCCGCACTGGTGGATTCATGGGGCTGTCATTTGCCATCCCGGTAAGTATGGCGAAAAGCGTCATACAACAACTCAAAACACGCGGCAAAGTTTCGCGCGGTTGGTTAGGTATCCTGATCCAGGATGTTAACCGAGAACTGGCGGAATCCTTTGGAATGAAACAACCAATGGGTGCAGTTGTGTTGAGAATCCTGGAAAACTCCCCGGCATCAAAGGCAGACTTCAAGATTGGTGATGTGGTAATTGAGTTCGATGGCAAACGCATACAACGTTCGTCTGACTTGCCGATAGCAGTGGGCAATACAGAAGTAGGTAAACGCGTCAAGGTTAAAGTCATCCGTGAAGGCAAAACAGTATCGCTATCCGTCAAGATTGGAGAATTGCCTTCCGAAGAAGAACTGGCGCAGTCAGATACACCAAAAAAACCTGCGAAACTTAACAAACTTGGCATTGTGGTAGGCGGCCTCACGGCAGAGCAACGCCGTCGATTTGAAATCAATCAAGGTGGCGTTATTGTTCAGGAAGTCGAAAAGGGAGCAGCCAGTGAAGCCAATATCCGGCGTGGTGATGTCATTCTTAAAATCAATAATCGCGACGTCAAGGATGTGGCACATTTCGAGAAGCTGGTAAAAGAACTCTCTGCCGGCCAGTCAATCCCTGTCCTGATTCAGCGAGGAAGTAACCCGATCTTTCTGGCAATCAAGATTCCAAAAGATTGAGCACCGAACTGACGCTGTATGTGCGGCATGGATGCCATTTGTGCGATGCTTTTCGCGAAGAGCTAACACAATGGCAGTCGCGCTGGCAATTTACAGTGCGCGAAGTCGACATAGATAGCACATCCACACTGATCGATCAGTACGACACACGGGTACCGGTGCTCGCTAGCGATAGCGAGGAAATCTGCCAGTACTTTTTTGATCCAGACNNACCATTAAGGCACAGAGCGTTACGCTGGATTACATGGCCAGCGATGGCCAGACATACATGCTGAATTTTATCGACACACCGGGACACGTGGATTTTTCCTACGAAGTCTCCCGATCCCTGTCGGCTTGCGAGGGGGCGCTCCTGGTGGTCGATGCGTCACAGGGAGTAGAAGCCCAAAGTGTGGCTAATTGTTATACAGCCATTGAGCAAGGACTGGAAGTGATGCCGGTGTTGAATAAAATCGACCTGCCGGCCGCCGATCCACAGCGTGTCATTCATGAAATTGAAGAAATTATCGGCATTGAAGCTGCTGATGCTAAATGCGTCAGTGCCAAGACGGGCGTTGGCGTCAGCGAATTGCTGGATGAGCTTGTTCGTCAAATACCGCCGCCTGAGGGCGATCCTGAGGCGCCACTGCAGGCTTTAATCATTGACTCATGGTTCGACAACTATCTGGGTGTCGTGTCCCTGATACGCGTTAAACAGGGCACCATTCGTAAACGCCAGAAGATATTAATCATGTCTGTAGGCCGCACCTATCAGGTTGATAATGTGGGTATTTTTACACCAAAACGGCAGGACAAGGCGGAACTTGCCGCTGGCGAAGTCGGTTTCCTGATCGCTGGCATCAAGGAGGTCGATGGTGCCCCCGTGGGCGATACCATTACGGCTGTTGACAAGCCAGCCAGTNNGATGATTACGAGGATTTGCGTGAAGCCCTGTCCAAGCTAAGACTCAATGATGCCGCGTTGTTTTACGAACCAGAAACATCCCAGGCGCTTGGATTTGGCTTTCGCTGTGGTTTTTTGGGCATGCTGCACATGGAAATTATCCAGGAGCGGCTGGAACGTGAATACAATCTGGACCTGATCACCACTGCGCCAACCGTGGTATTTGAAGTTGAAAAAAGCAGCGGCGAAGTCATTCGAATCGACAATCCTGCCTCGCTGCCAGAGCCCAACTATATCAACCAGGTCAGAGAACCGATTATCGAGGCACATATACTGGTGCCACAGGATTATGTGGGGAACGTCATTACCTTGTGCGTCGAAAAACGGGGCGAACAAAAAAACATGCAATACCTTGGTAACCAGGTATCCCTGACTTATGAAATCCCGATGAACGAGGTTGTGCTGGATTTTTTCGACCGTTTAAAGTCGGTGAGCCGTGGATATGCGTCGCTGGACTATGAATTTAAGCGGTTTCAACATGCGGATCTTGTTAAACTGGATATCCTTATAAATGGTGAGAAAGTCGATGCCCTGTCTACTATCGTGCATCGTGCCCATGCCGAAAGTCGCGGCCGGGAGCTGGCGGAGAAAATGAAAGAACTGATACCACGCCAGATGTTTGAGGTTGCAGTGCAAGCGGCCATCGGGGCAAAAATCATTGCACGCACCAATGTCAAAGCATTGCGTAAAAATGTGACGGCGAAATGTTATGGTGGTGACGTTAGTCGTAAAAGAAAATTACTTGAGAAACAAAAAGCAGGTAAACGGCGCATGAAACAGATTGGTAAGGTTGAAATACCCCAGGATGCATTTCTTGCGGTGCTGAATGTGGGGAGAGATAAATGAATACGGACTTTACAGCAATACTGGCAATATTGACCTTGGTTTCAGGTGCCATCTGGGCGCTCGATGCCTGGTTTTTTGCAAAGCGTCGTGCACTAGTGGAAGCAGATGCTGAAGCAACAGAAGATAAGAGAACCAAAGAGCCAATCCTGGTTGAGTATGCACGATTCCTGTTCCCGGTTTTTTTGGTGGTACTGGTTATTCGCGGTTTTATTGTCGAACCATTCAAAATCCCGTCGGGTTCCATGTTGCCGACACTGGAGGTCGGTGACTTTATTCTGGTGAACAAATTTTCATATGGTATCCGTTCGCCGATCGGTTATCACAAACTGGTTGATCTGGGTTCACCGGAGCGGGGTGATGTGATCGTGTTTCGCTATCCTGAAGACCCTTCGATTGATTACATCAAACGCGTCATTGCTGTGCCAGGCGATCGCATCAGCTACAAAAGTCACAAGTTGTATATTAATGGTGACTATATCGAAACCAGCATGGTAAGCGATTATGAAAAAGACAGAAATTTCTTTATGTTACTGGAAAATTTGCCGGGCATCTCCCATCATATACTGATTAGTAAGGGAGGCAGTTTTATCCCGGATGTCGAGGACGTGGTCGTTCCACAGGACAGGTATTTTGTGATGGGAGATAATCGGGATAATAGTCGCGACAGTCGTTACTGGGGCTTTGTACCGGATTCCTATCTTAAAGGCCGCGCCTTCTTTATCTGGTTTTCAATGGAAGAATGGTTTGACGTCAAGTGGTCTCGTATCGGAAATATAATCGAGTAAAACAGCAAGTTGGGAGACAGGAACATGCAAACAGTACAAAAACAAAAGGGTATGACACTGATTGGCTGGCTTTTAATATTGCTGATTATTGCCGTAGTTGCCACGGTGGCGCTCAAGCTGATACCCGTCTACCTGGATGGCTATAAAGTTTACCAGACACTGTCTTCGATTGCCGAAGATAGTTCATCCGGTAGCAAAAGCGTAAAGGAATTGCGCAAAATGATTGACCGCAGGTTCGATATAAACATGGTAAATGATGCCAGCTCGCAAGATGTCACAATCAGCAAGCAGGGTGGCGTGACCATAATTGAAGTCGAATACGAGGCACGCAGACAGATGTTTGGAAATTTGCATGCCGTTGTTGTCTTCGAAAAACGGGTTGAACTCAAGTAACTATCGGCTAATGAAGGAACTCGAATCGCTTACCAAGAAACTCGGTTACCAGTTTAAAGATTTAACATACCTGGATTGTGCTTTAACCCATCGCAGCGCAAATCAGAATCATTATGAACGCATGGAGTTCCTTGGTGACGCGGTGCTTAATTTTGTTATCAGTAGCGCACTTTACGATCAATTTCCCGAGGCAACCGAAGGCGAGTTAAGTCGATTACGTGCACACCTGGTCAAAGGTGATTCACTCTCAGAGCTTGCAATTGATCTCAATCTTAGCGATTACCTGCGGCTTGGTAGTGGCGAGTTAAAAAGTGGTGGTTTTCGTCGCAAGTCAATATTGGCTGATGTCGTCGAATCCATCATCGGTGCAATATTACTGGATGGCGGTATCGTTCCAGCCAGGGAATTCATTCTACGATTATTCAAAAGTAAACTGGCTAGCATTGATGCTAGCAAAAATCTCAAGGATCCCAAGACCCGGTTACAGGAATACATGCAGGCCAGGGGATTACCCTTACCCGAGTATGAAATTATCAACACATCTGGCAAAGCGCATAAACAAACCTTCACTGTTGCCTGCAAGGTTGATTTACTAGCAGAGCCCCTGGTGGCGAAAGGCAGTAGTCGCCGCAAGGCTGAGCAGGCGGCCGCAGAACAGGCGTTGGAACTACTGGAAACCTGACAATATGAATTCACCATACCGTTGTGGTTATATTGCGTTAGTTGGCCGCCCGAATGTGGGTAAATCAACGTTACTGAACAAGCTCCTGGGATTCAAGCTCAGTATCACCTCGAGAAAACCACAAACTACGCGGCATCGGATTCTAGGCATCAAGACCAAGGAAACAGCCCAGCTCGTGTTCGTCGATACCCCAGGTATACATAAAGGTGGCAGTCGCGCGTTGCAGCAACATCTTAACCGTGCTGCCAGAAGCATACTACAGGACATGAACGTCATCGTATTGCTGGTTGAAGCGATGCACTGGAACGAAGAGGATGAGCTGGCCCTCGAGGCATGTAAACAGGCAGACTGCCCGGTCATTCTTGCAATAAACAAGATCGACACCGTGAAAGAAAAAGACGCCTTGCTGCCTTACATTGATGAGCTCACGGAAAAATATGAGTTTGATTGCATAGTCCCGATATCCGCGAAAAATAATCAACAGCTTGAATCACTGGAAAACGAGATAGAAAAACGGTTGCCAAAATCTGAACCGTTTTATTCCGCGGACCAGGTAACCGATCGCAGCGCCAGTTTTGTTGCCGCAGAGATGATACGTGAGAAACTGGTACGTTTACTAGGTGATGAGCTGCCATACGAGACGACCGTTGAAATCGAAAAATTTGAAGACACGAATAAACTCTTGAAAATTTATGCTGTTATCTGGGTCGAACGTGACAACCAGAAAGCCATCGTTATTGGCAAGCAGGGCGCACGACTCAAACAAATCGGTCAACAGGCACGCGAGGAACTGGAGAGTTTTTTTGATAAAAAAGTTTACCTACAGACATGGGTTAAAATTAAAAAAGGCTGGTCCGACAGCGAGCGTGCATTGCAGCAATTAGGCTATAAGGATGAGTTCTAAAGCTAGCCGCCAACTTGATCAGGCATACGTGCTGCATAGCCGTAGCTTTCGTAATACAAGCCTGATAGTAGAAATATTTACACGCGAGCATGGGAAGTTTTCGGTCGTTGCTCGAGGCGCCAGGCAGAATAAATCGCCTTTTTATTCGCTATTACAACCCTTTACTCAGTTGCTAATGCAATGGGGTGGCGGCGGAGAAATGCCTACATTGTACTCAGCCGAACTGAATAGCAAGCCGTCAAACCTGCTGAACCAACAAATATACAGCGGATTTTATCTTAATGAATTGTTGATGCACCTGTTACACAGACATGATCCTCATCCCGCCTTGTTTGACATCTACCGACTGACCCTGGAAAAAATCCGGCAAGATGAACACGTCGATGTCGCGTTACGTTACTTTGAGCTGGATTTGCTTGAGCAATTGGGTTACGGAATAAATTTGCAACACGATACAGTAACCGGCAAACAGGTGAGCGATGAAGAGCGCTATACGTATCTCATCGAGCAAGGCCCGGTCAGGAATAATGATCCCGATGAACATGGCATGCTCGTTAGTGGGAAAACGTTACGGCACATGTTACAACGCAGCCTGACTGATCAAGCAGAGCGCAAGGAAGCCAAGCTTTTGTTGCGTTCGATACTGGATCACTACCTGGGATACAAACCGCTTAAAACCCGCGAGTTACTACAGTCTCGCAAACGGGTGATGACATCGACAAAACAGGGCAATTAACGTATATTTGCCGCTCTTGTTTGGCTCGTTTTTTACATTGAATGTTATGAGTATTTTGCTTGGCGTCAATATTGATCATGTCGCGACCCTGAGGCAGGCACGCGGCACCCGCTATCCGGAACCCATTCAGGCAGCATTACTGGCTGAGCAGGCTGGCGCAGATGCCATTACCTTGCATTTGCGTGAAGACCGCCGGCATATTCAGGATCGTGATGTACAGATGCTCAAGACCATACTGCAGTCCCGCATGAATCTCGAGATGGCGGTTACCGAGGAAATGCTACAGATTGCATGCGAGGTTCGGCCAGAAGACTGTTGCCTCGTTCCGGAGCGACGCGAAGAATTGACAACCGAAGGCGGACTCGATGTCCATGGGCAAAAAGATAAGATTGCAGAGGCCTGTGATAGGCTCGCAAAGGCAAATGTACGCGTNNGTCAGTAGTGTGGCTGCCATTCGTGGCGTGAGTGAGCTGAATATTGGTCATGCCATTGTAGCGCGCGCTATTTTCACCGGCCTGGATGCAGCGGTGCGTGAGATGAAACGTTTAATGTTGCAGGCCCGTAACCAGGGTGAACAGTGATCAACACCAGGGCTTGTGCAGATAATCATGCCCGGATGTCAATAAACGTTCTATTTCCAAATCTGCAATTTTAAATTGCCTGGCGATTGCTTCGATGTTTTGCTTCCTGATGGCACTCTCAAGTGCCTTGAAGCTATCACGCAAAGCAGGTACACCACAGTATGCGGTAGAGCCATGTATCTTGTGTGCATGGTCCCAAATGGCATCCAGTTGACTGTGTTGAATGGCATGGGCAAGCATGTCTCGTAGTTGCGGTAACTCGTTCAACAGCATTCCGAGGAGTTCCTTGGCGAGCTCCTCGTTGCCACCGGCCTGTTCAATGGCCAGCGCTGTATCTATGACTGGGTTGGTATTCATCTCTTTATTATTAAACGTCTTATTCTGATAGAATGATGCCCCATCGTGGTTGACAGATCCAGAAGGACCTATGACATTCCCGACAATTGAGCATTTTATTGGCAATACGCCGCTTGTTCGGTTACAACGCATTCCAGGTGACACGAGCAATACCATCCTGGCGAAGCTCGAAGGTAATAACCCGGCTGGCTCTGTGAAGGATCGACCTGCTATGAATATGATTGTTCAGGCGGAAGCGCGAGGCGATATCAACCCCGGCGATACACTCATCGAAGCCACCAGTGGTAATACCGGCATTGCGCTGGCGATGGCTGCCGCAATAAAAGGTTATCGTATGGTTCTTATCATGCCCGAGACCATGAGTGAGGAGCGGCGCGCAACCATGAAGGCGTTTGGTGCAGAGCTTGTGCTCGTTTCAGCTGATGAAAGTATGGAAGGTGCCAGGGACCTTGCCAACCAGATGCAACGCGATGGAGAAGGGAAAGTGCTTGATCAATTTGCCAACGCCGATAATCCTGCTGCCCATTACCTGGGAACAGGCCCCGAGATTTGGCGTGACACGGACGGTAAAGTGACACATTTTGTTAGCTCCATGGGAACCACCGGGACGATCATGGGAACCGGCAAGTACCTCAAGGAACAAAATGCACAGGTACAGATTGTTGGTGTTCACCCTGCAGAGGGTGCCAGGATTCCTGGCATTCGACGCTGGCCAAAAGAATATCTGCCGAGCATTTATGATGCCTCGCAGGTTGATCACATCATGGAGGTAACCCAGCAAGAAGCCGAGGATATGACACGTCAACTGGCAGCACACGAAGGTATATTCTGTGGTATATCCTCCGGGGGTGCAGTCGCTGCAGCGATGCGCCTATCCGACTCGGTTGAGAACGCAAACATTGTCACGATTATTTGTGATCGTGGTGATCGTTATCTCTCAACGGGCGTTTTTCCGTCCTGATACTGTAACAGGTAATCTTTCATGGCTCGTCGGCGCAAGGCACTTCCTGCTGAACCGGTAACGGTGACTATTGAAGACCTGACGCACGAAGGTCGTGGTATTGCGCACGTAGATGGTAAAACTGTATTCATCGATCAGGCACTACCCGAAGAGCAGGTTCAGTTTGTATACACGAAATGCCGGCGACAATATGATGAAGGCAGATTATTCGCAATCGAAAAACCTTCACCTTTGCGTATTGAACCCGACTGTCCGCATTTTGGTGTATGCGGTGGTTGTAGCTTGCAACATATAGCACACCAAGAACAAATCAGGTTAAAACAAAATATACTGATTGAAAATCTAAAGCGAATTGGTCATGTAAAACCCGGCAACATACGCGATCCAATAACCGGCCCCATCTGGGGCTATCGTCGCAAGGCGCGCCTTGGCGTCAAGCTGGTTTACAAGAAAAACAAGGTGCTGGTCGGTTTTCGTGAAAAAGCATCTCGTTACCTTGCTGACTTGTCTAGCTGCAAGGTATTACATGCCAGTGTCGGAGAAAAACTCACGCAACTTGGTGAACTGGTGATGGGGTTATCGTCACCCGACAAGATTCCACAAATAGAAGTTGCGGTTGGCGAAATATCTACCGCACTGGTGTTTCGTCATCTCGAGCCGTTGACTGACACCGACATCAAACAGCTGGTTAACTTTGCAAAGCAGCACCAGTTCGATATCTATACACAGTCTGGCGGTCCAAAAACGATCAGCTTGTTATGGCCTGATCACACGGAACTTTACTACACCTTAAAAAAACAAAATATTCGCTTTGATTTTCTACCAGGCGACTTCGTGCAGGTCAATACAGATATTAATGACAAGATGGTTGAGGCGGTACTTTCAGCAATTGATGTAAGCAGTTCAAGTCATGTTCTCGAGCTGTTCTGTGGGCTTGGCAACTTTTCCCTGCCATTAGCCAGGCAAGTTGCATCGGTGACTGCAATCGAAGGTGACACTGAATTGCTGGAACGCGCCCGTAACAACGCAACGCAGAACAAAATCAGTAATGTCAATTATCTGTATGCAAATCTGATGGAAGATACGAGCACACTGCCATGGTGGAAAGACAAGAGTTATGACCGGGTTNNATGTTCCCGCATACCGCGCATGTTGAGTCTATTGCTGTTTTTGTTCGAAAATAGATCGATGGCTATCGAAATAGAGCGAAAATACCTGTTGAAAAATGACGCATGGCGCGCACAGGCAGATGAAGGCGCGGAATACGTGCAGGGGTACCTGGTAGGTAGTCCCGCCGCATCCGTACGAGTCCGCATAGAGGGTGAGCAGGCCTATATCAATATCAAGAGCGCAACACTGGGTATCCGCAGAACTGAATATGAATACGCGATACCGCTCAAAGATGCCAGGCACATGCTGGATAAGCTTTGTGAAAAGCCCCTTATTAAAAAAAAGCGCTACCATGTCAATCATAACGGGAATATATGGGAGGTCGACGAATTCAGCGGTGAAAATACCGGGCTGGTAGTGGCAGAGATCGAGCTCCCGAATGAAGAAACCCAGCCGGTTTTACCTGACTGGATCGGTGAAGAAGTCTCCGGTGATCCAAGGTATTATAATGTCTCACTGGTTAAACACCCTTACTGCAAATGGTAAAAAAGGACAACAGTTTCGAGATTTATGTGTCGGTGATAAGTCAAACCCTTGACGTGCGTCATAATGGAAATTCTGTGATGAGCGTAGCTGTTTCCACTGCAGCAAATGGCACAGGCGAGGCCCATGGCAGCGAGTGTACCCCACGCGGCTGGCACCAGGTCCGCGCTAAAATTGGTGACAACTGTCCTGCGAATACTATCTTTGTTGGTCGCCGACCCACCGGGGAAGTTTACACACCTGAACTGGCAAAGACTTTTCCAGAGCGTGACTGGATATTGACGCGTATTTTATGGCTAAGCGGGCTTGAGCCAGGTTTCAATCGTATGGGCAATGTCGACACAATGCGACGCTTTATCTATATACATGGTTGTCCTGATGAGGACGCGATAGGACAGCCCGGATCGCATGGCTGTATTAAAATGCGGAACCAGGATGTAATAAAAATATATGATCTTGTGCCGGTTGGCACACGGGTTTTGATTACGGAGTAACTATGTCGCTGGGACCAGTTATGCTTGACATTAATGGTGTCGAGCTAAGTAACGAGGATAAGGAAATTCTCCAGCACCCGCTGGTTGGCGGGGTTATCCTGTTTACCCGCAATTATGAAAATCTTGATCAGCTCGTGCAACTGGTCAAGCAAATACATGAAGCACGGGATCCGCATCTATTGGTTGCAGTGGATCACGAAGGAGGGCGTGTTCAACGCTTCAGGGAAGAATTCACCCATTTACCGGCTGCGCGTCGACTTGGTGAGCTTTATGATCATAACCATAAAAAAGGAAAACAACTGACGCAACTCGCCGGCTGGCTAATGGCAATCGAGCTACGCAGTGTCGGCATTGATTTCAGTTTTGCCCCTGTGCTCGATCTTGACTATGGCATATGTGATGTTATCGGTGATCGCGCATTCCACCAACAACCCGATGCTGTTTACGAGCTGGTTTATGCTTATATAACCGGCATGCATGAAGCTGGCATGTCAGCTGTGGGTAAACACTTTCCGGGGCATGGTGCAGTAAGGGAAGATTCGCATATCGCCATTCCATGCGACGAACGTGAATATGACAGCATCTACCAGGGCGATATCAAGCCTTACCGGCTGCTAATACAGAATAATCTCTCGGCCATCATGCCCGCACACGTTATCTACAATAAAATAGATACACTACCTGCCGGTTTTTCATCAAAGTGGTTAAAAACAGTTCTGCGTAAGCAACTAAAATTTCAGGGCGTAATTTTTAGTGATGATCTGGATATGCAAGGTGCTTCAGTGGCAGGTGAAACATATTCGGAACGTGCGCGAACCGCGCTTGCTGCAGGTTGTGATATGGTGTTGGTTTGCAACAACCGGGCAGGGGCAGTTGATGTGCTTGATAATCTGGGCGAATACGCCGAGCCTGTCTCAGCCAGCAGGCTGGTGCGAATGCATGGCCGTCACCCATTGACGCGCAAAGAACTGAACAAAATGGCACGATGGCACGACGCTGTTGATGCTATACAGAAATACCTTGATGATCCCAGCCTGGATTTACAGTTTACATAGCAATGTTGATTTTCTTCTGATTGCCTTTCCAACTTCAACAACACATGTCCACTAAGCTGGGCTGCGGGAAAACGAGGCAGGATTGTTTAAACCAAAATGAGCAGATATACTCCGCCAACACAACACAGGGGATAATGACATGCCAGACAAGCTCATGATCATTATGGTAAATACAGATCCAAATAACGGAGCCGCAGTCGGTGCGCCGTTCTTTCAGGCAACCGTGGCAGCAGCCATGGATTATTCTGTTGAGATTGTCCTTACCGGACGTGCCGGCGAGTTGGCCAAACAGGGGATTGCGGAAAAATTACATCTTCAAGAAGGCAATCCCAAAACGGTTTATGATTTTATCAAGGAAGCACATGATGCCGGCGTCGTTTTCAAGGTATGCACGCCTACCATTGAGCTCTGGGGTGATGATCTAATACCAGAGATCGATGAAACAATTGGCGCCGCCTATGTGATCAGTGAAGCAATGAATGACCAGACGGTGACTTTTACTTACTGATGGACGCAAACAAAGCTAAACAAGTTCTTGCAGAAGCTGATTGTTTGTACACAAATACACAGGTGCAACATTCGCTTGATCAGATGGCCAAGGCCATTACCTTGAAAATGCAACAAGACAACCCGCTGATACTGAGCGTGATGACCGGTGGGATTATCCTTGCAGGTCAGATATTGACACGCCTGGCGTTTCCCCTGCAAATTGATTACATCCATGCAACACGTTATCGCGGAACCACATCTGGCGGAAAATTAAACTGGTTAGTCAAGCCAACCCACTCGCTCAAAGGCAGGACTATCCTGATTCTTGATGATATATTTGATGAAGGTATTACGCTGGCAGAAATCATCGAATATTGCTGGGGCGAAGGAGCGAAGGAAGTTTATACAGCCGTTCTGGTTAATAAACTGCATGAGCGTAAACAACCCCTCAAGCCGGATTTCGTTGGCCTTGAAACTGAAGATCGTTATCTGTTCGGATACGGAATGGATTATCATGGATACCTGAGAAATGCGGCCGGCATTTATGCCGTTAAAGGAATGTGATCGATATGGCTAAAATTGCAATTATCGGTGGCACTGGCCTCACCAAGTTACACAATCTTTCGATCGTAAGTCGAGAAGTGCATGTCAGTAATTATGGCGAACCCTCTGCACCATTGACGCGCGGTATGCTTGCGGGAAAGGAAGTCTTGTTCCTGCCAAGGCATGGCGCGGGTCATACGATACCTCCGCACAAAGTAAATTATCGTGCCAATATTTCCGTGTTAAAAAATGCCGGTGTTGACAAGGTGATTGCCATTAACGCGGTCGGCGGCATAACCAACAATATGAAAGTTTGCCACCTGGCTGTTCCCGATCAAATCATCGACTATACCTGGTCAAGGGATCATACTTTTTTCGAGGAAGGACTTGAGGAAGTTGTGCATGTTGATTTTACCTATCCATATTGCGAAGAACTTCGTTCCTTGATCATCAAGGCGGCGAAACAGGCCAATGTACAGATCGGTGAAAAAGCGACTTATGCGGCAGTGCAGGGGCCACGACTGGAAACCGCTGCGGAAATTGATCGACTGGAAAGAGATGGTTGCGATATTGTGGGTATGACCGGCATGCCTGAAGCCGTACTGGCAAGGGAGTTAAATCTTTGCTACGCCAGTATAGCTGTGATTGCAAACAAGGCGGCTGGGCGTGGTGAAGGCGAGATCACCCTGGATGAAATCTCCGAGAACCTGGCGGTCAGTCACGAGAATGTTAGAAAAATACTGGAAGTCCTGATTACAGAAATTTAAAACGTTTTATCGCTAGCAGTGATTTATTTGCCTGCTTTCTTCTGTTTATCATTTTCGGTGTATGGTGTAGCAAGCACAATTACCCCAAGCACCGGGTGATCCAGGTAGTGAACTTCGGTGCTGCGCATCTTCCTTGACTGGTTGAGTCGAAAAACCATCGGTTCAGGCGCAATCGGTTCCATGTTGTCATCGTTTAGAATCATTTCTTGCTGCGGTTTTATGCCGACAACATAGGAAAGATCTACCTGTGCATGCAGGTAACGCGACAGAACGATCCTGACGTAACCATCGAGTATGCTGCGCGTAGGTGCGGTGCTGGCGGGTGATGAGAGGCCAAATGTAGAGAATTCGCTGCGGCTTTCCTGTCCGGTCTCCGGGGCACGGTAAATATATTCCTGGTGAACATGCACTGGCAGCGCAATTGCCTCATCCATACCCGGTTGGCGCCAGGCAGCATGCATCAATACATTATAATTTTTTGATTCTTTCAATAATTTTACTTCCCCGGTCAACCGGTAGGCTTGTCGTGGAAGCGGTTTGAAAGTCAGTTTCGGGTCGTACTCTTCGGGTATTGGTCCGGGATAAGGTTTGCCCAGCTCGATCATCTGTTCGGGTAGTTCCCGGTTAAGATTATTTTTTTGTGTTTCAGTATGACGCGCGGCCGGATCGGATGATTCAAAAATAATCAACTCAATATCATAATATTTTACTTCTGTGGCGACAGCGCCACTTGCTGTGAGAAACGCGACAGCGATGAGGGACAGGGCATACAAGTATTTCATGTCTGGTAACATAGCCTAAATCATGTTTTTTAGAAAGTATTTGTTCTTCAGATTGTTATCTGCGTCAACACCATGCCAGCTATTGATCGAGCGTAATATCTTTCACCAGATTACTGACCCGCTCGATGCGCTTTTGAAAATCCGGCAGGTCCATTACCAGCCTGAGCTTGTTGTTACCATCTAGCTTGTATACATTCGCTGAGCTTTGCACCAGGGCGATGATTTTCGCAGGGTCGATATTGGGTGTTTCGGAAAAAATGATTCTACCACCGTGATTACCAATATCGATTTTCCTGATGCCCGCATGGCTTGCCAGCTGCTTTATACGGGTAACAGCAAACAGGTTTTCAATGGGTGGCGTTAACAAGCCGAAACGATCAATCATTTCAACCTTGAGTTCCCTGAGCTCTGCCGCATCTGCCGCATTGGCAATTCGTTTATAGAGAATAAGACGCTCATGTACGTCGGGCAGGTAATCTTCAGGGATCAGTGTCGGCAAATGCAGCTCTACTTCGGTAACAATCGGTCCAGCGAAATCCTGCTCCAGTGATTTGCCTTCGCGCAACGCTTTTACTGCTCGCTCAAGCAGTTCGGTATACATCGAAAAACCAATTTCTTGCATTTGCCCACTTTGCTCGTCCCCTAGCAGCTCGCCAGCGCCACGTATTTCCAGATCATGTGTTGCCAGGGTAAACCCGGTGCCCAGTGTTTCAATTGACTCGATGGCTTCCAGACGTTTCTGAGCATCAGGAGTAATTGCATTACGATGTGGAACCAGCAAGTAGGCATAGGCCCGATGGTGTGAGCGGCCAACGCGCCCCCTTAACTGGTAGAGCTGCGCCAATCCAAATCGGTCGGCGCGATTTATGATAATGGTATTGGCGTTAGGAATATCAATACCGGTTTCGATAATCGTGGTGCAAACCAGTATGTTAAAACGTTGATGGTAAAAGTCGGACATTACCTGTTCAAGTTCGCGTTCACGCATCTGTCCGTGCGCAAAATTAATTTTTGCATCCGGCAGAATTGCCTGAATCTTGGACATCTGTTTTTCGATTGATTCAACTTCGTTATGGACAAAAAATACCTGCCCACCACGTTTTAGTTCGCGCGCGCATGCTTCGATGATCAGGTTATCGCTCCACTGCGAGACAAAGGTTTTGATTGCCAGACGTCGCGCCGGTGGCGTTGCAATAATTGATAATTCGCGCAACCCGGACATTGCCATGTTTAACGTGCGCGGAATAGGTGTGGCGGTGAGGGTTAGCACATCCACTTCGGCACGTAGTGACTTGAATTTGTCCTTTTGCCGCACACCAAAGCGATGCTCCTCGTCAATTATAACCAGCCCGAGGTTTTTATACTTTATCTCATTTTGCAGTAACTTGTGTGTGCCGATAACAATGTCGACTTTACCTGCCTTAAGTTGATCAATAATATCGTCCTGTTGTTTCTTAGATCGAAACCGCGAAAGCGACTCCACCTTGACTGGCCACTCGGAAAACCGATCGCGGAAAGTTTGTGTGTGCTGCTCTGTCAGCAGCGTGGTTGGTGCAAGCACGGCAACCTGTTTACCAGCCATGACAGCAATAAATGCGGCACGCATTGCGACCTCGGTTTTTCCAAAACCAACATCACCACACACAAGATGATCCATTGGCTTGGGAGAATGCATGCTCTCGATGATATTATCGATGGCGATTACCTGGTCCGGAGTTTCCTCAAAGGGGAATTCTGCAGTAAAAGCCTGCAATTGCATATTGTCTACCGGATAAGAAAATCCACTGCGCGCTTCGCGCTTGGCATAAATGTCCAGCAATTCAGCGGCAACATCCCGTACCTGCTTGCTGGCTTTGCGTTTAGCACGTTCCCACTGACCGCTGCCCAGCTTATGCAAGGGAGCATTTTCAGGTGAGACGCCGGTATAGCGACTAATTAGATGCAGCGATGAAACCGGTACATACAACTTGTCATGGTCAGCATATTCAAGGGTAAGAAACTCGGCGGTGATGCCACCGGCTGCAAGTGTTTGCAAACCAAGATAACGACCAACACCGTAGTCTTCATGAACCACAGGGGCACCAACCGACAATTCGGCCAGGTTTCTGAATACAAATTCACTGTCTCGTTGCGAGGTTTTTCGCCTGCGCCTTTGAAATACCTGGTGACCATAAATCTGCGTCTCCGCAACAACAGCAATATCGGGCGATTGAATCAGCAGGCCATGTTCAAGAGGCGCAACAGTAATACCCAATCCACCCTCTGATTCAACAAACGCATGCCAGGAAGGGTACAGTTCGGGGTTGATGTTATTGTTGCGTAATAACTCAAGCAGGCTTTCGCGCCGCCCGGTACTTTCCGCAGTAAACAGAATGCGTCCGCTAAAGCTTTTAACGAAATCACACAGCTTGTTGGCCGGCTGCATTGCTTTGGCGTCCAGCGCAAGATCTGGTGGCCGTGTTGATAAAAAATTTGTAGCATCGGCTGATTCATATTCAAAATTTTGCCAGCTAACCTGCGGAAACCGGTCCAAACTACTTTGTATATCATTCTCCCCAAGGAATATTTTATCGGGAGGCAGGACAGGCCGCTCAATATCATGCTTGAACTGCGCATAGCGCTGCTCTATGTCGGTCTCAAATTGAAGCACGCTCTCGCTGATGTTTTCAGGTTTGAAGATACAGGCATGCGAAGGCAGATAATCAAACAACGTATTGGTGTTTTCAAAAAATAGTGGGATGTAATATTCGATTCCGGGTGGCGCCATACCTTGCGATACATCGCGGTAAATTAATGAGGCCTGTGGCTCACCTTCAAATTGTGCACGGTACGCCTGTCTAAAACCCGTAATTCCCTTATCATCAAGCGGAAACTCCCGCGCAGGCAGCATATGTATTTTTTTTACAACATCAATGGTGCGCTGACTTTCCGGGTCAAAGATTCGAATACTCTCAATTTCATCATCAAACAATTCAATGCGATAGGGTAGCTTGCTGCCCATGGGAAACAGATCAATCAGGCTACCGCGCGTTGCAAACTCACCGTGTTCCATTACGTTCGATACGTTCTGGTAACCGTTCACGACTAAACGTGCCCTGAATTCATCGAGCTTCAATGTTTCACCGGCATGAATCACCAGGCTGCGTTGCTCGATGTAGTCACGGGGAGGCAGGCGATACATCAATGTCTGTATCGGTACGACCAGTATTCCATTGTTCAGTTGCGGTAGACGGTAGAGGGTCTCAAGCCGCTCAGAAATAATATCCTGATGAGGTGAAAACACATCGTAAGGCAGCGTTTCCCAATCGGGAAATTGCAACAATGGTATGTCGGATTGCGCCAGAAAGAATTCCAGTTGCCCATGTAATTGCTGGGCTGCCGTGGTGCTTTCAGTCAAAACCAGTACGAAGCCACCATGCTGGCTGGCGAGACGTTCCAAAACCAGACCCACGGCACTGCCATACAGCTTTCCCCATGTAGATGCGATGCCGGGCGCACGAACCGCCGGCGGGTTAAACAGGGAAGCCAAATTGGAAGGCATATCGGGAAATTACAACTTTACAGGCTGAAAAGGTTGCTATTCTAACTAGACTGCCTGGCAAACGAAACAAACCAGGGATTGACAGAAAAATTAACAATTCGGTCGCCAAGACCACACGCTAGTAATGTATCACCTCAGGACTGGTTAATTATTGCCCATTAACTGACGCAGTTCACACTATGTACTCAAGACCATGTAAAACATTATTTTTTCTGCTAATTAATATAAAGTTAATTGAATTATAACGAGGAAGTTCATGAAAAAACTTATATTTTTACTGGGAATGCTGGCAGCCAATTCAGCGATGGCTGATGCGCTTGGAGTAAGGATTAGCGGCGGTGTGTTTGATTACCAGGTCAGCGGAACACTCAAGGATGGTCCGGATGAAATTGATGTCAAATCCACGCTCGGTTTTGAGGATGATTCCGATAGCCACGCCTATGTCTATATCGAACATCCAGTACCGATTTTACCCAATTTTCGCCTAGGCACCACATCGCTGAAACTTGCCGGCACAGGAAACACCGGCGGTGGATTTACTTTTAATGGACAGATTTTTCCAGCGGGGCAATCGATTAACTCCAGTTTTGATATGAGTCATACGGAAGTGGCACTGTACTATGAAATCATCGATGTCGGATTTGATCTGGATCTGGGTATTAACGTAAAACTGTTTGATGGTGAAGTAAGCCTGGCAACCGCCGGTGTTTCTGCTTCAGACACATATGATGGGGCAATTCCGATGCTCTATGGCGCAGTCAACATACCGTTACCTCTCAACTTCAGTATCGCCGGCGACATAAGTTTTTTAAGTACGGGTGATTCAGAGATTACCGATTATTTTGTGCGCTTGCGTTACCAAACGGATTTTGCCTTGGGGGTTGAGCTGGGTTATCGATCCATTTCCCTGGATTATGAAGACACGGGTGCCAATGAGCTGGCAAAGATTGACGCCGATGGTCCTTACCTGAACCTAAACCTGTTTTTTTAAACGCTTAAGTAAAACAATATTTGAAAACCCTTGTTGTGCTTCGCAACAAGGGTTTTTTATGGGCATTATTTTTTACTGAAAAATTCCTGACAATTTAGCACTCTTGCTTCGTAAGCTTTGCGTGCGATATTGACGTCCTCGATAAAGTAACCAAGCTCGTCCAGCGTAAGGGCTTGCGGACCATCGACCAGTGCCGTGGCAGGATCAGGATGAAAATCTACCAGGATCATATTGGCACCGGCGATGACGCCCTGGGCGGTTGCATGCATAATATCAAGAATCCCGTTTGGATCCTCGTTACGCGTGCCAACCGAGTGTGACGGATCGATACACACTGGCATACGCGTCAGTCGTTTCACCACTGGCACATGCGTGAAGTCAACAAAGTTACGATGCGGATCGCCCATGTTGGTTTTCATGCCGCGCAGACCGAATATGATGCGCGTGTTACCTTCGCTGGCTAAGTACTCGGCAGCATTCAGTGACTCCTCCAGCGTAATCCCAAAGCCACGTTTAAGCAGCACTGGAAACTTGCGTTGCCGTCCCACGGCCTTGAGCAATTCAAAGTTCTGTGTGTTACGTGTGCCAATTTGTAACATTACACCGGTCGGTTGTCCGGTTTGTTGCAGTGCTTCCTCAATTTCCCTGAGATGGTTTTCATGAGTGATCTCCATGGCAATGACCTTGATCCCATACTTTCCAGCAAGCTCGAATACATAGGGCAGACAATCCTTGCCGTGCCCTTGAAACGAATAGGGATTGGTGCGCGGCTTATAAGCACCCATGCGTGTACAAGCCAGGTTATGTTGCTGTAATGCCTGCATCATTTGTTCAACATGATGCGGTGTATCGACCGCACAAAGCCCGGCAAAGATGTTCAGGTTATCCTGCGAAAAAATAACACCGTTATATTCAAACGAAGTAGGGCGGTGATCATCACGATGCCGTCCAAGTATGCGATACTCTTCAGAGATGCGTACAACCCGTTCAACACCCGGCAGACTTTCTATTTCTGCCTGGTTCAGTGCCGCAGTGTCACCAATCAGATAAAATTCGGTCAATATCTGTTGTATCCCATGTTCCTGATGTTCGCGAATACGTACATTTGGCAGGTTTTCCAGATAAAGACGAACTGATTGGTACAATTCGCTTTCACTGCTGAGATTGGGCTCGAGTATGACTATCATGTTCGTGTCTTTTATTCCCGGTATCGTTTCAGCAGGTCAGCATATGCATCAATGCGTCTGTCACGCAGATATGGCCAGATTCGCCTGACCGACTCAACCCGTTGCAAATCAATCTCTGTCACCAGCACACTGGGTTCATCAGCCGCTGCTTGTGCAAGGTATTCGCCTTGTGGGCCACAAATAAAACTGTTTCCCCAGAACTGAATACCGCCGGCGTCTGCTGGATCCGCTTCAAAGCCTGTACGATTAACGCTAATGACCGGCACACCGTTTGCAACGGCGTGACTGCGCTGTATGGTGCACCACGCATCTAGCTGTCGCTGCTGCTCCTCCTGGATATCCGATGGATCCCAGCCAATGGCTGTCGGGTAGATCAATAATTCTGCGCCGGCCAGTGTCATCAGGCGCGCGGCTTCGGGGAACCATTGGTCCCAGCACACAAGCACACCAAGCTTACCAAGCGAGGTTTCGATCGGATGAAACCCAAGATCTCCCGGGGTGAAATAAAACTTTTCGTAATAGCCGGGATCGTCCGGAATATGCATCTTGCGGTATTTGCCAGCAATACTGCCATCGCGCTCCATAACGACCGCAGTATTGTGATACAGACCACTGGCACGCCTTTCAAATAATGAGCAGACAATGACGATATCCAGCTGCTTTGCCAGCGCGCCGAGTTGTTCGGTTGATGGGCCCGGTATGGTCTCGGCAAGATCAAACATTGCGGTATCTTCTGTCTGGCAGAAGTACAGGCTGTTATGCAGTTCCTGCAACACGACAAGCTGTGCATTTTTAGCGGCCGCATCTCGAACAGCCCGTTCAATACTGGCGAGGTTATCATTCCTGTCAGATGTACAGGCCATTTGCACCAGCGCAACTGTGATTTTTTTTCTGATCATTGCATTAACCGCACATTATGGTTATAAATAGATGCTTAGATGTCTACTATATATATGAACATGCATCATAAAACAATATTCATTTCATTCCTGTTATTACTGGTAAGTGCCTGCGCCGGCACTCAACATGGCCTCGACCTGCTGGATAAAAGCATGTTCGCATACGAAAGGGCTTTACGTTGGCAGAACTACGATGTAGTCATTGCCATGCACCGTAATGCCCAGCAGAAGCTGACACCGGCACAGCGCGAGCATATGAAAAAATATCGCGTAACCGGCTATGAGCAGGTATATAACCAGGTCGGCAGCGATGGCAAGACAGCGACACAAGTAGTTGAGATTAATTACTACCGGGAAGCTGATATGACCATCAGGAAGATGACGCTTAATAATAAGTGGGAGTACGATGAGCCAACCAGCAGTTGGCACTTGCTAAACCCGATACCCGATTTCAAATAATCAGGCTTTCAGTACGCCAGCTGGCAATTGCATAGTCAAACAATGCAAACTGCCAAACTGCTGGATTATCGCTGATGCATCGATTCCGATAATCTCCCTGCCTGGAAAACATTTCGTTAGTGCCTGCAATGCGGTCAGATCGTTTTCGTCGTTATAGACTGGCACCAGTACAGCATCATTAATTACGAGAAAATTGGCATAACTTGCCGGCAACCGCTGCCCTGATGAATTAAAACGCGCGGACGGCACAGGTAACGGGACAAGGTGATAGGAATGATTTTCAGCTGTGCGTAACCTGGCAAGTTCATCTGCCAGTCTACTCAATGTTTCAAACTGTGGGTCGTTTTGGTCATTACAACTGGAATAGGCAATGGTGTCCGAATCACAAAAACGAGCCAGCATATCAATATGACCATCTGTGTCATCGCCGATCAGCTCACTGTGTTCAATCCAGTGAACCTGCTTGACGCCAAATAGTCGGGCAAAAAGCGCCTCGTAGTCTTTATCCTGTTTCTGAGGATTGCGAGTAGTTGATAACAGGCATTGGCGTGTTGTTAACAATGTGCTGACACCATCAAAATCAATGCTACCGCCTTCCATGATTAGTTGATGCCTCACAAACGCTACCGCAGAAAATATTTTCTCCTTCGCCAGTGCCTGGCAGATATTGTCATCCTGATGCGCATCATACTTACCGCCCCAGCCATTAAAGCGAAAATCATGTAATTCAATTTTATCGTTATTCATCACTGTCAGCGGGCCAGTATCCCGTAGCCAGGTATCATCATAGGAAATAACGACAAAAATAATCTGCGCCAGATCAATTGCGTGTGATGCAAGTTTGGTGCGAACGGTCTCGCGCAATCTGTTATCGGCCACCAGTAATACGACCTTTTCATGGCGGATGATCGCAGCAATTACATTGACGTACGTGTGTTCGATGGCTTCGAGATTATCAGACCAGTCAGTATCAGCATGCGGCCAGGCCAACAGGACGGCGTCCTGTTTGGCCCATTCAGGGAGTAGCAGGGGGGTTGTAATGATTACACCTGTGATTACTTGTGTGTAACGCTGTGTATAACCTTGTCGTACTCAAAATAGACAGTAAATGAACCATAAACCCAGCGGCTGATCGGTGGTTCACCGACGCGCTCAAATTTTTCACCTGGGTTACCAAATCGTTCTTCAACCTGCTCCATGCTCATACCTCGGCCCGGCAAGGTGGTAGGAGCAGGCTCCATGCTCGATGGGGCCTCCATCGGTTGAGTCGTGGCGTCCTGTATTTCTGTTGGCTCGGCTTCCATGGGCATTTCCAGTACCTGGGCCTGGGACAGGCCAGTTGCCCCTAACAGGAATAAACCGGTTATCAACGAGATGTTGTTATTCATTTATTCGTATCCTCACTGAAAGGCAGTTGCCAAACTCAAAATTAACTATACTACATCAATAGGTTATGAGCAAAACCTAGACATATTGTTAATATTAGTCGAGATTTTCAAATTTTGGCAATCAACCACAGGATAATCAGGGTATTTTTGAGTGTCTATGCTTGAATCATGGATTAACTACCCGTACGAATAGTAAATGGTATACATCGATTCACAGTTCAGCAACGCTGACCAGGCAACTTCAGAGCAGGTTGATAACTGGGTCACATCGCTCGGTTTTGCCCCGCAAACCGCGGAATCCGGCCTGATCAGGAAGGCGTTTCTGTTTGCAAACTCGGCGCATGACCAGCAAAAAAGGGCCTCTGGGGAACCCTATATCACCCATGCCATGGCGGTCGCCGAAATCCTGGTACAACTGCACCTGGATCCCCATGCCATTGCTGCGGCCATCCTGCATGACGTGGTGGAAGATACCCAATACAGCCTGGAAGAGCTGGAGCAAGAATTCGGCGAGCAGGTTGCCCACCTGGTCGACGGGGTGACCAAACTCGCCTTCATTGAGCACCAGGACCTGAGCGAGCGTGGCACCAAGGAACATCTACATGCCGAAAGTTTGCGCAAATTACTGCTAGCGATGGCCGAAGATGTCAGGGTCGTGCTCATCAAACTGGCTGATCGCCTGCACAACATGCGTACGCTTAAATACCTGCCGGAACATAAACAAAAGCGGGTAGCCAAAGAAACCCTGGATATCTACGCGCCACTGGCAAACCGGCTTGGGATCTGGCAAGTGAAATGGGAGCTGGAGGACCTCTCTTTTCGCTATACCGAACCAGAGAACTACAAGAAGGTGGCCTCCTTTCTGGATGAGCGACGCGTGGATCGGGAAAAATATATCGAGCAGGCCATTCGTATCATCAAGGCAGAAATGCATAAAGTCGGTATCAGCGCCCAAATCACCGGCAGGCCCAAGCATATTTACAGCATCTGGAAAAAGATGCAGCGCAAGGGCGTTTCGTTTGACGCGCTCTATGATGTACGTGCTGTACGCGTGCTGGTTGAAAAGGTACAGGATTGTTATGCCGCACTGGGTGCCATACACACCCTGTGGCGACATATACCGCGTGAGTTTGATGACTACATTGCCACGCCCAAGGAAAACATGTACCAGTCTATCCATACAGCCGTCGTTGGGCCGGATGGCAAAACGCTGGAGATCCAGATACGCACACAAGATATGCATCAGCACGCCGAACTCGGTGTAGCGGCACACTGGAGCTACAAGGAAGGATCCAAATCCGCCGAGTCTTCCTATGATCAAAAAATCGCCTGGCTTCGCCAGTTACTGGACTGGAAAGAAGAATCGGATAGCGCCGGTGACTTTATCGATCGCTTCAAGTCCGAAGTATTTCAGGATCGCGTCTATGTGATTACACCGCAGGGTGACATTATTGACCTGGCACAAGGTGCGACGCCGCTGGACTTTGCCTACCACATTCATACCGATGTCGGTCACCGCTGTCGCGGTGCGCGCGTAAATGGTCGTATCGTCAGTCTGACTTACGAACTAAAAAGTGGTGAACAGGTAGAGATATTGACGACTAAAAGCGGGCAACCCAGCCGCGACTGGCTAAACCCACACCTTGGTTATCTGCAAACCTCCCGTGCAAGAGCCAAGGTCAGGTCATGGTTCAAACAACAGGACTATGAGACAAACGTTAGCCTGGGGCGTGACCACCTGGAAAAAGATCTGCGGCGGCTTGGGTTGTCAGGCACAAATCACAAGATGCTCTCCGAGGAACTCGGTTTTGGTAATACGGATGATTTCTATGCGGCTGTCGGCCGAGGCGACGTCACGCCGACACAAATCGCATCGCGCGTACAGGCACTTACGCCAAAAACACCTGAGCCCGCTAGCCTGCAACCCAGAAAAACGCGCAAGCAACAAAGTGGTGATATTCAGATCGAGGGCGTTGGTAACCTGCTAACCAAGTTAGCGCGGTGTTGTACGCCTGCACCCGGCGATCCTATTATCGGCTTCATCACCCAGGGCAAAGGTGTAACGATACATCGCAGTGATTGTCGCAATATTCTGAAAATGGGTGATAGCAAACGGCAACGTCTGATTAATGTGGAATGGAACAGTGACGCCCAGGAATTATACCCGGTTGATATTTGTGTCGAGACTATCGACAGGCAGGGTCTGTTGCGTGATATTTTGAATGTTCTGAGTAATGAAAAAATTAATGTCAATGCTGTTAATACGCAGTCAAATAAACGTAATAACACCGCACACATGGAGTTAACCGTTGAAGTCGCAGGCATTGAACAGCTGAGCAGGATACTCAACCGACTTGGCCAACTCAACAATGTTATTGAAGTACACCGCTTAAACAAAAATTAACAGCCAGTTGAAGTTACAGCCCCGACTAATTCCCGCGACACTTGTCAGGCGCTACAAGCGCTTTTTAGCTGATGTCATTATTAAAAACAGCGACACCTTGACCGTGCACACACCGAATACCGGCAGCATGCTGGGGGTATCCGAGCCAGGGAGTACCGTGTGGTTACGTGATACCAACAACCCGTCGAGAAAGTATCGATACTCCTGGGAAATGAGCGAGACACGTAACGGCATAAAAGTCGGCGTGAATACCGGCCTGGTTAACCGCTTGGTCCTCGAGGCAATCAGTAATGGCACGATCTCGGAACTACAAGGTTACAACACAATCCAGCAGGAAGTAGTTTACGGTCAGGAAAAAAGCCGCATCGATTTGCTATTGCGTGAAGGCAAGTCAGCCGACTGTTATGTTGAAATCAAAAACGTGACTGCGGTTGATCAGAAAAATAACGCGATTTTCCCCGATGCTGTTACAACACGTGGCCAGAAACATATACGCGAACTTATTACTATGGCAGGAAAAGGATATCGCAGCGTACTTTTTTTCTGCATCCAACGGGCTGACGTGCAATGCATGCGTCCTGCAGATGAAATTGATCCCGCGTATGGAACCTTGCTGCGAAAGGCTTTGTCAGAAGGTGTCGAGGTGCTGGCATACAAAGCAAGCGTTGAACCAGATGAAATTATTTTGACCACGCCCGTCACAATTAAAATATAACATTTAGCGTAAACTCAACATTTATGGTCTAATAACGCCCCATGTATCGTCCTACCGAACTGTTTATTGGGCTTCGTTATCTGCGTGCTGAACGCAGGAATCGCTATGTATCACTTTTTTCATTCGTATCCATCCTTGGAATTGCACTAGGGGTCTGGCTGTTAATCATCATTTTGTCGGTTATGAATGGTTTTGAGAAAGAGGTACGTGATCGCATACTGAACATGATTTCCCATATCACCGTATCCGGCTATAACGGCAAGCTGACTGACTGGAAACAAGTGGTAAAACAAGTTGAGCAACACCCTGAAGTTACGGGCACTGCACCCTACATACGTGCCGAGGGTATGCTGATTTTTAACAACCAGGTCAACGGGGCCTTGTTCCGTGGCATCGATCCGAAAATGGAAAAAACCATTTCCCGGGTTGGTGAACATATGATTACGGGTAAGCTGTCTAATCTGAAACCTGGCGAGTTTGGCATTATTCTCGGACAGGATCTGGCCTTTCGACTCGGCGTCGATGTTGGCGAAAAAGTCACGATGGTTACGCCAAGCGCCAATATCACACCGGCTGGCGTCGTACCACGACTCAAACGCTTCACAGTCATTGGTTTGTTCAAGGTTGGTTTTCATGAATATGACAGTGCGTTGGGGTTGATTCACCTGCAAGATGCGCAGCGTGTTTTTCGCTTGAAAGGTTATGTTAGCGGTGTCCAGGTACAGGTAAAAAATTTATTTGAGGTCGCATCTGTCAGGCAAAAACTTTCTGATACATCACTGTCCGATTACTGGATCAAAGACTGGAGTTATTACCATCAAAACTGGTTCAGTGCCGTCAAGATGGAAAAACGCATGATGTCCGTGATCCTGTTTGTGATTATCCTCGTGGTTTCCATCAATATCGTATCCAGCCTGATTATGATTGTTACTGACAAGCGCAGCGATATTGCGATTTTGCGTACCTTTGGCGCCAGTACTGGCAGCATCATGCGGATATTCCTGGTGCAGGGTAGTGTTGTTGGTGTCATTGGTACCTTTACCGGGGTGATTACCGGCGTAATTACCGCTTTGAATCTTGAAGCCATTTACCAATGGATTGAAAAAACACTCAACATGGAGCTGATCGATGGCAGCGTCTATCTCATCAGTGACCTGCCATCCGATTTGCACTGGGACCAGGTCATATTGATTGGCTCGATATCCCTGGTGATGTCAATGTTGGCAACCATTTTCCCGGCCTGGACAGCCAGTCGCACCCAACCTGCAGATGCGTTGCGTTATGAATGACCAGGCTAATACAGTTTCCGATACGGTACTTGCCTGTAAACAGTTGGCAAAGACATTCATTGAAGGACCGGCTCCTGTTGAGGTATTGACCAACGTCGATATTGAAATCAGCAGTGGTGAACAGGTGGCAATCGTTGGCGCATCGGGTTCCGGTAAAAGCACCTTGTTGCACCTGATGGGCGGACTGGATATTCCCACCTCAGGCAAAGTCTATGTCAACGGCCAGGACATGAGTCAACTGAATGAGAATGCGCGTGGCTATTTACGCAATCAAACGCTGGGGTTTGTCTACCAGTTCCACCACCTGTTGATGGAATTCACTGCAGTGGAAAATGTCGCCATGCCACTGCTCATACGCGGTGATAAACCCGCTACTGCAGGAAAAAAAGCAGCCGCTATGCTGGAGCGGGTAGGCCTGGGCCACCGCATCAAGCACAAGCCAAATGAACTCTCCGGCGGTGAAAGGCAACGCGCCGCCATTGCCCGCGCCCTGGTGAATCAACCCAAGTGCGTGCTGGCCGATGAACCGACCGGCAACCTGGACAGCAAAACAGCATTACAGGTCTACGATCTCATGTTGGAGCTTAACCAGGAGCTGGGAACGAGTTTTGTCGTGGTGACGCATGATTTACAGTTTGCCGCTAAAATGCAGCGAGTGCTGCATCTGCAGGATGGTAAAATTATATATTAAACAATCAGTTATAGTGTTATTTTAATGTAATATTAAAGTAGTTTCTCAAGAGAGTCTAACCGGTAAACGGCGCTTTTTACGTGCTTCCCACTGCCGAATCACGTGCAAGCGCCATACTAACCGAATCCCCAAAGCGCCTAACGAACCAGCAACCAAAGCACAGATGAAGCAACCGAGCAAAAACGGCTCCCAGATGGCAGCTAACTCGGTCGCTAACCATTCCCAGCTTAGCTCAAAGTTATTTTCACTGATGGGTGTGTTTAGTACCCAGGCGCCTACTTTATAGGCAAAGTAGAACATTGGGGGAATAGTGATTGGATTGGTGATCCACACCAAACCGACTGAAATTGGTAGATTGACCCGTATCACAATAGCCACAGCCGCGGCAAAAATCATCTGGCTGGGAAGTGGTACGAAGGCCATGAACAGACCAACAAAAAACGCCCCCGAAACTGACCGACGGTTCAGATGCAGCAGATTGGGCTCATGCAGCAATTTACCAAAGAGACGATTCAGGTGAGGATGGCTCTTGATCTTTTCATGATCCGGCATCCAGCGTTTTAGCAATTTCCGGGGCATTACATCTTAACCTGCACTGTTAGCCTTGCTATTATGCCAGCTTTCTAACAGGGACGTTAGAGCATGTTAAGAACAGGGACGATCGCCTTCCTGGGCGGCATCGTTTTATTACAGCAGTTGTCTCAATTACCGGCATTATGGCTGCTGGTTAGTGTCGTTTTGTTCGTTCTGCCTGCCTGGCTTGCCCCATATAAATGGGCAAAATTGGCATGCTGCTTTCTGGCAGGTTTTGTCTGGGCGGGCGTCAATGCGCACTGGCTAACAAGTAAGCAGTTGGCACCTACCGATATCCGCAAGGACATTCAGGTCGTCGGCCATATTGCCTCGCTACCACAATATTCAGAAACGCGTGTGCGTTTTGATTTTCAAATTAAAGAAATCCTCACAACCGACACACATCTGACCAGCCAAAAAATCAGATTAAGTTGGTATAACTTTGATGATGCTGATTTGAATGCCGGTGACAAATGGCAGCTCACTATAAGATTAAAACCGGCAAGAAACTTTTTTAATCCCGGAGGTTTCGATTACTCCGGTTATCTCCTGCAGCAAGGCATCCTGGCGACTGGATATGTTCGAAAAAATCCCCATAACCGGTTATTGGCAAGTAGCTTGTCGAATTATCCTTTGCAGCACATGCGACAAACAATACGTGAGATCCTGTCGGCACAGCTTTCGAATCACAAGATGGAGCCCGTATTGCGCGGATTAGTGATCGGTGATCGCAGCGGAATGGATAAACAAAGCTGGTCCATGTTACGTGATACCGGCACAGTGCATTTGCTAGCAATCTCTGGTTTACATATTGGGCTGGTAGCCGGGCTGGGGTTTCTATTATTCAGGCGCGCGTGGTCATTAAGTACCATAACCTGCCGCTGGATAGCTGCGCCACGCGCTGCAGCACTCTTTGCTGGTTTTATGGCGTTAACCTATGCCGCGCTGGCCGGATTTTCAATACCGACACAGCGCGCATTGATTATGATTTTTGTCATACTAGTTTCAATATTTACACAGCGACAAGTCAAAGCAACAAACGTCCTTAGTCTGGCATTACTGTTTGTCCTGCTGCTTGATCCGTTTGCCATACTGTCGGCTGGGTTCTGGTTATCGTTCTCAGCGGTTGCCATCATTTATTACTTGCTCGTGACTGCCAGATTATATCAATTGCGTTGGTATGGCTGGATACGTATACAGGTGTTAATTAGCCTGCTACTAGTCCCATTACTGCTCTATTTTTTTCAGCAGGCGCCAGGCTTGTCGCCACTTGCCAATTTTGTTGCTGTACCCATCGTTAGCTTTATTATCGTACCGCTTGCGTTAGTTGGTGTTTTTATATTGCCCATACATATGCAGGCAGGCATATGGCTTTTACAAATTGCGGCTGATGTGCTGGCATGGTTATGGGATTTTCTTAACTGGTTGGCGACTTTCAAAACAATCATCATCTTACCGATCGATAATGTATTGGTGGTTCTGACAGCAACATTCGGATTGTTGTTGCTGCTTTTGCCAAAAGCATTACCTGGCCGCTGGCTTGCGATATTCTTGTTTTTGCCACTGCTGTTTCCTACGATGAACAAGCCACATCATGGCGAGGCGTTCTTATCAGTATTGGACGTCGGGCAGGGTTTGTCGACTATTGTACAAACACGCCAGCATACACTGATATTCGATACCGGACCTCGTTACAGTGCAAACCTGGATGCAGCAGAAGCAGTAATTCGTCCGTTTCTGATCACCAAACGCATTACACATATCGATACCCTGGTGGTTAGCCATGGCGACAACGATCATATTGGTGGCGCTGAAACACTGCTAGGCAAGTATCCTGTTAAACGGCTGTATACCAGCGTCCCAGCACAACTCAAAAACCACAGCCCCATATCTTGTAGAGCAGGGCTATCATGGCAATGGGATGGCGTGCAATTTAAATTTCTGCACCCTGCCAATGGTGATTATGCTTATGGTTTGAACGAAAATAATCTATCCTGTGTGCTAAGCATAGAAACAAGGCACCAACGTGTCCTGCTTACCGGGGACATTGAAAAACAAGCGGAATCACTTCTCGCCAGTCGTTATAGCGATTTATTGAAAAGCGACGTACTTGTTGTCCCACATCATGGCAGCAAGACTTCCTCGACTAGTCAGTTCATAAAGCTTGTCCAGCCACGAATCGCGATTATTCCAGTCGGCTGGCTAAACCGGTTTCGATTGCCCAGTCGCACGGTAATTGCCCGTTATGAACAACTGGCTGATGATGTTTACACCACGTCGCGTGATGGTGCGCTGTTGCTTGCAACGGGTAAACAGCTTGATATCGTGCCATACCGCACATTCAATAGCCGCTACTGGCATTATCATCAACCGGAAAATGATGCTTCCCGCTATGCAATCTCTTTGCTAAAGTAGCTGGCGAGTCAAACAGGCTAAGTTATTAAAAATAAAGGAGTGATCCCGCGTGTATGAGATGATCGAGGCCGGTGGCTGGCTGATGATTCCCATCCTGTTGTGTTCGGTTGTCGCACTGGCCATTGTGGCCGAGCGCTTTTGGTCTTTGCAGGTTAAAAAAATCGCGCCAGCTAACCTGGTTGCACAGGTCTGGCAATGGTACAAGTCTGACACACTGGATGAAGGTCACCTGGAGTCGTTGAACAATAATTCACCGCTTGGTCGCGTGCTGGCAGCAGGTTTATATAACCGCCACCACCCACGCGAAATTATGAAGGAAACCATCGAGGACACTGGCAGGCAGGTAGTACATGAACTGGAACGCTATCTGAATACATTGGGCACTATTGCCTCTGTCACGCCGCTATTGGGCCTGCTGGGTACCGTCATCGGCATGATCGAAGTCTTTACCGTTATCATGGAACATGGTGTAGGTAATCCGGGTGTACTTGCCGGCGGTATCTCCAAGGCACTGATTACCACGGCTGCCGGTCTGTCTGTAGCCATTCCCACGCTGATCTTCTCGCGTTATTTTCGTGGCAAGGTCGATGCACTGGTCCTGAAAATGGAAGACGAAGCAATGAAAATTGTTGATGTCATGCACGGCGATCGGGAAAACGGCGAGCAAAAAGGCTAAACGCGATGAACTTTGGCTCTAAAAGGGATGAAAGTCCCGACATCAATCTGACACCGTTGATCGATGTGGTATTCCTGCTTCTCATCTTTTTCATGGTATCAACGACTTTTGACAAACAGGCTGAAATCCAGATTGACCTACCTGAAGCAACTGGTAAGCCGACCGAAACAGAAAAATTTGTAATCGAGATAAGCATCGATAGTCTCGGGAGGTATTTTGTCAACAATCGACGTCTGCGTGATAACAAACTCGCAACATTAAAATGGGCTATTCAGGAAACGATGGCTGATCGCAAAAACCCACACGTACTAATCAGCTCGGATAAAGAAACCTCTTATCAATCTGTAATGACAGCCATGGATGCTGTACGACAACTGGGATTAAATAAATTCAGTTTGACTGTCAAAGACGCCCAGGCAGACAAATAAATCGGC
>DJMK01000008.1 GCA_002436485.1 Proteobacteria bacterium UBA6492
CTCGCAGATCTCGAACGAGCGTGTTGAAAAGGTCAGCGATAAGTTGGCCGAGGGTGATGTTGTAAAAGTGAAAGTATTAGAGGTAGACCGCCAGGGTCGTATACGCTTAAGCATGAAGGCAGTCGAAGCTGCTTAAGCTTCCTCATTGACGGGAATCAATAAAGGGGCCTGCGGGCCCCTTTGTTTTGATATATAGCTCAATACAGTTTTTAAGCCTGTTGCCGCAGGGCAGCAATGCGCTCGTCAAGGGGCGGATGTGACATGAACAGGCGTTTGATGCCCTGACCTAGACCGCCATTGATGCCAAACGCCGCCAGTTGGTCTGGTAAGTGCGGTTGCGCGACGCTTTGTTGCAAACGTTGTAACGCAGCGATCATTTTATCGCGGCCTGCCAGGCTGGCACCGCCGCTGTCGGCACGAAATTCACGCTGACGACTAAACCACATCACGATGATACTGGCGAGGATACCCAATACTATCTCGGCAATGATCGCGGTGATCCAGAATGCCGGGCCATGACCACGTTCGACCTTGAAAACGACGCGATCGACAACGTGTCCAATAACGCGGGACAGGAAAATGACAAAGGTGTTTACCACGCCCTGGATCAGCGCCAGTGTCACCATATCTCCATTGGCGACGTGACTCACCTCGTGGCCCAGTACGGCCTCGGCCTCATCCTGCGTCATGTTATTGAGCAAACCGGTGCTCACGGCAACTAACGCATTGTTGCGCGACATGCCGGTCGCGAACGCATTAACATCCGGGGAATCGTAGACAGCCACTTCCGGCATACCGATGCCAGCTTGAGCAGCCTGGCGCTCTACGGTACTGACCAGCCACTGCTCGGTGCTGTTACGCGGTGAGGTAATCACCTGTGCACCGGTAAAGCGTTTCGCAGTCCATTTGGACATGGCCAGCGAGATAAAGGAACCGCCAAAACCAAACACGGCTGCAAAGATTAATAAATTGTTCAATTGCAGGTTAACGCCCTGCTCATCGAGAATCCGCTCCACGCCAAGCAGCCGCAGCGTAATACTCAATACCACGATGATGGCAAGGTTGGTCATCAAAAATAACGCAACACGTTTCATGTTTTACCTCGTTTTAAAAACGTTTTTCACGGGCACCCATGTGCCTATTTATCAATATGGGGTTACAACAGGTAATCAACAAGACCGGCCGGCTAACAAATGGTTCCGGCATGCAAGCCGTTTAAAACAGGCCCAGCTGGTCACCGCTTCTTTCTGGTACACGGAACAGGTCAGAATTGAGCGAAGTGTAGCCCCTGTTCAGGCCGGTTTTTCGGCAGGCCAGCTCAAAACGCTGTGCCATCAAGCTGGCATACTCGCCGCTACCGGTCATGCGCTGCCCATAGTCGGCACGGTAGGCCTTGCCCCCACGCAAGTCTTTCACCACGTTCATCACGTGCTCGGCTTTTAATGGGTAATGATCCACCAACCAGTTTTGAAACAGGTCTTTGAGTTCATGTGGCAGGCGTAACATCACGTAGCTGGCTGACTCGGCACCAGCATCGGCGCAGGCCTGCAACACGTTTTCCATTTCACTGTCATTGAGGGCAGGAATCAACGGCGCAAATAGAATACCGGTTGGAATACCGGCTTGAGCCAGGCTGCTAATGGTTTGCAGACGGCGCTGGGGAGCGGCAGCGCGTGGTTCCAAGCGGCGACTCAACGAATTATCCAGCGTAGTAACCGAGACGATGACTTTAACCAGTTCACTTTGGGCCATCGCGGCAAGAATATCTATATCGCGTTCAATCAATGCTGACTTGGTAATAATCGCAACCGGGTGTTGATATTGTTTTAGTACTTCAAGAAGTTGACGCGTGATACCCAGCTTGCGCTCTACCGGTTGGTAGGCATCGGTGTTAGAACCCAGCGCAAGCGTGGCGGCACGATAATTTTTATTTGCCAGCTCTTTTGCCAATAACGCCGGCGCATCAGGCTTGTAGAAAATTTTGGATTCAAAATCGAGGCCAGGTGAAAGATCAAGATAAGCATGAGTTGGCCGGGCAAAACAATATACGCAACCATGCTCACAACCCTTGTAGGGATTGATGGAGCGATCAAACGGCACATCCGGTGACTGGTTATAAGAAATGATTGTCCTGGAATGATCGACAAACAATTGCGTTGCCAGTTTTGATGGCGCCTGTTCATTGAACCAGCCATCATCGACCTGCTCGCGTTCATGCTCCAGGTAACGTGCATCGGGCTTGTCACGAGTGCCCCGCCCTTTTAGCTGCTTACTGGCTGCCATTGTTTATTATGGAGAGCTTAAGGCAACAAACCGGCTTCACGGTAATAGCGCAAGGCACCGGCATGTAAACGTGTAGCGGCTACCTGTTCAATCGTATTGGTCGCCCTTGTATAACTGCCCTGCTTGAGTTGTCTGGACAGGGCGGTTTCACCCTGGTGAATCGCGCGCGCCAGTCGGTAGACTACTTCTTCGGGCAATTCCGGCCGCACCAGTATCAATGACCACAGACCAATGGAATCAATTTGTTGTGATTGCCCCTTGTAGGTACCGGCGGGGACCGACATTTTTTTAAGGTGTGGATGCTTTTTCAATATCTGGTTTACTTGTGATGCGGAAGGCGCAATAAAGCGTGCACCGCTCGGGCCATTAGCGACTTTGACAAANNACCTGTTTGAAATCGGAATCCGGTTTTAAGCCCAGCCCATCGAGCACATCGTTGACAAGAATACGCAGTCCCGATGCTCGTGTACCAAAGGCTATCGATTGGCCCTTTAGATCAGCAATCGATGTATAAGGTGAATCGCCGCGCACTACGAACATCCCCGGGTTGGGGTACATCACAGAGAGCACCTTGAGATTGGCCGGCGCTCGCCCTATACCATCCAGTGCCTGGCGTGCAGCATTTCCTTCTACCAGGCCTATATCAATCTTGCCCTGTTCCAGAAACGGCACGTTCTGCTTACTGCCTTTGGTTGCTACCTCTTCGACATGCAGTGTGGCATCCGTGGCATTGATGACTTCAACCAGGTGTTGCCCGAACAACTGGAATCCACCCCCCTTGGTTGCGGTACCCAGCTGTACTTTAGTAGGTGGACTACCGGCAAGCACCGAAACAGGTATCAGTGCAGCCAAAATGGCAAGCAGTGCAAAAAGCGAACGTATAGATGACTGTGGCATGGTGAAGCTCCTATCCCGGGTTACGATCAGAACATACTACAGTTAAGCCGCATGCACGCAATTTACCACAAATATCGATTCGTAAATATTTATCCTCCAGCCGATCAATAAAAAAAATCCCCGCGAAAGAGCGGGGATTTAAAGACACAACAATGGAGGAGGTTTTAAACAGGATTACACTAAAATTTGATGCGCTCGGTGCTTTAACCAAACAAAATCTCGCATTTAAGCCATCCCTTTCAACCGTCAACTTACGTATGTTTTTATACTGTCAACTACAGTACTTTCATATGATCTATATCAAAGTTGCCTCTGATTACCATCATCATATTGATTTTCCGCCTTTGTTTGTTATGTTCATGATATGACTTACGAAAAAATATCAATGGTGTCTGTGAGTACTCTGGCCTTGCTGTTCTCCACAGCACTGATGGCCGCAGAGCGTGTTGAGCCCCATGGCAACCTGCCGATCTTTGACGCTCATATTCATTACAGTCATGATGTCTGGGACGCGTTGCCCCCCAAAGAAGCAATTCAACGCCTGCGTGACATTGGTATTACCAGGGCCATGGTCTCCAGCACCAGTGATGAAGGGACACAACGGCTCTACCGTGCCGATCCAAACTTCGTGATACCGGTATTACGCCCCTACCGCAAACGTGGCACCTTGAAAACCTGGATGCACGATGAAAGTGTCATCCCTTATCTGAAAGAGAGGCTGGTACGTAACCATTACGTTGCCATTGGTGAATTCCATATCGATGGTGAACAGGCAAAGTTACCCGTGATTCGTGACATCGTTCGCCTTGCCAATAAACATCAACTCATCCTGCATATACACAGTGACGCAAAGGCCATTGAGTATATTTTCATGCAGGATCCAAACGCGCGCATCCTGTGGGCCCATGCCGGCTTTGAATATGCTTACGTGGTCAAGGAGCTCATGGACAAACATGCCAACCTGTGGGCTGACCTGTCGTTTCGACGTGAGATTTTTAATAACGGGCGCTTCCTGCCTGACTGGCAACCCTTATTAACCGAACATGCAAATCGTTTTTTGCTCGGCATCGATACTTATGAACCGGATCGCTGGTTACGTATCAACACGGTCATGCAATGGCAACGTCAATTACTCGCCGCGCTGCCCAAAGAAATTGCCGAAAAAATTGCGTTTCAAAATGGCGAGCGTGTTTTTACGCAACACTTCAATAAGATTAAATAATTCAGTGTAGTGCGGCTTCGATCACCCCGTCCAGGGCTCGTATGTGCTGAATGGCTTCAACGCGCTGTGCCTGATGATATGAAACTGCCTGGTAAACTTCTTGTATGCTCATATCTGACTGTACATAGGCAGGAGGAATTTTACCAACGATACCACTATTGATATAACGCGTAATCGCTATCTCGACCTTTTTGCGCTCGGGTTCTGCCATATCATAGAGCATGCCCTGATTGATCTTGCACTGTATATACTGTGTAGGGTTCATTGCTCTCTCATTCACCGCCACTTTTACAGTTTGTTTTTTGCCTGATGCATCAGTAGCATTCACAACGAGAAAATCCGGCGATTTTATTGTTTCACCATCTTTTTCCCTCGCTTCCAAAACTTTGAAAGATATTTTTTTCGCACCCTGTTTTTTAATCATGTCCATCACTTGCTGGTAACTCTCAACCTGGTTGGTCCACCAACCCAGCACATCTTTAACAAAGCGATCACCGCTTTGACTATGTTTTGGTGCTTTAGGTACGAGTTGGGCATTATCTTTTGGTTTGGTTTCTTCTTTTTTATCTTGCTCTTCTTTTTTCTGTTCGATTTGAAAAGTCTGATAAGTGATAATAGGTGCCACTTTAGTTAACCCATATACCGCCACAGCAAACATGCCTAACGTTGCTGACGCCTGTACAGCCCCTACAAAAATACTCCAGCGTTCACTGGTTTTTAAATCGGACCACGCCATGACATCCTCCTGTTTTGATTGAGCCGCAATCTACCTTTTTCTTTTTTACAAAAACCTCATGGTTACTCCGTCTGTAAGCCATGTATTTTTTTCTGCCCAGTCCCGATACGTTCATATTCTGCAATGACCTGCGCACCCAATAACAGGATAATGGCCGCCGCTTCCAGGCTGAACAGAATAACAATGGATGCCGTAAAAGCACCATAGATGACATTGACCAACGACAGGGTTGAGAAATACCAGACCAGAATATGACGGGTTATTTCCCACAAAAATGCCGCGGTAACACCACCGATCAGGGCATGACGCCAGGACAACCTGCCCACTGGCATGACCAGGTAGAGCGACGTTAACAAGACAACCTCACCCCCGATTCCAAGCAGGTAAATCAATACGGTCTCCAACAAACCTTGAGACCACTCATGAGTACGCAAATAACCGCTGACCATGCTCACCAGTAACAGTCCCAATGCCAGCAATAAAATATAGATATACGGAATGATCGCCGAGACAAGAAAACGCCGACGCCTGATTAAAACTCGATGAAAGAAAATAACCGACATGGCATTTTCCAATGCGGTAAAGGCAAACGAACTGAAAAACAACAACAGCAAGAAACCAATGATTCCAATCACTTTCCAGTTTCGTAAAAATACGGTTATCTGATCAATGACCGCATCGGCATGACTGGGTGTAACCAGTACAAGGTATTCCCGCAGTACTGCAATCAATTCAGCTGGCGCCTTGAACTGCGACAGAACGACCAGGATCAGCGCGATCATAGGAATGATCGACAGCAAGGTGTAATAAGCAATCGCGCCGGAAAGTAACAAGCCCTGGTTTGCGCGGAAACCTGTGATGACCTGTTTAAAAAATTGCAGCGGGTCATCCAGTACGTGGCGTAAACGTGACTGGCTCATGGCTGTCCTCGTACCTTTTTCATATCGACATCATATTACAGACGGCGGCCAATATCGGCCTTTTTGACCAAAAGAAGACTGACTGACAATCACCCCGCCGGCCCTCCGTCAGGCCTCACTCCCAGACATGCGGAAAAACAGATGCTTTCCATAAAAAAATTTCATTCGCTAGCTTGAACAAAGCAGCCTATATTCCTGTCACATTTTTATCCACCAGAGGGCTTACCGCCATGAATAAAAGTCTTCACCTTGCCGCATCCCTGCTGTTTGTCTTCACCCCGCTAGCCGTTATGGCAGACCAGCCTGTGACCATTGGCTGGATTGAACATGTGGCGGTGCACCCGAAGAACCTGACCATCAAGGCCAAGATCGATACCGGGGCGGATAATTCCTCAATCCACGCCGAGGACATTCAGATCTATGAAAAAGCCGATGGCAAATGGGTTCGGTTCCTGGTGGAAAATAACAGTGGCGAGACCGCGCAGTTTGACTTGCCGCTGGTACGCATTGCCAATATCAAGCGCAAGGGCGCCGAGCCACAAAAACGCCCGGTGGTAAACATGGACCTGTGTATTGGTAACACCTTAAAGGCAGTGAGTATCAACCTGGCTAACCGGGAAAATTTCAAGTACCGCATGCTAATTGGGCGCTCCTACCTGAAAGACCAGTACCTGGTTGACTCCGGCCGAAAATACACGGCGGAACCTGCCTGCGCAGGCCAGAATCTGGCGCAGGATGAATCCTAGAATAAAGCTCAACAACGCCAGAACTTCATCTGCCATCACGTACTCTAATGGGCAATTAACGAGGAGGTTACAACATGAAATTACTCAGCACATTACTGACATCAGCCCTGGTAACAGGTAGCCTGTTTTTAGTTACCCCCGTGACCGCCAGTCAGCATGGCATGATGCATGGCAAGGGTGGTCACCACGGTATGTCTCATGGCAGCCATGGCTGGAAAGCCACCCTGACCGAGGAGCAACAACAACAGGTTGATAAGATAAAACTTGATTACAAGAAAAAAGTGTTGCCAATCAAGGCCAAGATAAAACAGGCGAAAGTTGATCTCGCATTACTGGTCACGGCCGACAAACCGGATCAAAAAGCCATCAACAAGAAGATAGATGAAATCAGCAAGCTAAAGTCTGAGAAAATGCGTGCCAAGGCTGAAAAGCGCATCGCTGTACGCAAAATCCTGAATGACAAACAGCGTGTTAAATTTGACCTACATGTCCTGAAAAAGGCATCAAAGGGCAAAAAAGGCGGCAAGCACGGCTATCATCATTGATGTCATCGACACAAAAAAGCCGGCTTCATGCCGGCTTTTTTATAACTTAACGATGTCGTCCCTTTTTCTTAACCTCGAATTTTACCCTGAGTGAGTTACCTTCAAAGGTTTTACCGTTAAGACCGGCAATCGCTGCACGCGCTTCATGGCCTTCCATTTCGAGAAAACCAAACCCCTTGCACCGCCCAGAGAAAAGGTCTTTGGCAATAGTGACAGAACGAACCCGGCCATACGGGGAAAATAATGACTCCAAGGATTCCTCGGTGGTCGTTGGTGGCAAACTACCTACAAAAAGCTTCTTCAATAGAGGTTTCTCTCTTAGTCTGGTAAAAAAAATAAACCCCGCGATAAAGCGGGGTTCATTTATAAAAAAACCTTGATAGGTTTAAACCTGCACTTTGGCGGCCTGTGGACCTTTAGGGCCATTCTCTACTTCGAATGTCACTTGCTGGCCTTCAGCCAAGGTGCGGAATCCCTCGGATGCGATTGCTGAAAAATGTACAAAGACATCCTTGCTGCCATCTTCTGGTGTGATAAAACCAAAACCTTTGGATTCGTTAAAC
>DJMK01000178.1 GCA_002436485.1 Proteobacteria bacterium UBA6492
CGTCCATCTCGCCGGAAAACATGCGCTCAAATTCCAGCCGCGCCAGCAGGGTTTCCTGGTTGTCGAGATCCACGACAACAGACTCGAGCGTTTCCTCGTCATTTTCTTCCACTGCCAACTGGATAAGATCATCGGCGTCTTTCAACGCCTGTTCGAGATTGGTTAGTGTTTCGACAATATTTTCGAGACGGGCCCGTTCACGGCCCAGCTCCTGGGCGCGTTCAGGTGTATCCCAGATCGCGGGATCCTCTAGTTCACGAGTGACTTCATCAAGACGTTCACGCTTTGCATCGTAGTCAAAGATACCCCCTCAGGGTAGAATTGCGCCCTTGCATATCCTTGATACGCGTCTGTATTAATCCGGTTTCCAACATGAAATTATTCCAGGTACTTCAAGGCTGCGTATCTTACCTGAGTTATTGATTGAATAGAACGCTATCTTACTGATTTGATACCAGTTTACAGTAATTACCTGCTCTGACTGGCATTAATGCTTCTCTAGGGGGCCAGCCGTTCGATTGACCAGCTGCCTGCACTGTCAGCTTGATAAAAAAATCGATCATGCAGGCGGTTATCCCTTGCCTGCCAGAATTCTATACTTTTGGCACTGATTCGGTAGCCACCCCAGAAATCCGGTAACGGAATTTCACCGTGCTGGAATTTGTCCTTAATTTCCTGAACTTTCGTATCCAGCATGGCACGCGAGGTTATCACCTTGCTTTGAGGTGATGCCCATGCACCTATTCGACTGCCGCGTGGCCGGGTAAGAAAGTATTTTAACGATTCTGCCGTGCTGATCTTGCTTGCCGTACCGGTCACCTTGACCTGTCGCCCCAATGGGTGCCATGGAAATAATAAACTGACCTGCTGGTTATTTTTGAGATGTGTCGCCTTGCGGCTGTGATAATTGGTAAAAAACACAAAACCATTTTTATCATACATCTTTAACAACACCATGCGTTGCCAGGGCTGGCCGTTCTCGTCAACCGTAGCCAGGCACATGGCGGTGGGTTCAGGAATGTCACAGTCAATGGTTTGCTTGAACCACTTTTCAAACATTTTATAAGGATCGCTGTCCAGCGTGTCACGTGACAAGCCGTCACGCATTGCCTGTGTTCTAAATTCATCAAATGGCAACATGTTAATAATTCCTGATTTGTTTCGTTTAATCAGTAACAGGCTCAACATACTCAACAACAAGTTGTGCAGTACGCTGCCCATTAAACTCATTTACATCGAGCCGGTAAACCAGCTTGACCTCGTCGACCGTTTCAGGCCAATCTTCGTCAGTAGTACGAAACGCGATTGCATCCACGTACTTGCCCTCTACGTTTAATACCATTTTCAAATGATCATTGCCAACAATCCTGCGCTGCAGAAGTTTAAAGCGACCATCGAATACTGGTTGTGGAAACCCCTGCCCCCATGGTCCTGCGTCGCGAAGAATCTCTGCAACTTGTAAACTTAGATCCTGGCTGTCTAGCGCACCGTCGCTATGGATGACTTTTTGCAAGGCATCTTCGTCTACCAGCTCCCTGACCATTTCGCTGAACAACTGACCAAAAGCAGAAAAGTGTTTCGCTTGTATTGACAGGCCAGCAGCCATCGCATGTCCGCCAAACTTTTGCAACATCTCTGGGTGCGTGGTTGCGAGGCGATCAAGCGCGTCGCGTATATGTAGCCCCGGGATTGATCGAGCAGAACCCTTCAACATACCGTTATCAGCCCGCGCAAAAACAACTGTCGGCCGGTGTGTTTGTTCCTTGATCCGGCCGGCAAGAATTCCGATAACACCTTCATGAAAACTCTCATCATACAGGCAAATTGCCGTCGGTAACTGATCAGCCTCACTAACACTCATCAGCCTATCCAGTTGCGTACTTGCTTGCTCACGCATTTCCTGTTCAATCTGTCGACGCTCTCGATTGAACTGGTCAAGCACCCTGGCTTTCTCCAGAGCCACTGTTTCGCTTTCAGCAAGTAAACATTCGATACCAACACGCATGTCATCAAGCCGGCCCGCTGCATTTAAGCGTGGGCCAACAAAAAATCCCATATCCATACTGGTTACCTGCCTGTAATCGCGACCGGCTAAAGTAAGCAGCGCCTGAATGCCCGGGCAAGCCAGTCCTGCGCGTATACGCGCCAACCCCTGCGCAACCAGGATTCGATTGTTATGATCGAGTTTTACTACGTCCGCGATGGTGCCAAGTGCAACCAGGTCGAGGTATTCAGCAAGATTTGGTATCACCCGGTTTGTTTTCGCAAACCATCCGCTATCTCGCAAACTGGCGCGCAGTGCTGTCATAAGATAAAAAACCACGCCAACTCCCGCCAGATTCTTACTTTTAAAAGCATCGCCAGGTTGATTGGGATTCACGATGGCATCAGCAGCAGGTAAGCTAGCAGCGGGCAAATGATGGTCAGTAATCAATACCTTGATGCCATACTGATGTGCACGCTCAACGCCTTCAAAGCTGGCAATGCCATTGTCTACAGTGATAATCAGCTCAGGCTGATACGATCTGGCTACATCAACAATTTCAGGCGTAAGTCCATAGCCGTAGTCGAAACGATTTGGCACCAGGTAAGATACATTTTGCGCGCCCATGGCACGCATTACCTTCATGGCCAGTGCGCAACTGGTCGCTCCGTCAGCATCGTAATCCCCAATGACAAGAATACGGCAATCCTGTTCTATATGCTGCGCCAACAAGCGCGTTGCCACCTCAATGTCTTTCAGGCTGGAATAGTCCAGCATATGGCTTAGCGTGTTTTCAATTTCCGTTACTGCTGCTACACCGCGCGCCATGTAGACGCGTCTCAATACAGGGTGCATGTTATCGGGTAATACATGGTTGCCCGTATCGCATTCTCTCTGAATTATTTCTGGCCTAGTTTGCATACTGGCTACGCAACTGGATCATTTTTTTCTGAAAGGATTTTTCTGGCTTCAACCAGGAAAATACACCGCGATTTGTTCCTGCCTGGTTAAGAATAATCTCGAATGTGTCAGATTGAAGCACTATTTTTTTTAGCTGCCTTTTTTCCAGCATCTTGTAGATGGGTGCAAGGATCTGGTTATCAAACTTTTTTAATGTTGCAAACCAGCCAAATACATCTTTGCTGCGTACCATATCCATCTGTCCTGTCAGAATAATTAAAGAGTTCCTGTTGGCAAGACTTACCGAATCCATTTCCATTAGCAAGGTCTTGTGCGTAATGCCAGCCAACGATGCCGTCTGAGTTGCCAACTTGTCGTCACTACATAAGAGATCAAATTCTTTTGCGATGGAATTATATTGTCCGCTTCCCCACAACCACAAACTGTTGATAGTCGGTTTGCCTTGTAACAGGCGCCGCTCATTGACTGCATGCCCATGCAGCAACATCTGGATTTCATTAATTATTTGTCGCCAGCGGTGCTCATCGTTACCATGCGGCAAATAACTGTTGATGTTTTTGTACATGACCTTGCTGAGCGGGCTGGTGGTCAGGTCAAGCTGGCCCTTGAGTAACCATTCGTGAGGCGCGCAATATTCCACGCGCAATCCATCCTGCGCAAAATGCAGATTTATGTCTTTTATAATCTGCCTGGCTTCCTGTTCATTAAGCAACAGCTTATCGTTCGCCAGCAAAATCGCTTCGTCAAGATCAACCTGGATGTGAACTGGATCGAGACACCATTGGCAATCATCGGAGCAGCCGTAGTAGGCATGCCGTACATCGGCTATCGGGATTTGATCCTGTTGCGTGGCTACACCGAGGAGTTTGAGTATGCGTGATTCAATAGACAGCCCGTATCTGTCAGAGTCAAGCGCACAAACCTTGCCGCGCGCAAAAAATCGGCTCAATACAGGTAGCTCGTCTTTTCCAGGCCATGCACTATTATCCAGTTCGTCCAACGGTACTGGTGGTCCAAGTAAACCCGGGTAATAAATTTTACAAATACCTGGTGACACGTGAGGGTGTCTCCAGCTTACATGTTATCCAGTATTGCTTTCTTGACCTTTTCCAGCGTTGCCTCAACTGTAAACATGTTTTTGCTACCTTCACATTGCTTGATAGCGGTGTCTGGATCCTTGAGGCCATGTCCGGTCAGCGTGCAAACTATTTTTGCGCCTTCCTCAATCTTGCCGGCCTTGATATCGCGCATGGCACCTGCCAGCGAGGTTGCAGATGCTGGCTCACAGAATACTCCTTCCTTTTCTGTTAGCAGCTTTTGTGCAGCAAGAATTTCCTCGTCAGAACATTCATCAAACCAGCCCTTCGATTCTTTGTGTACCACCCACGCCTTGTCCCAGCTTTGTGGATGACCTATGCGAATTGCAGTCGCAACCGTCTCCGGGTTATCTACCATTGCTCCACGCATAAACGGTGCAGCACCGCTGGCCTGGTAACCGACCATTTTTGGCAGACTGTTTACAATGCCGTGTTCATGATATTCCTTGTATCCCATCCAGTGGGCCGTAATATTGCCTGCGTTACCCACTGGAATGCAGTGATAATCCGGTGCCGCACCTAGCTCTTCAAGAATTTCAAAAGCAGCTGTCTTTTGCCCCTGTAAACGATATGGGTTGATAGAGTTTACGATTGTTACCGGCGCTTCTTCGCCAACCTCTTTAACCAGCTGCATTCCCTTGTCAAAGTTGCCTTTAATCTGAATTACAACAGCACCATGAATCATAGCCTGGGCAAGCTTGCCGAGCGCAATCTTACCCTCGGGTATTAGCACAAAAGCAGTAATGCCGGCTCTTGCCGCGTATGCTGCTGCAGCAGCTGACGTGTTGCCAGTTGATGCGCAGATGATCGCCTTGCTACCTTCTTCTACCGCCTTGGTAACCGCCATGCACATTCCGCGATCCTTGAACGAACCAGTTGGNNATGCGCGTGTCATCATGAACGGGTAACCGATCACGATACTTGTTAATTAATCCTGTATAACGGGGCCGGAACGTCATTGACCTCTCTCCTGCAATATATGTATTTAATTTGCGCTCAGCGTTTCTACTCGAATACGCGTTACCTTGTCGTGTATCGTATCCAGAGTTTCTATCTGGGCGATGGCATCATTCATTTTCTGCTCCTGCACCTTGTGCGTCAGCATAATGACACTGGCATTTTCCATGTCCGGCGCCGGCTCTTTCTGGATTATCGCTTCGATACTGATACCCTGATCTCCCAGTATGCGCGTCACATCCGCCAGCACACCTGGTTTATCTGAAGCCTGCATACGCAGGTAATAGGCAGTTTCTACATCGTTCATCGACAGAATTGGTGTATCGGATAGTGCATCGGGTTGAAACGCCAGGTGTGGAACCCGGTTTTCCGGGTCAGATGTCAGTACGCGGACCACGTCAACAATATCAGCTACCACCGCCGATGCTGTCGGCTCATCCCCTGCACCTGCCCCATAATATAGTGTTGGACCCACAGCGTCGCCCATCACCAGCACTGCGTTCATGACACCATCTACGTTAGCTATCAATCGCCGTTCGGGAATTAACGTAGGATGCACGCGCAGCTCGATACCACTTTGCGTGCGTTTGGCAATGCCAAGATGTTTGATGCGGTAACCCAGTTGTTCTGCATAACCAACATCGTCGCGCGTGATTTTTGTAATGCCTTCTGTATAAGCGGCATCAAACTGCAGCGGAATACCAAAGGCAATAGATGCCAGGATCGTCAACTTGTGGGCTGCATCTATTCCCTCAACATCAAACGTTGGATCGGCTTCGGCGTAACCCAGGGCTTGCGCTTCTTTCAACACATCATCAAAGTCACGACCCTTGTCGCGCATTTCGGTCAGAATAAAATTACCGGTGCCATTAATAATACCGGCAAGCCATTGTATCTCGTTGCCAGCGAGACCTTCACGAATTGCCTTGATAATTGGAATACCACCTGCAACGGCAGCTTCAAACGCAACCATGACACCTTTTTTCTGCGCTGCCGCAAATATTTCGTTACCGTGTTTGGCGATCAATGCCTTGTTGGCGGTAACTACATGCTTACCATTTTCAATCGCCTTGATAACTAGTTCATAGGCAAGTGAATCACCGCCAATCAACTCAACAATGATCTGCACTTCCGGGTTGCTCACAACCTCGAACGGATCAGTCGTAAGCTGTATACCGCTTGTATCGCATATACGTTGTTTGCTTATATCACGTGCTGCGGCGTGAGTAACTTCGATACCTCTGCCTGCACGACGTGCAATTTCGTCAGCGTTACGTTTCAATACGTTAACAGTACCACCACCGACCGTGCCCAGCCCTAATAATCCAACTTGTACCGGTTTCACTTTAACCTAACCTTTGTTTAATTTTTTAAACATATCGCGCACGCCACGAATTGCTTGTCGTGTACGATGTTCATTTTCAATCAATCCAAACCTGACATGGCTGTCACCGTAATCACCAAAACCGATACCTGGTGAGACAGCGACTTTTGCTTCCTGGAGTAACAGTTTCGAGAATTCAAGCGAACCCATGTCGCGAAACTGCTCGGGAATCGGCGCCCACACGAACATGGTCGCTTTCGGTTTTTCTACATCCCAGCCAATAGAATTTAATCCTTCACACAATACATCACGCCGTACCTCGTAACGCTGACATATCTCAGTGACGCAGTCCTGCGGCCCTTCCAGTGCGGCGATCGCAGCAACCTGGATCGGAGTAAACATGCCATAGTCCAGGTAAGATTTTATTCTTGCCAGGGCAGCTACCAGGCTTGGGTTGCCCACCATAAACCCGACACGCCATCCCGGCATGTTGTAGGTTTTTGACAGGCTATAGAATTCAACTGCTACGTCCTTGGCGCCTGGCACCTGGAGTATCGAAGGTGCCTTGTAACCATCAAACACGATCTGTGCATAGGCCAGGTCATGAATCACCCAGATATTATGTTCGCGGGCAATTTCGACTACTTTTTCAAAGAAATCCAGCTCAACGCATTGCGTGGTCGGATTACCTGGAAAGTTGAGTACCAGCATCTTGGGTTTTGGCCAGGAATCCTTGATNNACTGCATCACCCGGGCCGACTGTGGCCAATGCCAGGTGCGCCAGTCCTTCTTTTGAGCCAATGGTGACGATCGCTTCACTTTCATAGTCCAGATCGACATCGTAGGTTTCCTTATACCAACGGCAAATAGCACGCCGTAAACGGGGAATGCCACGCGACAACGAATAGCGATGGGTATCGCTGCGTTGCGCTACTTCGATGAGCTTGTCCACGATATGTTGCGGAGTGGGTTGATCAGGATTACCCATGCCAAAATCGATAATATCCTCCCCGCGCGCACGTGCAGCGGCCTTCAACTCGTTGACAATGTTAAAGACATACGGGGGAAGGCGTTTTATTCTAGGAAATTCGTCGATCAAGCAAGTGTCCCATTAGTGTAATTTGTGCGAATTCAGCATCTTAGCAAAAGGTGCTAACATTACCCACTACCTTGACCGCCGTCAATCAGCCATAAGCAAAGGATATCTTCATGAAATTCAGCCTGGAAAACAGCGCTGGCTACAGTATTCGCAGCTATCAGGCAGGACAGGTCGAAGTGGTTTCGATAGCCCATGCCCAGTCAGACCAACCAGGCGCTGAGTCCATTACTCTCTCAAGTAGCGTTATTATCACACCTGACAGACTGGTTGAGAACTGGCCACCCTCATCCAGCGCCGTTCTTGCCATGGAGCATCTTGATATGGTGCTGGCCACGGCGCCGGAAGTCATCATTCTTGGCACGGGCAGCAGGCTGGTATTTCCTGATCAGAAAATCCTGCAGGCCTGTTACCAGGGGAATGTGGGGATCGAGGTAATGGACAACGGCGCCGCCTGTAGGACTTACAATGTGCTGGCCGCAGAAGGCCGCCAGGTTGCTGCCGCACTGATTATCTGAGCAGGGCGTCGCCAGAGAAACCCTCTTTTTCCAGGATTTCACGCAGCTTGCGCAAAGCTTCGATCTGAATCTGGCGTACCCGTTCACGGGTGACCCCAATGGTATTGCCGACCTCTTCCAGCGTCGAAATATCATGGCCATTGAGGCCAAAACGCCTTTCAACCACTTCGCGTTGTTTGTCGCTTAATTGCTCGAGCCACTGGCCAATGTTGCTGCGTACATCATCATCCTGTAACAACAGTACCGGGTCGGTATTGTTTTCGTCAGGAATGGCGTCCAGCAACGAGTTGTCTGCATCACGCCCCAATGGACTGTCCACCGAGGCGATGCGCTCATTCAAACCCAGCATGCGCTTCACGTCATTAATAGGTTTATCCAGCATCTCGGCGATTTCTTCCGGGCTGGGTTCGTGATCAAGTGTCTGGGCCAGGTGGCGTGCGGCGCGTAGATAGATGTTGATTTCCTTGACCACGTGAATTGGCAAACGGATGGTACGCGTCTGGTTCATGATTGCCCGCTCAATGGTTTGGCGTATCCACCATGTGGCATAGGTAGAAAAACGAAAACCGCGTTCAGGATCAAACTTCTCCACTGCGCGAATCAGGCCCAGGTTACCCTCTTCAATCAGATCAAGTAGCGCGAGGCCACGATTGAGGTAACGTCTTGCGATTTTCACTACCAGGCGCAGATTGCTCTCGATCATTTTTTTGCGCCCGGCTTCTTCGCCGCGCTGCGCCATGCGTGCGTAATGGACTTCTTCTTCAGCAGTAAGCAGTGGCGAATAGCCGATCTCGCTCAAATAGATACGCGTTGCATCGATCTGACCGTCCGGAATGGTGCCCGGTGTGAAACTTTCCTGCAGTTCTTCTTCTTTATCGTCCTCCAACTCCTCATCAACTTCATCCAGCATGGATTCGTCTTCGGCGACATCATCTTCCAAGTCTGCTTTTTTTGATTCTGCCTTCGTGCTCTTGCTTTTGGCCCCTTTGCCTTGTTCCCTCATACTCCAATCCACCTATTCGGGTTAGCGTCGCTTTGGCAAGTACTTCAAGGGATCGACTGGCTTGCCGTTGCGCCGTACTTCAAAATGCAGCATTGCCTGTTGAGCTTCATCGCTTCCCATATCGGCAATGTGCTGCCCCCTTTCGACCTTTTGGTTTTCCTTTACATAGAGTTTTCGGTTATGTGCATATGCACTTAAGTAAGTATCGTTATGCTTGATGATAATAAGCCTACCGTAACCACGTAGTCCACTACCAACATAAACAATCTCGCCTTTTGCGGCAGCATATATGCGCTGGCCTTTTTTGCCAGCGATATCCAGTCCTTTTTTGCCAGCATCGCGCACAGAATATCCGCCAATTATCTTACCATTTGTTGGCCAGTGCCAACTTATTTTTTGCGTGTTTTTATCCTTGCGGGTACTGTATTTAGCCTGCTTACTGCTAGCTGTTTTGCTTCGCGCTGTTGCAGAAGAACTTGAAGTGTGTGTTGGCGGCTTCGATCGATATGTGTTTTTTGGCGGTGATTTAACACGAATACGCTGTTCAGGATAAATCGTGTACGGTGGCCGTATATTGTTCCACCCGGCTACATCACGCACATCATGACCGTAGGCCCAGGCGATTGAGTACAAAGTTTCACCTTTTTGTACCTTGTGGTATTCAGCTTGTCGTGGCGCCGCCTTCCTGGTTCCGGCTGGTTGTTGTTTGCCGGTGTAGTATCCATATGAGTACTTGCCTGTGCTATTCGTGCAGGCACCCAGTAAAATTACCAGTGCGATCAGAATAATGCTTCTGCAGTGACGGTATATCATCAACCTCGGTATACAAGATAAAGTACAACAATGATCAGAACCATGGCCCAGCCTATGCGATCCACGTATTTTCGCAGATTTTGTTCCATCTTTTCGCCCCCCCAGACCATCAATGCCGCAACCAGGAAAAAGCGTGCGCCACGACCAAAAAATGATGCAATCACAAACGGCAGCAGCGCCATGTGCAGCACACCGGCTGAGATTGTAAAAATTTTGTATGGTATGGGTGAAAAGCCGGCAATAAAGACCGCCCACACGCCCCATTCCTGGAAGGCGCCCACCGCTGACTGGTATTTGTCCCAGTAGTGATACTCGTGCAGCAATGGCTTGATTAGTTCAAAAAAGAAAACACCAATGGCATAACCGAGTAACCCGCCAAGCACCGAAGTAATGGTCGTAATAATCGCGTAACGCCATGCCTTGGCCGTATTTGCCAATGACATAGGCGCCAACATCACATCGGGCGGTGGAAACGGCAACACGCAGGACTCCAGGAAACTGAGTCCGCCCAGGTAATAAGGTGCATGGCGATGTCTCGACCAGAGCATGGCACGTTCAAACATGGCGGAAAATATTTTCATTTAGTCCTGACCTTTTATCATTGGCACGAAACTCACCTCATCGAGATATTCTTCTTCGTACCCACTATCGGTTCTGGTAACAACAACCAGTCGTTGTTGTAATCCGGATCCGACCGGCAGAATCATGCGGCCACCCATAGCAAGCTGTTGCACGAGTTGTTTCGGCACATGCTCCGGGGCAGCGGTAAGGATAATCGCATCAAAAGGTGCCTGTTTAGGCCAGCCTTGGTAACCATCACCCAAGCGAAAATGTACATTAAATAATTTGAGTTGTTGCAGCCGCTGCCGCGCCTGCGAGAGTAAATGATTAATCCGTTCGACACTGTAAACCTGGTCAACTAGCTGCGCGAGAACCGCTGCCTGATAACCCGAACCACTACCAATCTCCAGCACCTTGCTGGGGACGACTGGCTGCAGCAATATCTCGGTCATTCTGGCCACAATATAAGGTTGCGAAATGGTCTGTCCATGGCCAATTGGTAATGCCGTGTCTTCGTAGGCACGACTGGCCATGGCCTCGTCCATAAACAGGTGGCGCGGTGTATTACGAATCACTTCCAGCACTCGTTGGTCTGAAACACCCTCCTCGATCAACCTGTTGATCAGTCGATCACGGGTACGCTGGGATGTCATGCCAATGCCCTGAAGCTGATTACCAGACACCTTATCCTCCAAGCCACTCACTCAGTTCACGCAACACGGCATGACGCGTCAAATCGATATGTAGCGGAGTTACCGAGACATAGTTGTGTCGAACGGCATAAAAATCCGTGCCTTCGCCGGCATCCTGCTCTTCGCCGGGCGGTCCCACCCAGAATATGTCTCGGCCGCGGGGATCGGTTTGTCTGATCACGGGCTCCGACTTATGGCGATGTCCCAGGCGCGTTGTCTGGTAGCCTGCCAGTTTGTCGTAGGGTAAATCCGGCACATTGATGTTTAAAATCGTATCAAACGACAAGGGGTGTTGTTGGAGCCGTTCTAACAGGAAGCGAACTACCCGAGCCGCGCTGTCATAATGGACTGGATTCGGCCCGATCAGGGACACGGCCAGGGCAGGCAGGCCTAGAAAGCGCCCTTCCATGGCCGCAGCAACCGTTCCAGAGTAAAGCACATCGTCGCCAAGATTTGCGCCCTGATTGATCCCCGAAATGACCATATCTGGTTCTTTTTCGAGCAATCCTGTGATGGCCAAGTGGACGCAGTCGGTGGGTGTACCGTCTACACGTATAACGCCATTCGGCATCGTGTACGCCCGAATCGGATCATCCAGCGTCAGTGAGTTACTGGCCCCGCTGCGGTTGCGATCCGGCGCAACGACGGTGACACGGGCAATGTCCTTGAGGTGTTCTGCCAGGCACTGAATTCCCGGCGATTCATAACCATCATCATTACTGAGCAAAATATGCATGAAAACTCGGTATCCTCACGGGCACAACCTGCGGCCCGTGGGGTAATATACTGGAAAATCATTGCTGTGACACATTCTGTACGAGCCGATAGCTGATGAACGATCAAACAGACGACACGAATAACGACAATTCACTTTTCGCGCAAGCCGTAAAGGGGGTGCGTAAACTGGCCCAGGACAAAATTAAACCGCATCGTCCACGCGTAAAACCGATCCCGCATCAGCGTATCATGGACGAACAGGCGTCCTTGCAGGAAGCAATCAGCATGCCCATCACGCAGGATGACATCGAAACCGGTGAGGAGCTCATATACTCGCGAGGTGGCGTACAGAATTCCGTGATACGAAAACTCAAACGTGGTCATTACCCTGTGGAAGCAGAGCTGGATTTACATCGCATGACATCAGCACAGGCTTTGGAAGCCCTGGTCAATTTTCTAGGCCGTTGCCAGCAACGCGGCATGCGGTGTGTTCGCATCGTGCATGGCAAGGGGCTTGGATCAAAAGAAAAAAAGCCGGTGTTAAAAGGTAAGGTTAACCAATGGTTGCAGCGCCGTGACGACATACTGGCATTTTGCTCTGCCCAGCCGGTGGATGGAGGTACTGGCGCAGTGTATGTCCTGTTGAGACGAAAAAAATAATCACCGTCTGTCTACTCTGCAGCCGAAGGGATGGTATAGGCAACAATTTCTCTTAATACCGCCGTTGCATAGGCACCGCTTTCCAGCGCAAAGCACAGTGTCAGCACCGATGTATTTTCCTCATACTCATACCGCAGATTGCTGGGTATTACTCGCAAACTACGACGTGCCTGCTTGATACCGGCGCGCTCCAGGCCGCCAGCTAACTTGTCGTAGTCTTTTGCAACCTGCAATTCCATTTGTTGTACATCAAGCATCGTTTCCAGTTCGCCTTTTCCCCACAAGACACCACTGGGATGAATATCCTGTTCATCGATGCGATGTTGTAAGTCCTCGGGGCGTTCATTTGATGTCACAAAATAACGTTTACTGCCCGCCAACATCATGACATCGCCCGACAGCGCTTTGCTCCAGTTTCGTTCATGTACACGTTTTGCAAGTAACTGGTTAAACAACCAGGAACGTGCCGCGGAATACAGCAGACCGCGCTTTTGGCGATTCTTCAACTTCAGCTGACCACTAAAGAGTTCATAAGCCCGACGTATGTTTGCGTTATCATGCCCAAATCGTTGTTCAGTGAAATAATTCGGCACACCATGCTGCTTGATGGCCGTTACTCTTTTATCAAGAAGATGCGGGCCGGTATGAAAATCTCGCACAGCGAGACGAAAATGGTTGGCACGAATGGCGCCACGCCGTAACTTTGCCTTGTGGCGCCTGCACGCTAAAAGACAAACCTTGTCGGATTGCAACTCTAGCCAATCCGGTTCTTTTTTTGATGGCAGGTAAACACTGAACCACTGCCTTGTAACAGCATGTTTATCTTTGAGACCGGCATAACCCACGTCGCGGTTTTTTACACCTGCGTGGCTCGCTATTTCACCAGCTAGCCATGCCGTATTTGTGTCACGTTTTTCGAATTGCAGATAAACGTGTTCACCTTCACCGCTGAGCGAAAACCCCAGTTCTTCATCGACAAAAAAATCATCTGCAGTATGTCGTATTAGACCGCTTGCCAATGGTTCGGTATATGCATAAGGCAAAACCAATGTGGTAGTTAATTCCATGCCAGTGCGCTGCGGGAAAAAGTTTTATTTTAAAGAAACCAGCACGCTGGCGAGTGCCGCAACACCTTCTTTGCGGCCAGTAAAGCCCATGCCTTCGGTAGTTGTGGCTTTAATGCTGACCTGATCAATAAGTACGCCGAGATCGTCTGCCAGAACTTTTCGCATCTGGTTAATGTAAGGTGCAATCCTGGGCGCTTGCGCAATGATGGTGATATCTGCATTTTCAAGCTGCGCATGTTTAGCAGAAAGCATTTTTATTACGTCGCGTAACAGAAGCCGACTATCAATGCCGGCATATTGTTTATCGCTATCCGGAAAATGTTGGCCGATATCACCCGCCGCAATTGCTCCGAGCAGTGCATCACAAAGGGCATGAATTACAACATCGCCATCTGAATGCGCCTCAAGCCCGTATTCATATGGCACCGAAACACCGCCCAGCACCAGGGGCACGCCTTGTTTAAATTTGTGGGCATCAAAGCCATTACCAATTCGCATGCGCATGGTTCTAGCTAGCCTCCGTCTGCCATACCATCGTCAAACACGCCGACACCCTGATCAAATTGTTGCTGCAGATAGAATGCAGCTAGCGACAGGTCTTCTGGCTGAGTTATCTTGATGTTGTCGGCGTGGCCTGCAACCAGTTTTGGTTTGTTACCGGCCGCTTCCATGGCCATGGCTTCATCTGTTACCAGCTGTTTTAGCTTGATAGCAGTTTCCAGTGATTCTTTCAGGGCTATATAGCGAAACATCTGGGGTGTCAATGCATGCCACAGGTTACTCCGATCAATGGTATTTGCCACACTCCCATGTTCGTCTGCCAGTTTCATGGTGTCACGCACCTGCGTTGCCAATAGGCCGCCATCGGTACCCTGGCATTGCGAAAGCAGTAAATTGATATCACCGGGTCGTATGCAAGGTCGTGCCGCATCATGTACCAACACCCAATCACTGGCTTCAGCGCGTTGCGAGAGATATTGCAAACCATTTAAAACCGAAAAACAACGTTCGTCCCCGCCAATCACTGTTGAAACAGGCTTAGCAACCCAGTCGAGTTTTAACTTATGCCAATACTCATCATTCTCAGCAATGACAACAACAATTTCTGCGATCGCGGGGTGCGAGGATAGCCGATGCAGTGTGTGCTCAAGTACGGTCCGACCTGCTAATGGTAAATACTGTTTCGGAATATCCGAACGCATGCGTTTACCGATACCGGCAGCCGGAATTATGACCCAGTATCTTTCACGTGAAGACATGGCAGTATCGGTAGACATAAATTTGGGTAATCAGGTGCGTTGCAGAGCGTTAGTTTTTATCTTCAACAACCTGCACAAAAGTTTCATCTTTTTTGATCATCCCCAGCTCACTCCGTGCACGCTCTTCGATGGCCGAGAGACCGCTTTTCAGATCCTGAACTTCGGCAGCAAGCGTATCATTGCGCGATTTTAGACGATCATTTTCCTGTTTTTGATCAGCAAGAGTATCTTCCAGTTGCCATGCGGCTGTCAGGCTACCTTCGCCCACCCAGAGGTCATATTGCAGCACGATTAAAAGCGCTATCAAACTGGCAGCTATAATTTTCATGCTCTATCTTCCTTGTTACATTCCTAAATTATAGAACGCTTTTTGGCCGGCGTAGCGGGCACTATCACCCAGGTGTTCAGCAATGCGTAACAACTGGTTATATTTCGCAACCCTATCAGAACGGGACATAGAGCCAGTCTTGATTTGACCGGCACAGGTTGCCACCGCCAGGTCAGCGATAGTGGTATCTTCGGTCTCGCCTGAACGGTGCGAAATCACCGCGGTATAGTTGGCCTGTTTTGCCATGGCAATCGCATCAAGG
>DJMK01000085.1 GCA_002436485.1 Proteobacteria bacterium UBA6492
ATCGGTATGTGCTGGTGGTGCCATAAAGGCAAACTTTTCACGTTCGTAGAGCACCTTGGGTAAGACGCCTTTCATGGCTTCGCGCAATACGTATTTTTCAGTACGTCCCTTGATACGCATTCCCGGTGGTATTCGCGTGGCAAACTCGGCCAGGTGATGATCCAGGAACGGTGGTCGTGCTTCCATGGAGTTTGCCATATCAACCCGATCACCACCCCAGGTCAGGATCTGCCCTTCCAGCATAGTCTTGATCCAGACATATTGCGCCTTGTCCAAAGGATGACGCTCCGCCAGCATGTCACCGTCAAGTGCGTTAGCGATTGCCTCGCCGGGTTGGTAATCCTTGATTTGTGCACGTAAATCTTCATGCATCAGTTCCGGTATATGCTCTGCCGTTGCCAGCCAGGGTTGCAAACAGGATGGCGTAAAACCTACCAGTTCGTTGAGCGCAGGGTCACTGACTTCATCTTCTGCCAGCATGGCGCCTTTGAATAGTTTGTTCGCTTCTGCCAGCATGGCTTCCCACTCTGCACGCTCTGCAGCCGACAGGGTATCCATACCATGCAAAAACATGTCGCGACGAAACGCGGGATAACCACCAAACAACTCATCTGAACCTTCGCCAGTCACAACTACCTTGTAGTTCGCATTATTCACATGACGGCTCATCAACAACTTGGCAACACCCAGCGTGTTATAAATGGTTCGCTCGGTATGCCAGATGGTCTCCTCGAAGTTGTCGTACAAATGATCGGCCTTGAGCAACATGACATCCTGATCAGCACCAACCGACTCGGCCATTTCACGCGCAATCGGTGTTTCATCGTAATCACTGTCATCAAATCCGATAGTGAACGCCTTCACCGGTGATTGCTGACTGGCGGCGGCCATGCCAAGCGTGGAACATGAATCAATACCACCCGACAGGTAACAGGCAACCGGCACATCCGCTTCAAGACGTAACTGCACGGCATTCAATAGTTCACGCTTTACACCCTCTATATAATAAGCTTCATCATTCACATCATTTTTCTGACGCTCGTCCATGGTCGGGAAGTCCATATCCCAGTATTTGAATTCGTTTATCTCGAACTTGCCATGTTTACGCTCGATAGTAATAGCGTGTCCCGGCTTGACCTGGTGAATACCATCAAAGGCTGTCGTTCCCGGTACAATTGTTTGCATGAGTTGATGGAAGACACCCTCGGCATTGAAATGACGCGGCACATCCGGATGGGCAAACAATACCTTCAGCTCGGAACCAAATACGATCTGGTCATTAGCCTCGGCCCAGTAAAGTGGTTTGACACCAAAGCGATCGCGTACCAGTACCAGGCGATCATGTTTTTTATCAAACAGTGCAAAGGCAAACTCACCGCGCAAATGCGGTAACATGTCCTCCAGACCCAGTCTCGGATATAGGTGCAATACCATCTCCGAATCACTCTTGGTGGCAAAGCGCGCCTCATCCAACGTCAGTTCTGCACGAATACGCTTGTAATCGTAAAACTCGCCATTATGTGCCAGTAACAGACTGCCATCCTTGGATATGAAAGGTTGGCGTGCGCGCTCCTCATTCAAATCAATAATTGACAGGCGAGCATGGCTAAAGCCAACACCACTGTCTTCAAAAATCTTGTAACCAAAACCGTCCGGGCCACGATGATATTGAATCGCTGCCATGTTAACCAGTAACTGGGGATCGACGGATTTATCTTTTCGACTATGAAATATTCCTGCTATACCACACATATAATAATTGACCTGAATTAAAAATAATTGAAAAACGTAAAAGGGATAAAATCAGAAACGCATAATGGTGCTTAATAGTGCCATGCGCACATAGACGGCACCCCGCGCCTGTGCGAAATACCAGTTATGATCGGTGTCATCCAGATCCGTAGATAATTCATCACCACGCGCCAGTGGGTGCAGAATGATGGAACCTTCTTTCAACGGTGAAGATGCATTCAGTGTATATTCGGTACCATGTGCTTCATAACTGTCTCCGACCCAGGCAATGGCATTGATATAAACAACATCGCTAGACGGCAAGGCATCATCCAGAAATGGCTGCACGCGCATTTTCAAACCAGCTTGCTCGAGTTCTTTCTGCTGTCCGTCTGAAAATGGATTTTTCATGTTGCACACAAGAATTACTTCGTTGATTGCATCGGAAAACATGGCAAGAAAATATAACAGGCTACGCACGGTACGCATTCGCCCGGGCACACCTATTACGCAAACTGTAATTTTTTTATCTTCAGGAACATCACCGGTAATCAGCTCCGGGCGCCACTTGAACAGGGCATACATGTCGGCCAGGGCCTGCGTCGGATGTTCATCCGTACCATTACCGGCATTGACGATTGGAATTCGCAGTGATTCAACCATTTCAAAAATTGCATTTTCGTTCGAATCTCTCAGCACTACGATGTCACCGTAGTGGTTCATCATCTCCGCAACATCCTTGTAGGACTCACCCTTGGCAATACCGGTGGTGGAAGGATCGGTAATGGATATGATGTCACCACCCAGCCTGTGCCAGACACTCTCAAACGACAGCCGAGTTCGCGTGCTAGGCTCATAGAAAGCACTGATCAGGATTTTACCCGTCAGCGGAAACTGGCTGGTTTGTTGCGCTGTTTCGTATTTCGCTGCGAGACGACATAACTGTGCAACCTTGTCACGATCAAATTGCCTGGCGGTAATAATTGAACGATACGCAATATCGGCCAGTACGGCGGGGTCCTCGTGGGTCGCACCCATTAACTCCAGCGGCATTTCAATGCCTTCGGCCCAGCTTTCCGGTTCAATACGCTCTTTGAGCTTGGACAGAACTTTTTGCTTTACCATATCTTTTTACCCTTCCAGTCTTTTACCCATAACAGTAAAAGTATGATTGGAGACAACACTGTGATTGCCACTGCTATGACCACAATGGCGGACAGAAAACCAACTGATGCGATCATGATCTCGCCTCCCGTTTTGTTTTCAACATAGTCCAGTCAAAATCCGCTTTTGACATCATGATACTGACAAGTGTCACCAGCATGGAAACAGCTGCAGAAACCAGTGCTGCGACATAGAATCCGATGACATTAAATGCAATCAAGCCCACGATCGTTCCGGATAACATTGCAAGAAATGCACCATAGGCATTGGCGCGTTTCCAGTACAGGCCACCGATAATGGGGAAAATTGTGCTGGCGACGAATGCACCCATAAAGTGCAACAGACTGGCCAATGTTGAAACACGGGGCAGACAGATCAGCCAGGTAATAACGCCTAACAAAAGTATGATGATCTTTGCCATGCGGCGTAGCTTCTCATCATCCGCCTTTGGATTGATGTGACCACGGTAAATATCCTGTAGTACCAGGTCACTGGTCGCAGCAAGTAGTGAATCGAGGCTGGAAGCGAGCGCCGAGAAGACGATGATAAACACCAGTATCGCACCACCCACGCCCAGCAACTTGGCAGCCACCATCGGTCCAACCATGTCCGCGGCAGGCACATTAAGTCCCAACGCCGGTGTTGCCAGTGCAATGAAGCCAGCTACGATCGGGATTGGCACCCAGAAGATACCGGCAATCAGATAGGCTTTAAAACCAACATCTTTACGAAATGCAAACGCACGCGACCACCAGACGTTGGAGTGAAAAATCTCACCGACGCCAAACAGCAAGTTATTAAATAGAAACATGATGGCTGCTGGCATTAACAGGTTGAGTAACTCGGGACGTTCGGCCAGCAGGTTACTATGCATGTCTTCAAAGCCGACATGGTTGATAGTCAGAATGGCCAGTACTACTACGCCGACAAGAATAAGAATGGTCTGAATAAAATCGGTACCGATGACCGCGCGTAATCCACCAAGCACCGTGTAAATAACACAAATCGTCAGGATGACAGTCATGCCATACTGGTATTCGATACCGGTTAATGCATGAATCAACACGCCGCCTGCCATACCCAGGCTGATTAACCAACCAATGGCATATACCAATGAAATCACCAGGAACAAGCGCCAGGTCCAGACACCATAACGCAGCCGAATAAAATCACCACTGGTATACCCATGTGGTAGTAATTGGCGTATGCGCCTTGCCATCGGCGCAAACAACATCAATCCAACCGATCCCAGTGAATAACCCAGCATGCCCCAGATACCCAGTTGAAACGCCAGCTGTGGTGCAACCATGGTGGTATTGCTGGTCACCCAGGTTGCCATGGCCGTTGCGATGCCCAGTGCCATACCAACGTTTCTACCGGCAAGCATGAAATCTTCCAGTCCTTTTGCCTTGCGGCCCCAGAACCAGCCCAGCCAGATCCAGATGACGCTAAAGCCGGCGAGAATCATCCAGCCGATATTGGCATCCAGTATGGCGCTGTTAACGTTATTCATTCTTTCCTGCCTGCCTGATTTCCTTGCACACTTCATCGGTCGTCAGTACCCGTGAGTAACGGTCACGTACCGTACTTACCGTGGCATTGTGTAATTCCGGTGTTACCGTGGCGCAGGCATCGTTAATCAACGTGGTGTAAAAACCCCGGTCACAGGCGTCGCGCACCGTGGTGGAAACACATTCATTCGTGTAGACACCACAGACATACAGGCTGTCGATGTTCATGTTACGCAGAATGTATTCGATGTTTGTTGCATTAAACACGCCACTGGCGGTTTTATTGATAATTAACTCGTCCCCCTTGGGTGCAACTTCGCGCAGGAATTCCGCTTCCTTGGAACCGGGAGCAGCATGCAGACCGAGCCGTTTGTGGCCGACGCTGCGGTCGCGTCCATCTCTGGTGAGGGATTGTATTCGTGTGTGGATGATCTCCAGCTTTAAATCGCGAAAGGTATCCTGCAACTTTCGCACGTTGGGTAATACAACGTGATCGAGCCGCTTGAAATAGTATTCCTGTGCTTCAATAGGTACACCAGAGGTATTGCTGTCATCAAACACACCGTAACCCTGTGCCGCATCCAGGTATTGCAGATCGATCACCAATAAGGCAACCCGGTGTAGTTGCAGTGCTTGCTTTTGCTCGGGTGTCTCAATGACCGCCTCGCGGTAACTGTCACGCAGCGGATCAATATGCAGGTATTTTTCGTCGACATCGTCAAGGTCTGTCCTGCGCAAGTCAGCAAATGCATCGTCTTTCTGATCGGTCACTCTTTTTCTCCAGCAAGTTTAACCAGCGTATTCAATAGTACATTTGCACCTTTTTCGATATCGCTCATGTCGGTCCATTCCGCAACCGAGTGACTGCGACCATCCTTGCTGGGAACAAAAATCATCGCAGCACGGGTGATAGTGGCGAGCATCTGCGTATCATGGGCGGCGCCACTTGCCATTTGCAGGCTTTCAATCTTCAGCTCCTCAGTGACCTCTTTTATATCCTTGAGCAAACCTGTGGAGCATTTCACCGGCGCTATATCACTGAGCACCTTGAATTCAAACATCAGGTTAAAGCGCCGGGCTATCGCTGAAAGTGCCCGCCGAAACGCACCCTGTAATTCATCCAGTATTCTTTGCTCGGTATCACGCGCTTCCAGAGAAAACTCGACACGTCCGGGCACCACGTTGGCCGCACCGGGTAATATTTCAACACGACCAATGGTGGCCACACTGCGTTCACCACCATTTTCATCCAGTATGCGTTGTAACTGTGAGGCAAACTCGGACAGGCCCTGGAACGCGTCGTTACGCATATGCATGGGTGTAGTACCAGCATGATTGGGTACGCCGATCAAACTGACATCCCATTTGAACAAACCGGCAATGGCATCAACAATGCCTACGCTAAAGCCCATTTGATCGAGTATCGGACCCTGCTCAATATGCATTTCAACAAAGGCGTGAATACTTTCCGGACTACGGCGTGCATGCAGGGCATTCATCGAATCATAGCCAACCTGCTTCATCGCATCAGTGAGCGTAACACCATCAAGATCTACTGCATTGTGAATCGACTCCGGTGTCAACATGCCAGTAAAGGATTGTGAACCCAGCATGCCACCGAAACGACCTTCCTCATCACTAAAAGCGATAACTTCAAGTGGATGATTGAGCTTTATATTTTCTTCCTTGATACGGCGTAAACATTCCATGCCGGTCATAACACCGAGTGCACCGTCCAGGTGACCGGCTCCCGGAACAGTATCCAGGTGTGAACCAGTGATCACGCTCGGGGTCTTGCCATCCCAACCCAGGCGACCATGTATATTTGCGGCACCGTCTTCATATACCTCAAGACCTGCTGCCTCAAGTTTCTGTTTAAACCATTCCCTGCCTGCTATATCGCCTTCGGAAAACGCCATGCGATAAATGCCATGATCTTCCCGGCGTCCAATAGCCGCAAGGTCTTCGATATCCTGTTTCAGACGTTCACTATTAATAGATATGGGCATAGACCTACTCGTTACGTGTAACCTTGTTACCACGCAAAATAACAATCAACAAAACAATAAAAACAACTGCACCAAGCACGAAAAATCTGAACGCTGTTGCTAGTGAATGGTGGGAAACTACAACTTCTATCGCATTACTTTGGTACTGGTTATCTGCGCTGCGTACCTGGTAAATGTATGTGCCGTCCGGTTTGCCACTGATAACCATCGCTGTATCTTTACCACTATATATAGGGGTTGCCAATGACATCTCAGATGTTCTTTCATCGACAATGAAAACCGTGTCTGTTGGTGCATCCTCAAAATCCCAGCTAAGTTGATAATAACCGGCGCTGGATATTGCCTGGTCGGTTTCAAGTTTAATTGCCTGTGCATAGCTCGACGTTGCAGAAACTAAAACAAGCACAAGCGACGTGAGAGACAAAAAAATAAATTTATGCAGGGAGAAACTTCTGAACCCTAAGGGGAGGAACAGGCTACGACCCGTGCGGGTATTCCGTACTGTGGCCTTGGTAAAATACAAAATAATGTCCGTTGATTTCGCTGTCGCAACTTACTCGACACAACATTAAAAATATATTAAGAAACAGCGAAAATTCAGCTATTTAACAATTATTACATACTGGGAAATTATTTTCATGACAGTTTCCTTCAAGCGTGACTAACTCGCACTAAAAATCATTTTATTTGTTGTGACCAATTTCACATCGGTTTACTGCTCAAACAAACCGAGTACTGTCTTATATAAATAACAAGCGGGTTCGTATTGTTGCGGTGCGCTCCGCCGTTATTCCCAACACCCTTTCAGATCCGACTGGCGGACACGCCAGTTGAAACCCTCCAATTTAGAATAGCGCCAAATCCAGTTGGTCGTATCACACTCGGACCGGGGCTATTCAGGACATGATCAAATTCAGGCCCCTAAGAAATTCGACATAAATTAATGACATAATCAGGCCCGAAATAAGCCTTATTATTAGTGTTATTGGCCCATTAATACCGCAAATATATTACTTTATTACTATTTTCTTATATACTAGTGGGCTTTAGAGTCGCATCTCGTCCACCGCACGTCGCTGGCGATAAATTCATCAGCCATGCTGATACCATGACTTGCAAACGCTGAGGTAACTATGTCGGTTGTTCACGATCCCCTGAAAGCGCCTGAAGGTCGCATCGAAGTCAAAAACACTACCTGTTACATGTGTGCCTGCCGCTGCGGCATTCGTGTGACCCTACGTGATGGTGAAGTGCGCTACATTCAGGGTAATCCGGATCACCCGCTCAACAAGGGGGTGATTTGTGCCAAGGGTGCCTCGGGCATCATGAAACAATATTCCCCTGCCCGCCTGACCCAGCCACTCAAACGCAAGGAAGGCGCCGACCGGGGCGATGCCGAATTCGAGCCCATCAGTTGGGACGAGGCTTTTAATATCATGGAAGAGCGCTTGTCCCACCTGCGCGCTACCGACCCCAAGAAGTTTGCCCTGTTTACCGGCCGTGACCAGATGCAGGCCCTGACTGGCCTGTTTGCCAAGCAGTTTGGTACTCCAAACTATGCCGCGCATGGCGGCTTTTGCTCGGTCAACATGGCGACCGGTATGATCTACACCATTGGTGGATCCTTCTGGGAGTTTGGTGGTCCCGACCTGGATCGCGCCAAGCTGTTCGTGATGATCGGTACAGCTGAAGATCACCATTCCAACCCGATGAAAATGGCGCTATCGAAATTCAAGCGCAACGGTGGCCGTTTCATTTCTATCAATCCGGTGCGTACCGGTTACTCGGCCATTGCCGACGAATGGGTGCCAATCAAACCCGGTACCGATGGCGCACTGATGCTGGCCATCATTCACGAATTGATTCGCACCGGTCTGTATGATCGCGAGTTCCTGGTGCAATACACCAATGCAGCCGAGCTGGTCAGCACCAATGAAGCCAGCGATGACTTTGGCCTGTTTGTGCGGACTGACATTGCCCATGACCCGGACTGTTTTGATCCACAGGATCGCGTCTGGTGGGATCGCAATAACGACAAGGCGGTCCCCGCACGCACAGAAGATGCTGACCCTTTCCTGCTGGGCGAATTCAAGCTAACTGACGGCCGCAAAGCCAAACCTTCATTTGAATTATTGAAAGAACGTGTTGCCAATTACACGCCAGAATGGGCATCCGAAGTCACTGGCATACCGGCTGAAACCATCAAGCGTCTGGCCTATGAAATGGGTATCACCGCACGTGATGAGAAAATTGAATTACCGATTGCCTGGACTGACGTATGGGGCAAGGATCATGAGACTATCACTGGCAACCCTGTTGCCTTTCATGCCATGCGTGGTCTGGCAGCGCATTCCAATGGATTCCAGAGTATTCGCGCGCTATCTATTTTGATGACCGTGCTCGGCACGATTGATCGCCCCGGCGGTTTTCGTCACAAGGCACCGTTTCCGCGTCCGATTCCGCCCTGCGCCAAGTCACCAAAATCCTGGGATGATGTGCAACCCAATACACCGCTCAATGGTATGCCACTGGGCTGGCCGGCCGATCCCAATGACCTGTTCGTAGATGAAAAAGGCGAACCGGCACGCATCGACAAGGCATTTTCATGGGAATTCCCGCTTGCCGCACACGGCCTGATGCATAACGCGATTACCAATGCCTGGCGCGGCGATCCGTACGAGATCGATACCTTGTTAATCTTTATGGCGAACATGGCATGGAACTCATCCATGAATACCTCGGACGTGCGCGAAATGTTAAACGACAAAAAGGAAAACGGTGAATATAAGATTCCGTTCCTGATTGTGTGCGACGCATTTCAGTCAGAGATGACGGCGTTTGCTGATCTCGTATTACCCGATACAACCTACCTGGAACGTCATGACGTGATGTCGATGCTGGATCGCCCCATCTCCGAATTCGATGGTCCGGTAGATTCTGTACGCATTCCGGTGGTCCCGCCGGCGGGTGAATGCAAACCATTCCAGGACGTGTTGATTGAACTGGCTTCGCGCCTGAAATTCCCGGCATTTACCCACAAGGATGGTTCACGCAAGTTTCGTGATTACCCAGACTTTGTCGTCAACTATGAAACGGATCCCGGTTCCGGTATCGGCTTCCTGGCCGGTTGGCGTGGCAAGGGCGGTGAGAAATTCATGAAAGGTGAACCGAATCCGAACCAGTGGGAAATGTATGAAAAGAACAACTGTGTCTTTCATTACGAAATGCCCAAATCGTTCCAGTACATGCGTAACTGGAATCGTGGTTACCTGAACTGGGCACAGGAACACCGCATGTTACGTTATGCGGAACCCATCAATATTCATATTTATTCAGAAATCCTGATGAAGTTTCGCCTGGCTGCACAAGGTAAAACTGATGGTAAGCAGCCACCTGATCATTTGCGTAAGCGCATCGAAACCTATTTCGATCCATTGCCATTCTACTTTGAACCACTGGAATCGCACCTGACGGACAAGCACAAGTATCCGTTGAACGCTGTCACACAGCGCCCCATGGCCATGTATCACTCGTGGGATTCACAAAATGCCTGGCTACGCCAGATTCACACCTACAACTTTATGTATGTTCATCCANNCGTTGTTTATGCCGCTACAGTGAAGCGGTTGAACCCGGTACCGTGTGGACCTGGAACGCGATTGGTAAATCAAAAGGTGCCTGGCGACTTGATGATAATGCCAACGAATCCGAGAAAGGTTTCCTGTTGAATCACGTCATCAGTGAAGAACTACCACCCAACGAAGCCGGTGAACATGTTTCCAATTCTGATCCCGTGACCGGCCAGGCCGGCTGGTACGATGTGCGTGTGCGCATCTACCCGGCAACAGCTGATGAACCTGCAGAAAGCTATCCGCAGTTCAATGCCATGCCAGCATTACCGGGGACCGGGAAAACACGTAAACGCCTGGGCTTCTTTGCCGGCATGTTTAACAAAAGGAAGGCAGGATAATGACACAGTTAGCACTGGTAATTGATTTAAATGTCTGTGTTGGTTGCCATGCCTGCGTAACCAGTTGCAAGGAATGGAACACCTCCGGTAGCTCCGGTTTCATGACCGATGAAAATCCGTATGGCAAGGATCCTACCGGTACTTTCTTTAATCGTGTGCAGACCTATGAAATCGGTGAGTTTCCTTCAACTGAAACGCTGCACTTTCCCAAGAGTTGTTTGCATTGCGAGGATCCACCCTGTGTGCCCGTTTGCCCAACCGGCGCCAGCTACAAGCGCGAGGAAGACGGTATCGTGCTGGTGGACTACGACAAGTGTATAGGCTGTCGTTACTGTTCGTGGGCCTGCCCGTATGGTGCACGCGAGATCGATGAGACACAGAAGGTCATGAAAAAATGCACCCTGTGTGTTGATCGCATTTACGATGAGTCACTACCTGAGAGCGAGAGAAAACCGGCCTGTGTACTTGCCTGCCCAACCAATGCGCGCCTGTTTGGTGATGTACACGATTCCAGCTCAGAAGTTTCCGTGACCATTCGTGAGGAAGGTGGCTACCAGTTAATGCCGGAATGGGGTACCAAGCCGGCGAATCATTATTTACCAAGACGCAAGACACGGATGCATATTCATGAAGATGAACTGCAACGTGCAGACAACCCATTGAAGAAAGAAGAGCGCGGTCCAAGCAAGCCTGTCGACGGACCAACACTCGACGATTCAACCAGTTGGTAACGAGGATTTAGATATGCATCCGGCTTTTAGTGTTATCTTTTTAACAACCTTGATCGGTGTAGGACAGGGTATGTTTCTTGCCCTGTTCACCGGACAGAGTTACTCGGCTGTTGAGTTGTTACCAAGCCAGGACAGCACACAATTTTATGGCTATGGTGCCATCATTGCCCTGCTGTTCCTGATCGGCGGACTGATCGCATCGTTCTTTCACCTGGGTCGTCCGGAACGTGCCTGGCGCGCCGCATCACAATGGCGCACTTCCTGGCTGTCACGCGAAGTAATCGTGTTGCCAATCCTGATGTTCCTGGTGTTTGTTTATGCGGTGATGCATTACCTTGGCTGGGACAGCGTATTGTTTACCAGTGAAACCGGCGCACGCTTACAACTGACGCTCATCGTGGCAACACTCGGCATGCTGGCCACCTTCGCACTGTTTATCTGTACCGGCATGATCTACGCATGTCTCAAGTTTCTGCAAGAATGGCACAGCCCGTTAACCGTGATTAACTACACACTCCTCGGTACAGCCTCCGGTTTCGTACTTGCGACCGCATTTTCACAACACAATGCGCCGGAACTGATGCGCTTTTATGGTATCTGGTCCACCATCATCACCGTTGCCGCACTGATAACACGTGTTGCATCGCTGATTCGCAATGCCAACCTTAAATCCAAGTCAACGGTACAAACCGCCATCGGTGTGAGACATAACACGATCAAGCAAAAGGCCATGGGTTTCATGGGTGGCTCGGTCAATACACGTGACTTTTTTAATCATGCTTCATTGGTGTTAATGAAGTCGATGAAGTGGATTTTCCTGCTGCTGGTGTTCCCGCTACCACTGGTATTGCTGTGGCTTGGTATGCATGAAAACAATGCCACTCTGCTGTTCTCGGCTTTCATCGTACAGTACATCGGACTGCTTGCAGAACGCTGGTACTTCTTTGCCCAGGCCAATCACCCGCAAAACCTGTACTACCAGACAGTCTAAACTCACCGTTTATTAATTAATAAAAAGAGAATGCGTGCGCATTCTCTTTTATTTCATCCTCTAAAAATTCTTACACAACTGGTTTTGTAAGCCTGTTGCAAGATCTGTGTGCTTAATATTCCAACCTGAGTATGGTCAGTTGTGACTCGCCCCGTGCACTGACACGTTTTCAATGTAAACAGACAGGAGTAATTAACATGAATAAACGTGCCGGAATGGTAATCGCGATTTTTGGTGGTCTTGTACTTGGCAGTTCTGCAATGGCCGAATGTCCCAATCATCTATCCGTTGACGAGATGGTTGACTGTCTCGTGGTAGAGGGCTCAGGCGACATTCATCCAAAGTCCGAATTCAAAAAACCTGAAGCTGTTGAGAAAGAAAATCTTTCGAAAACTGAAAACAGCAAAAAGGGTGATCAACTCTCGCAGGCAGATAAGTAAGCCGGTTGTGTATTGGGGCCCGGTTTCGTGCGTAAACCGGGCTACCAGCCTGCTGGTAATTTTTCATTAATGGTGATGCTCTTCTTGTCGACCGAGATGTAGCCGCCGGTCGACAAGTCCTTGAGAATACGACTCACCATTTCGCGCGACGCACCGACCATGTTGGCAATATCCTGGTGTGTCAGTTTTTGCTCGATGACTTTCTTGCCCTCGATATCATCTGCCAGGTCAAGCAGCGTATGGGCAACGCGACCATAGACATCCATCAGTGACAGGTTCTTGACGCTATCGGTCAGCGCACGCACCTGTTTACTGAGTGCGCGTATCAGGTTAAATGCCAGTTCAGGATATTCTTTCAGGCAACGTTTAAAATCAGCCTTGGTAATGATCATTACTTTGGTCGGCCGGGTGGTCATCACCGAAGCGGAACGTGGCGCATCATCAATCAACGAGAGTTCACCGAAATATTCACCCTCGCCCATGATATTAAGAATAGCCTCTTTGCCCTGCTCGTCGTTGACGAACACCTTGACCTCACCTTCTACAATCACGTAGAGCGAACTGGAATCATCACCCTCATTGATAAGTATACTGTTGGCCGGGTAGCTGCGTGTGGTGCAGTGTTTTGTCAGGATATCCTGTTCGGAATTCGCCAGTTCAGAAAAAATATGCACACGGTGAAGCATGCTACACCTCGCTCTCTCTATGCTATGTTGCCCCGGGGGCCATCGCCCATAGCGGGGTTTATAATTATGATTGCCCGGTAATACTCGCCACTCATGCTTGTCTTGCGTGCATCACCGAATAACGCTATCACTGACTAGTAAAATATGTAATTGTTATATTTAATTATATTGATATTCACTACTAATAAAAGAGCCTTGCCGTAATTCAACGACGTGATGGAACAGAGCTCCCGCAGGCGCCACACAAGGCATAATTTAAAAAAGGGCTTAACCCTTGGGCTAATCGTTGCTATCAGTGGGCTACTGCTGGCCAGTTCGCCATGGGGTCGCTGGCTGGAAGAAGAAATTGGCCTGTCCTGGCTATTCAACATACGTGGTCCGCAGGTGGCTCCGCCTGAAGTCGTTGTGGTGAGTATCGACCAGGATTCATCCGCGAAACTGGAGCTCGAGAACAAACCGCGCAAATGGCCACGCGTGCTGCATGCTCACCTGGTCAATAAACTGGCCAAAAAGGGCGTTAGTACTATCGGTTTCGACATCATTTTTGACGAGCCACGCGACCCCGAACACAATCAAGCCTTCGCAGAACAGATGCGAAAGGCCAGCAACGTGATCCTGTTTCAATACCTGCGCCAGGAAAATATCACGGTCGACACCAAGCAGACCGTGCATATTGAAAAGCTGGTGCTACCGGTAAAGGTACTCAAGGACAACGCCCTTGGCATGGCCCCGTTCCCGCTGCCCAAGGTACCGGCGAAGGTCAACCACTTCCTGCTGTATAAACCTTCACTGGGTGACGCGCCCACTATGCCGGTGGTGCTGATGCAAACCTATGCATTACCGGTCTACGATGAACTGTACCACCTGCTCGCATCACGCATTCCGGAACAACTAGCCGGTTTGCCAGGCAACCAGCAGCAACTTGTGTCACAACGACAAATACACGTGACGACCAAGAAACTGCGCCAGCTGTTCAGGGACAACCCGCAATTGGGCGAGCAGTTACTCAGACAAGTAGAAACCAATGCTGCAAACTACAATACACAACAACAACGTCTGCTTACGACACTTATAAACACCTATACCTCGCCCTACAGCCGCTACCTGAATTTTTACGGCCCGGCACGCAGTATTCAGACCATTCCCTACCACGAGGTACTGTTTAACGAACAACTCGACCTTACCGGCAAGGTGGTACTGGTGGGTTTCTCGGAGCAGTTCCAGCCCGAGCAAAAAGACGGTTTTTACACGGTGTTTAGTGACGCAGACAGCGGGCTGGATATCAGTGGCGTTGAGATCATTGCCACGGCATTTGCCAACCTGCTGACCGGTGAGACTCTGACTGCCTCCGCTGCCTGGCTTGATATCAGTTTGTTGGTTGGCTGGGCTATCCTGCTGTGTATTGGTTTACGCGTGCTACCGGGTTACCTGCAAATTCCTGCTGCCATGGTCCTGGCCTTTATTTACAGCATCGCTGCCTATCTTGCGTTTAAACAAAACAGTTACTGGCTGCCGCTGGCTGTTCCCGTGCTATGGCAGGTACCACTGGCTACCCTGGCCACCCTGTTCTGGCGTTACACGGATGTTAAGCGCGAGCGCCGTAACATACGGCAGGCATTTGGTTATCACCTGCCGGTGAACGTGGTTGATCAACTGGCCGAGGGCATCAACCATATTACCGATGATGGTCAGCAGGTACATGGCATCATCCTGGCGACCGATGCTCAGCAATACACCAGATTGTCCGAACAACTGGATCCGCAGGCCCTGCATAACCTGATGAACCGCTATTACGAAACTTTGTTTACCCCGATCCGTCAGCATAATGGCGTGGTATCAGACGTGGTAGGTGATGCGGCCATGGCAATCTGGGCATCGGCCGATGACGACCGGGCAAAACGCGAAGCAGCCTGCCTGGCGGCACTGGATATTCGCGCTGCCGTTGATGAATTCAATACGGCGCAACCGAAAATGGCCTTACCTACGCGCATGGGACTGCACTATGGTGAAGTTGTTATGGGTCATGTCGGTGCCGTGGATCACTATGAATACCGTGCAGTCGGTGACATCGTCAATACAGCCACCCGCATTGAAGGACTCAACAAGCAACTGGGTACTCGCATTCTTGCCTCCGATGCCGTGCTGGCATCACTGGACGGAATAAACGCGCGTAAACTCGGTCGTTTTCTGCTGGCGGGCAAACATAAACCAATCACTATTTATGAACTGCTTGGTAAACAAAAACAGGTAACCGATGATCAGCAAGCGCGATTTATTGAGGCTATTGAGCAGTTTGCGCATGGCGATTGGCAAGGCGCATATGATCGTTTCAGTCAATATCTTGAGCAGAATCCACTGGACGGACCATCCCAATTTTACAAGCAGCTCACTCAGGAATACCTGCGCCAGCCCCCTGCCGAATGGGACGGCATCATACGAATGAGCGAGAAGTAAGCTATATATAAGATCATCGGTGAAACAAATTGGTAAAAATACCAACACTTTTAATTACAACTGGTTATAATCAGCACTTATAGTAATACCTTGATGATCGCCCCCAATGTCAAGGTATACAAAAATCAGGATATTCAGGGATACAGGGAAGGACTTCGTACGGGAGGGAGGTGCGTCAGCATTTATTGTGAGACGTATTACGACACCTGGATGTGGATTATCAAAAAAATAAACGGAGCACCAAGGAATGCGCATCCGTCAACAACTTGGGTGGATTATTCTCTTCTTTACGCTGGTACCGGTAAGCGGTGCCGCGGAATCGACTGCCTGTGATCCATGGGCGGCAAAAATCGCCTCGGTTCAAGGTAATGTAGAAGCCAAACGCAGCGACACTGCAAACTGGCAGGCTGTTACTCTCAACGAAATCTATTGTCCCGGTGATCAAATTCGCGTTGGTGATGAAAGCCGTGCCGGTATTATTCTTGCCAACGAAACGCTGGTTCGTCTGGATGAAAACTCCGCGATCAAATTAACCTCCATCGAAAAAGAGACCTTTTCACTGGTGGAGCTGTTCAAGGGCATCGCGCATTTTATCAGCCGCGTGCCGCGCAGCCTGAAAGTGAACACCCCATTCGTTAATGCTGCCATCGAGGGCACCGAGTTCGTGGTGGCCATTACTGACCAACAGACCACCGTGACCGTATTCGAAGGCACGGTGCTGACGCAAAACGACCAGGGTGAGTTACGCATTAGCAATGGTGAAAGTGCCGTTGCCAAATCGGATGCAGCACCCAGCAAAGTATTACTCGCCAAACCCCGTGATGCCGTGCAATGGGCACTGTACTTTCCGCCTGTTGTCGATTCCAAAGAAGGCCAGCTGGCCGAGGCATCACGCCTGCTAAATGCGGGCCGTGTCAGTGAATCAGAAGAGATCCTGAAAACTTTGGATAGTGCCGAGGCAAAGGCATTGCTGTCGGTGATTGCTGTCGTGAACAACGACAGGGATAGGGCCTTTGCCCTGGCCAGTGAATCGGTGCAACAGGCACCGCAGTCAGCTGCTGCGCATATCGCACTGTCTTATGCCTGGCAGGCCAAACTGGATCTGCAAATGGCGCTGGCCAGTGCCACCGAAGCCACCAAACAGTCACCAAACAACGCCATCGCCTGGGCGCGCCTGGCCGAATTGCAGTTAAGCGTCGGTGAACTGGATGATGCACTCGACTCGGCGCAGCAAGCAACACAGCTAAATGCCAATTTGTCGCGAACCCAAAGTATTCTCGGTTATGCCTACCTGGTGCGCATTGATATCGACGAAGCCAAAGCCGCATTTGAAAAAGCCATTCTACTGGACCAAACCGACCCGTTACCGCGTCTTGGATTAGGACTGGCAAAGATTCGTGGAAACGAGTTCGCCGAAGGTCGTCGCGATATCGAAATCGCCGCGATGCTGGATCCCAACAACGCCATTATTCGTAGTTACCTCGGCAAGGCCTACTACGAAGAAAAACGCACACCGCTGGATGCTGAACAGTTTGCCATGGCAAAAGAACTAGACCCTAATGATCCAACACCCTACTACTATGACGCGATTCGCAAGCAAACTGAAAATGATCCCGTCGGTGCATTANNTCCAGTTTACAACTGGACCAGGATGAAGCGGCAAGAAGTGTCAGCCAGGCAAGTATCTACCAGGATCTGGCTTTCGAGCAGCAAGCCGTGAACAAGGCAACTGATTCACTTGCCATTGATCCTGCGAACCACGCTGCACACCAATTACTTGCCGATGCCTATTCAAGTCGACAACGTTATGAAATTGGCCAGGCGAGCGAACTTTTTCAGTCAAAGATGCATCAACCCATTGGGTTTACTGCCATACAACCCCAGTCTGCATTTGTTGACCTGGATACACTCAGTATTGGCAACAGCTTTGGCAACAGCGCCTCGGATTTCACTAGTCTGTTTACCCGCAATGGTGCTGTGGCATCGGCAGATTTTTTTCTAGGCAATCACAATACGCGAGGCGCGGAAGCTATCGTCGCGGGTCTGTATGAAAACTTTGCAATAAGTGCCGCACAGTACAATTATAAAAGCGATGGCTTTCGTGAGAACAATGATGTGGAGCATGACATTACTAATATATTCATGCAGGCACAACTGACGAATAAACTTTCCATTCAGCTTGAACACATCGACCGAGAAACAGATAAAGGCGATATGGATCTTGTTTTTGATCCCTCGATATTCGAGCCTAACGAAAGGACTACTATTCAAACAGAATATACGCGCGCCGGTTTCAAATATAAGCCAGCAAACAGACACTCTATTTTAGGCTCAGTAGCTAAAACAAAGAGAAACAACAATACCGAAAATTTTAATACGATTACCTTTCCAATCACTGCCACTACAATCGTTACAGTCGACGACAACATAGAAAATAAAAATAACGAGCTTCAGTATATATTTACTGGGGATAGTGTTAATATTGTGACTGGAGTTACTGATATAAATTACGATAATAACAGCTTAACAACTACACGTGACATAATACCTCCTTTCATTGATATCTCTAATACTACTGCTGATAATTTTGACACCGATTTCCTTTCGATATACAGCTATGTAAACTGGTTAGTAAGTAACAGTTTTGAACTAACCGTTGGTGCCTCCCACGAACAGTTTGAACGCTATGGTCAGGCTATTGAGGAAACCAA